>CAMEXM010000012.1 GCA_945947155.1 Polynucleobacter meluiroseus | reverse complement strand
TTATAGAGGCAGCCAAAGATCGCAAACTCTCGATTGCGCAAACGGTCGTTTTTCCGAGCATGGCAACAGTAGGTGAGCGGGGTAAGTTATCGTCACTCAAATCAGTAAGCAGCGACTACCCCTTGCGCGGGGATCTCCAAATCAGTCGCACTACAAATCCGCAGGACAACGATAAAGTCAATAGTAGTAATGGCCCGGCACCCGGCAATGCCTGGGTTGATCCAGCCTTACTTGAAGTTTTGCAAGCCAAGATTGGCGATACCGTTGCATTAGGGCAAGCACGCCTGCGCATCGATGCCGTCTTGCTGCGTGAACTCGATCGCGGCGCTGCATTTATGAACTTTGCCCCGCGGGTCATGATCTCTTTAGACGATTTGCCCAAGACGGAACTGATTGGTTTGGGGAGTCGCGTGACTTACCGTTTGTTGATTGCGGGATCGAATCCAGCCGTTGCCGATTATCAAAACTGGGTTGTGAATGCGATCGAATCGGATCAGCTGCGCGGCATGCGCATTGAAACCCTGGAGACGGGTCAGCCGGTGATGCGTAAAACGCTGGATCGGGCTGAGCGTTTTTTATCCTTGATTGCACTCTTAACTGCGATGGTATCTGCGGTAGCAATTGCTTTGGCTGCGCGCCGTTACGTGGTACGACAGGCCAATGTCTGCGCAGTGATGAAGTGCCTTGGCGCTACTCAAGGCATGATCCTGCGCCAGCAACTGAAAACACTGGCCTTATTGGGTTTAGTGGCGGCTGCATGCGGAATTGCAGTGGGTTGGCTGATTCAGTATGGACTGATGTGGTTCTTGGGTAATTTATTGTTGGCCGATTTACCGCCACCATCCCTATGGCCGGTCTTATGGAGCGCGCTTCTCTCCTGGTTTTTATTATTGGGTTTTGCGGGACCGCCTTTACTTACCTTGGTCCAGATTTCACCAGTACGCTTGGTTCGCCGTGAATTAAGCGGGGTTCCGGTTGCAGCGCGCTGGGTCGCTTTATTGGGGTTTTTAAGTTTTGCTGTCTTGCTGCTGTGGGCAGCGCGTGATTGGAAGCTCGCTAGCTGGGTTGGTTTGAGTTTTGGTGGTGCGATTGCTGTGTTTGCATTGCTGTCATGGGCAGCCCTGAAGCTGTTGGCGCGTTCTTCAATCCATGGAATACTCAGCCGATTGGGATTTACAGGCCGTTTTGCATTGCGTGCGCAGGCGCGTAGCCCCGCATTTGCTGTGATGCAAATCACGGCTTTGGCGATTGCTTTGATGGCCTTATTAATCATCTTGCTGTTGCGACAGGATTTGTTGAAAACCTGGCAAGGTAATGTACCGATCGATGCGCCGAATCGCTTTGTCATCAACATCCAAAATGATCAACGCGATGCCTTAACGCAGGACCTTGCATCCGCTGGACTCGGCAAGCCGGATTTGTATCCCATGGTGCGCGGGCGATTAATTGAGATCAATAATCGGCCGGTGATGCCAAACGATTACAGTAAAGACAATGCCCGCCGTTTAGTGGATCGCGAATTTAATCTGTCGTACACCATGGATTTGCCGGGTGGCAATAAAGTGCTTGCTGGTAGCTGGTTTAAACAAGACAAACCCCAAATTTCCATTGAGACTGGTATTGCTAAAACCCTCGGATTAAAACTAGGCGATCGATTGGCGTTTGAGATTGCTGGCGAGACCATCAGCGCTGAAATTACCTCCTTACGGTCATTGGAGTGGGGCTCGATGCGGGTGAATTTCTTTGTGATCATGCCGCCAGTGCTCTTGCAAGACTTACCGCAATCGTGGATTACTGCGTATTATCAGCCGCCTAGTACTGAAGTATTGGACTTCCGCTTAACCCAGCGGTATCCAAACATCACCGTAGTGGATGTGGCGAATTCTTTACAACAAATCCAAGATGTACTCAATCGCTTAGGTGCTGCTTTGGGCCTCTTGTTTACATTCACGATTGCCGCAGCCATATTGGTTTTGTTTGCTGCGATCTCAGCAACACAAGACGAGCGCTTTCGGGATGCAGCGCTCCTTAAGGCAGTCGGCGCTTCGAGTCCTACGCTAGCTGCCATTGCAAGTATTGAATTGGCGATTGTCGGTGGATTGTCCGGCCTCTTGGGTGGATTTGCAGCGGCTCTTGCTGCATGGGCACTGGGGTATTTCGTGCTTGAAATTGAATTCAATTCCTTTGCATCATCGATTGCGATGGGCGTTGCATTTGGATTGATTGCTTGCGCAATTGCGGGCTACCAATTTCAACGTAAGATCCAGCGGACTACTGCAATTGATTGTTTACGCGAGGCGTAGGCCTACTTCTAAAGAAGCACGCGAAGCAGACTTTACTTTTTTTTCTCTATCTTAGGCAAGGTAATTAACTTTGTTTTGCCTAGCCGATCGGGAATGGTTTGCCGGTGACGCGGGTCCAAGTAAATTGTAAGCGGCCAGAGAAACAGGGAGACCGCAAAGAGCAGGCCAATGATTCCCCACTTTTGCAGTTCTGCACTCGCTTGAATCAGGATGCAGGGTACGAGCCACAGCGATCCATAGACGTAGCGCCATAGTGCCTGTCTTCGGCTGAGGCGGGCACCAGAGACGTTCACTAACTTCACACGCCAGGTTTGCATCGCCAAGGTTTGGCCGGTATGCGTCCAGTACCAAACAAAATAAAAAGCCAGCACGGCGTATAAATAGAAAAACGTTAACCAACTGGGAAGCGATACTCCAAAAACAATGCCTAGCACGAGGTTGGGTAATAAGAAAAGCAGCGCAATCACGCCCAATAAGATCAACTGTTCATAGAGAATGCAGAAGACCCGCTTCCAAAAGCCGGGTGAGGGTAAGGCAGTCAGTGGGGTATCAACGGAACTGCTAGCGCTGTCCAAGGAGGGTTGACTCATGCACCATCGTCTTTATTAGGCGCAGCAGCCGGCGTTACGGTAGGTGGTGGGTTCGGGCGATTTTGCAGCGTGGGCGAGCTGGCTGCGGTTGGCTTTTTCTTGTTGTCTTCCTTGGCCGCTAATTTTTTCTTATCTTCCGGACTGAGTTGCTGGTAGGCCTGCCATGCGGAGGCTTTTTCTTCCGCAGGGAAGCGCAAGCTGCTGAGGTAATTGTCGCGCGCGATGCGGCGATCTTTTTGCGAGAGTTTGGACCACTCGTTCATGCGCGATTGCAAGCGTTCCTGATCGGTCCGCTTCATCTTGGGGTAAAGATTGGCAACCTGAATCCACTTTTGCCGACGCTCTTTGGAGAGGTAGCTCCAGTCCTCTTCGAGCGGAGCCAAGATTTTTTGTTGCACTACGCTTAAGTCGTCCCAATTACCGCTGTGTTTTAGAGCACTGGCTGTGGATGGCTGTTTGGTTTGGGCTGCCACCTCATTGGCGGGGCTAATCGCCAGCAGGCTAAAAAAGAGGAGAAACGTACCCATACTCGTACCCCATGCCCCTTGCTTTGCAGCGAGCGCAGATTTTGTGTGCAGGAAGCGTATGGAGAGCATGGTTATCTGGTTCGGTCCTAAGTTAGGATGGGTCGACTGCAGCTTCGGCCTTTTCGGAATTGCCGGCTTCTAACTCCCGCTTGGCATTGCTACTGAGTTTTAAGAATGCCAGAAAACCGCTATCCATATAGGCGTCTGGTGGAACGTCGTCCGATAGTAGGGCAATGTCGACCGCAGCAATGTCGTTGATGCGCGCATCTTGCTGCCATTCGGCGATCGCCAATAAGCCCATAGCCAAGACAATAAAGGGCGCAAACCAACTTAATCGAGCCCAATTGGAGGAGGGCTGACTGCGGTTGCCACCCTGATTCAAGGCCAGTTGTGGACGCATTACGCGCTCCAATTGCGGCACGAATTCATGCTTGCGCGCTGCCATTGCCGCAAGGCGTGCCAAATACAGTCGATCCGTAATGCGGCTGGGTAATTGTGCTGTGGAACCGTCAAGGCATTCGCGCACGGCGCCGCCAATCCGATCCAGTTCAAATTGGGGGTCTTGGTTACGGTTCATAATGAAATTCCTTTTATTTTCAATGCATTAGCTAAAGTTTGGCTTGCCCTGGAGCACTGGGTTTTGACGCTTCCTTCACTGCAACCCATGATTTGGGCAGTTTCAGCAATACTTAGCTCATCCCAATAACGCATCAGGAAGGCTTCTCGTTGACGCGCTGGTAATTTTGCTATTTCAGCCTCTAGACTACGCAAAAGCTGGCTTTGCTCCAACTTTTGAGCACCATCCTGGTGAATTTGGCTGTCATCGGGCGCTTGGAGCTGCTCTAAGGGGTCGTAATCATCGGATTCATCCGATTTTTTACCCATATTCGAAAATAGGGTAACCCAGGCATTACGCACTTTTTGGCGCCGAAACCAGTCGTGGATGCGGTTTTGAAGTATGCGGGTAAAGAGTAGGGGCAGTTCTGCGCTGGGCTTATCCCCGTATTTCTCGGCCAGCTTGATCATGGCGTCCTGAACGATGTCCAATGCCGCGTCCTCATCCCGCACAGCATAAATAGCCTGTTTGAATGCGCGTTTTTCAACGCTGCTGAGAAAATCAGCGAGTTCGGGGGCAGATGCCATGCAAAAACAGGTAGGCCTTGTGTGGGAAGAATGCCTCCATTTTAAGGTATTGCTTTACAATTAAAGGTTCACCGATTAGAGGGCCGTCCAAGAAGCGGTTTTTTATTCAGTTCAAGCGCCGTTCGAACTCGGGCCAAAAGCACGGGACAGAGCAGCCTAAACAATTTTTTGCCGAAAATTGCAAAGGACCTTACCAATGAATACCAGCAGCGCCGAATTTTTAGCCTCCAAGGGCGATTCCACTCCAATTCCTACCAAAACCGGACCAGAAATGATTGGTGCCGAAATGCTCGTCCATGCCCTGCATGCAGAAGGCGTCGAGTTTGTTTGGGGTTATCCCGGTGGAGCAGTTCTGTTCATCTACGATGAAATCTACAAGCAAGACAAGTTTGAGCACATTTTGGTGCGCCACGAGCAAGCGGCTGTGCATGCTGCCGATGGCTATGCCCGCGCTACAGGCAAGGTAGGGGTCGCATTGGTGACCTCCGGTCCCGGCGTCACCAATGCTGTCACTGGAATTGCTACTGCCTACACCGACTCCATTCCGATGGTCATCATTACCGGTAACGTACCCACCTACGCCATTGGTGAAGATGCATTCCAAGAAGCCGATACAGTGGGCATTACGCGACCCATCGTCAAACACAATTTTTTGGTGAAAGATATTAATGATTTAGCGCTGACGCTAAAGAAAGCCTTTCACATTGCACAGACTGGAAGACCTGGCCCCGTGCTGGTCGATATTCCGAAAGACATTTCAGCAGCCAAGGGTCAGTTCATTTACCCCGAAGAGCTGACCATGCGCTCCTACAACCCGGTTTTGCGCGGCCATAGCGGTCAGATTCGCAAAGCGGTTTCCTTGTTACTGGAAGCCGAGCGTCCGTTCATTTACACCGGCGGCGGCGTCATTTTGTCGGATGCGGCGCCTGAGCTCAAAGCCTTTGCCGATGCCCTCGGTTACCCAGTCACCAATACCTTGATGGGCCTTGGTGGCTTCCCGGGTACTAGCCCCCAATTTGTTGGCATGCTAGGTATGCACGGCACTTATGAAGCCAATATGGCCATGCAGCATTCGGATGTGTTGATTGCCATTGGCGCGCGTTTTGATGATCGCGTGATTGGCAATACGCAGCACTTTGCAAGCCACCCCCGCAAGATCATTCACATTGATATTGATCCATCGGTGATTGCCAAGCGCGTTAAGGTGGATGTGCCGATCGTTGGCAATCTCAAGGAAGTCTTGGTGGAGATGACCAGTCAAGTTAAGGCGGCAGGACCTCTCAAAAACAATGCCCACCTTGCAAAGTGGTGGGAGCAGATCAACGAATGGCGCAAAAAAGACTGCCTGAAATACGACCGTGATTCGCAGATTGTGAAACCCCAATACGTGGTTGAAAAGTTATGGGAACTGACGGGCGGTGATGCTTTTATTTGTTCTGACGTTGGTCAGCATCAAATGTGGGCAGCGCAGTTCTACAAGTTCGATAAACCCCGTCGCTGGATTAATTCAGGTGGCCTTGGCACCATGGGTGTCGGCCTGCCATACGCTATGGGCATCAAAAAAGCCTTCCCAGACCAAGATGTATTTACCATCACGGGCGAAGGTTCGATTCAGATGTGCATTCAAGAGCTGTCGACCTGTAAGCAGTACAACACCCCAGTCAAAATTGTGTCGCTCAACAACCGTTATTTGGGTATGGTGCGCCAGTGGCAGGAGTTGACCTATAACCGCCGCTACTCCAGCTCGTACATGGATTCCTTGCCCGACTTCGTCAAGCTGGCCGAGGCCTTTGGTCACGTCGGTATGCGGATTGAAACCAAGGCGGATGTTGAGCCAGCCCTCAAGGAAGCCATTCGCTTGAAAGATCGCACGGTATTTATGGATTTCCAAACCGATCCGGAAGAGAACGTCTGGCCAATGGTGCAAGCAGGTAAGGGTATTACTGAAATGCTCTTAGGCAGTGAGGATTTGTAATGCGCCACATTATTTCTGTATTACTCGAGAATGAGCCGGGCGCGTTGTCCCGTGTCGTCGGTCTCTTCTCGGCGCGTGGCTACAACATTGAAACACTCAGCGTTGCACCAACTGAAGATCCATCGCTGTCGCGCATGACGATCGTGACGATTGGCTCTGAAGATGTGATTGAGCAAATCACTAAGCACCTCAATCGTTTGGTTGAAGTCGTGAAAGTATTTGATTTGACTGAAGGCTCGCACATTGAGCGCGAATTGATGTTGATCAAGGTCCGTGCAGTGGGTAAAGAGCGCGAGGAGCTCAAGCGCACAACGGACATTTTCCGTGGTCGCATCATTGATGTTACTGATAAGAGTTACACCATAGAACTGACCGGAGATGGCTCTAAGCTAGACGCCTTCATTGATTCGATCGACCGCGCTTCCATTCTAGAAACAGTACGCTCTGGAGGCTCGGGTATCGGCCGCGGCGAACGGATTTTGAAGGTCTAATTGCAGTCATTAGGAAATTTACTCCTAACCCCATTTGTTTAACCCACTTACTACGATTTAAAGACAAGGAAATAGCATGAAAGTTTTTTACGATAAAGACGCGGATTTATCCCTGGTTAAAGGCAAAAAAGTCACCATCATTGGTTATGGTTCACAGGGCCACGCACATGCATTGAACTTAAACGATTCAGGCGTCAAGGTTACCGTCGGTTTGCGCAAAGATGGCGCATCATGGAAAAAGGCAGCCAATGCTGGCTTGACCGTGAAGGAAGTAGCAGAAGCAGTGAAGGACGCCGACATTGTCATGATGCTCTTGCCAGACGAGCAAATCGCAGAGGTATATAAGAATGAAGTGCACGGCAATATTAAGCAGGGCGCTGCTTTGGCGTTTGCCCATGGCTTTAACGTGCACTACGGTCAAGTGCAACCCCGCGCTGATTTAGACGTCATCATGATTGCGCCAAAAGCACCAGGTCACACCGTTCGTGGCACTTATAGTCAGGGTGGTGGTGTTCCCCACTTGATCGCGGTATACCAAGACAAATCCGGTTCGGCGCGTGATCTCGCCTTATCGTATGCAACAGCTAATGGCGGTGGTCGTGCCGGCATCATCGAAACCAATTTCCGCGAAGAAACCGAAACCGATTTATTCGGTGAGCAGGCCGTTCTATGCGGCGGTACTGTAGAGCTCATCAAGGCAGGTTACGAGACCTTGGTTGAGGCGGGTTACGCGCCAGAGATGGCTTACTTTGAGTGCTTGCATGAGCTCAAGTTAATTGTGGATTTGATCTATGAGGGCGGTATTGCCAATATGAATTACTCGATCTCGAACAATGCGGAGTACGGCGAGTACGTTACTGGTCCGCGCATCGTGACGGAAGATACTAAGAATGCAATGCGTCAGTGCCTCAAAGACATTCAGACCGGCGAATATGCCAAGAGCTTTATCTTGGAGAACAAAGCAGGTGCGCCAACCTTAATCTCCCGTCGCCGTTTGAATTCAGAGCACCAAATTGAAATCGTAGGCGAGAAACTGCGCGCAATGATGCCTTGGATTGCAAAGAACAAATTAGTCGATCAGTCAAAGAACTAAACAACCACCCAAAAAAGGCGCAAAGTACCCATGATGTATCCCCACCCCATTATTGCGAAAGAAGGCTGGCCATATTTGGCAGCAGTTGGGGTGGCGACGTTGCTAGTCCAGGAGTACGCTGGATTTACATGGGCATTGCCCCTGTGGATTATTTTCTTTTTTGTATTGCAGTTTTTTCGCGACCCCCAGCGCATTGCGCCACTGGGTCGTGATTTGATTCTATCCCCAGCAGATGGTCGGATTGTCGTAGTTGAAAAGACGCAGGATCCGTATGCTAATCGCGAGGCAATCAAGATTAGTGTGTTTATGAATGTGTTTAACGTGCACTCCAATCGTTGCTCGGTCAATGGCCTTGTTAAAGAAGTGCAATATTTCCCAGGGCAGTTTGTGAATGCGGCGCTAGATAAGGCGTCGGTCGAAAATGAACGCAATGCAGTCGTGATTGATGCCAATGGCCAAACAGTCACCTTGGTTCAGGTAGCCGGCTTAATTGCACGGCGTATTTTGTGCTACATCCATGCGGGCGAGCACGTCAAGCGGGGATCCCGCTACGGCTTCATTCGCTTTGGATCGCGAGTCGATGTATATTTGCCTTTAACGGCCGAGCCTTTGGTCAGTGTGGGCGAGAAGGTCTCTGCAACCAGAACAGCTTTGGCTCGCCTACCGGGTCTTGATTGATTTACCTGATTTACTTCAGTAAATAGGAAGCGCATTGACTCCATTTCGTCGTCGTAATCGCCTTGATCGTGCGCGTATTTCACGCGGACGTAATCGTTCTGATGCACAAGATCAGTCTGATGACTCCGTTGATTTTGAGGTCGATGGGCCTGAATTAGATAAGCCCCGCGTCCGCAACAAGGGCATTTATTTGCTGCCCAATGCATTCACAACGGCTGCCTTATTCTGCGGCTTCTTTGCTATCGTTCAAGCCATGAATCATCAGTTTGAGGCGGCGGCAATCGCTATCTTTGCATCCTTGGTATTGGATGGTATGGATGGCCGTATTGCGCGGATGACCAATACGCAAAGCGCTTTTGGCGAGCAATACGATTCCTTAGCCGACATGGTGTCATTCGGTGTTGCTCCGGCCTTGGTTGCGTACGAGTGGGTGCTCAAGGATTTTGGTAAGTGGGGCTGGCTGGCTGCCTTTACCTATTGTGCTGGAGCCGCCTTGCGCTTAGCGCGTTTCAACGCCAACAACGGGGTTGTGGATAAGAAGTTTTTCCAAGGCCTACCTAGCCCAGCCGCTGGAGCATTAATTGCCGGATTTATATGGCTTGCAGACGACAATCAGTTGCCTGTGCGTGACAGCGCCATTCCGTGGGTGACGTTCTTGATCACCATCTATGCTGGCTTAACCATGGTCTCCAATGCCCGTTTTTATAGTGGTAAGGCCTTGGATATCCGTTATCGCGTTCCCTTTGGCGTCATGGTCTTGATGATTTTGACCTTTGTGTTGATTTCGTCCAATCCACCCTTAACCTTATTCGGCATCTTCGTGATTTATGCCATTTCCGGTTATGTGATTTGGGGCTGGGAACGGTTTAGCGGTCGTAAACTGACCTAAATGGGTAATTAAGGTATATTAGATTCATGGTAACGAATAAATCGCACGCAATTAAGCTACTTCTTCTAGCACTGAGCCTGCGGCTCGGGGCGGGTAACGCTTAGGTGATGCAGGAGCAATAAATCATCAAGCAGACTTACCGGCCCCAGCAAATTTGCTGGGGTTTTTGTTTTGGATTGCGCAGTACCCTTTTTAAATGATGGCAGTGGATTGGAGAGCAGTGATGACCGATAAGTTAATTATTTTTGACACTACCTTGCGTGATGGCGAACAATCGCCAGGGGCGTCCATGACCAAAGATGAAAAGGTCCGTATTGCCCGGCAACTCGAGCGCCTTAAAGTAGATGTGATTGAGGCAGGTTTCGCAGCCAGCTCCGAAGGTGACTTTGATGCTATTTCAGCGGTAGCGGCTGCAGTCAAGGATTCGATTGTGTGTTCCTTGGCCCGCGCCAATGAAAACGACATTACCCGCGCATCCGATGCTCTCAAGGCAGCCAACGCAAAACGCATCCATGTCTTTTTGGCAACCAGTCGATTGCACATGGAAAAGAAGTTACGCATGACGCCTGACCAAGTCTTTGAGCAGGCCAAAAAGTCGATTCGCTTTGCCCGTAATTTAGCTGCCGACATTGAGTTCTCGCCCGAAGACGGCTATCGCTCGGAAGTCGATTTTTTATGCCGTGTGCTGGAAGCAGTGATTGCCGAGGGTGCAACCACGATTAACGTACCGGATACCGTAGGCTATGCCGTTCCTGAGTTATACGGCGAGTTCATTCACACCTTGCGTACCCGCATCCCCAATTCGGATAAAGCCATTTGGTCGGTGCATTGCCACAACGATTTGGGCATGGGTGTCGCCAACTCTTTGGCGGGCGTCAAGATCGGTGGGGCGCGGCAAGTGGAGTGCACGATCAATGGTCTAGGTGAGCGTGCTGGTAATACGGCCCTCGAAGAGATTGTGATGGCGCTGCGTACCCGTAAGGATTACTTTGATTTAAGTGTGGGTATTGATGCAACGCAAATCGTGCCGGCATCCAAATTGGTTTCGCAAATTACTGGTTTTGTGGTGCAGCCCAACAAAGCGGTGGTGGGTGCCAATGCCTTTGCGCATGCGTCCGGCATTCATCAGGATGGGGTTTTGAAAGCCCGCGATACCTATGAAATCATGCGCGCTGAAGATGTGGGCTGGTCAGCAAATAAAATCGTGCTGGGCAAGTTATCGGGCCGCAATGCATTTAAGCAGCGCCTGCAGGAACTCGGTATTACGATCGAGACTGAGGAGGAGCTCAACGACGCATTCTCGCGCTTTAAGGCATTGGCAGACCAAAAGTCCGAAATCTTTGATGAAGACATTATTTCCATTACAAGCGGCTCTGCCTCGGCCGAAGAAAGCGAGTTTTATCGCTTCGTTTCCCTGAGTCAGCATTCTGAGACTGGCAAGCGTCCTAGCTCTCAGGTAGTCTTTCACATGGGCGGTGAGAAGATGACGTCTGAGGCAGAGGGCAATGGTCCGGTGGATGCCAGCCTGAATGCAATTGAGGCGATGGCCAAAAGCGGGGCGGAGCAGCTGCTTTATTCCGTCAATGCCATTACCTCCGGCACCCAGTCGCAAGGTGAGGTCACGGTACGCTTAGCCAAAGGAGGGCGGATTGTGAACGGCGTTGGTATCGACCCAGACATCATTGCTGCTTCGGCTAAGGCTTACTTATCGGCCTTAAATAAGCTTCACGATCCACGGCAAGTGAAGTTAAACGCCCAAATGGCACCGTGAGCGAGAACAGCAACCATAGAATATAGCTAAGTTATTGTTTTTATTAGATATATTATTATGGGCCTGATCTCGGGGATATGACCATTGCCACTTTAGGCCCCGGATCTCTGCTACAATTCGAGGGCTATGATTTATAAAGCTTTTTTGTTTTTATGTTTAATAATCGCACGACACAATTTAGGGTGAAAGCTCTAGTGTTCGCAAGTAAGGAGTAGAAAATGGCAGTTGCTGATATCAAAACGGCGGAAATCGTCAAAGACAACGCGCGTAGCGCAAATGACACGGGTAGTCCAGAAGTACAGGTTGCACTATTGACCGCCCGCATCAATGAACTAACCCCCCATTTCAAGGCCAACGCCAAAGACCATCACAGCCGTCGTGGCTTATTGAAGATGGTTTCACGCCGCCGCCGCCTTTTGGATTACCTCAAAGGCAAGGATTTGGCTCGCTATCGCACATTGATCGAGAAATTAGGTCTCCGTAAGTAAATCGTATCCGTAGCGCTATGCCATCGTGTCTTGAGATTGACTCATTACTGATTCAGTCTTAGGGCGGTGGCATATTTTTTTGAGCGTTTTAGATTACCCGTTTAGGGGATCGTGTCATTCCAATGAGTTTCTGAACGTGGTGTTCAGTGCCTCCCTGGAATGGCATCCCATGTAATCTGTAATCGCTCCAGTGGTGTCGTAGCGCTGATTTATCTGCGACGCAAGTAATAACGCACCTGGCATTCATGTGAATGCGGTGTGGATTAAATTGGAGAAGATCAGAATGACCATGTTTAAAAAAGTAGTGAAAAGTTTTCAATGGGGCAATCACCAAGTAACAATGGAAACGGGCGAAATCGCGCGTCAATCCGGCGGCGCTGTGATTGTGAACGTCGACGATACCGTTGTGATGGGTACCGTGGTAGCAGCTCGCTCTGCTAAAGCAGGACAAAACTTCTTCCCATTAACCGTCGATTACATTGAGAAGACCTATGCTGCTGGCAAGATTCCAGGTGGCTTCTTTCGCCGTGAAGGGCGTCAATCCGAAGGTGAGACCTTAACGTCACGCTTGATTGACCGTCCACTGCGTCCTTTGTTTCCAGAAGGCTTTCTCAACGAAGTACAGGTTGTGATTCACGTGCTGTCGATTAACCCCGACGTGCCTGCCGATATTCCGGCATTGATTGCAGCATCGGCTGCTTTGGCGGTATCCGGTATTCCATTTAACGGTCCGGTTGGCGCGGCTCGCGTCGGTTACCGTGATGGCCAGTACTTGCTGAACCCAACCCGTTCTGAGCAGTTAACGAGCCAGCTGGATTTAATTGTTGCTGGTACCCAAGCCGCTGTATTAATGGTCGAATCAGAGGCGCAGCAATTACCTGAAGACATCATGCTTGGTGCCGTTGTATATGGCCATGAGCAAATGCAGACCGCCATCAATGCGATTCAAGATTTAGTGCGCGATGCCGGTAAACCCGAATGGGACTGGACTGCTGCACCAAAAGATGAGCCTTTGATTGCGAAGGTAACTGCATTAGCCGATGCACCATTGCGCGAGGCGTATCAACTGCGTCAAAAACAAGCGCGCTCGGACAAGTTAAAAGCCATTACGAAAGAGGTCATGGCAAAACTGGCTGCTGACGGTGCTGTCGATGAGGTTGCGGTTGGCAATATTTTGTTTGATATCGAAGCCAAGATTGTGCGTAGCCAAATTTTGAATGGCGAGCCACGGATTGATGGCCGCGATACGCGCACCGTACGTCCAATTGAAATTCGCAATGGCGTATTGCCACGTACTCACGGCTCTGCCTTGTTTACCCGCGGCGAGACTCAGGCTTTGGTCATCGCTACTTTGGGCACTGCCCGCGACGAGCAAATCATTGATGCGCTCGAAGGCGAGTACCGCGATCGCTTCATGTTCCACTACAACATGCCTCCGTTTGCCACTGGCGAAACGGGTCGGGTTGGTACGCCTAAGCGCCGTGAAATCGGCCATGGTCGTTTAGCCAAGCGTGCCTTGATTCCAGTCCTGCCAAGCCCAGAAGATTTTGCTTACAGCATTCGGGTTGTTTCTGAGATTACCGAATCCAACGGCTCTTCATCCATGGCCTCGGTTTGTGGCGGCTGCTTAGCTCTGATGGATGCAGGCGTACCCGTAAAGGCACACGTTGCCGGTGTAGCGATGGGTCTGATTTTGGACGGCAACCGCTTTGCGGTGTTGACTGACATCTTGGGCGATGAAGATCACCTCGGCGATATGGACTTTAAGGTTGCCGGAACGGCAAGCGGTATTACTGCGCTGCAGATGGATATTAAAGTACAAGGCATCACTAAAGAAATTATGCAAGTGGCATTGGCACAAGCCAAAGAAGGTCGCCTGCACATTTTGAGTGAAATGCAATCGGCCATGGGTACGATCCGCACTGAACTGTCCGAGCATGCACCTCGCATGGTGTCGTTCAAGATTCATCCCGATAAGATTCGTGAAGTGATTGGCAAGGGCGGCGCAACGATCCAGGCCTTGACGAAAGAAACCGGTTGCAGCATCGACATTAAAGATGACGGTACTGTCACAATCGCATCGACTAGCGCAGAAGGCATGGCAGAAGCCAAGGCCCGCATCGAAGGCATTACTGCCGAAGCCGAAGTGGGTAAGATTTACGAAGGACCTGTAGTCAAATTGCTTGAGTTTGGTGCCTTGATTAATATTCTTCCTGGCAAAGACGGCCTATTGCACATCTCTGAGATTTCCAATGAGCGTGTAAAAGAAGTCAAAGACTTCCTGCAAGAGGGTCAAGTGGTACGCGTGAAGTTATTGGCTGCGGATGAGCGCGGTCGTTTACGCCTCTCGCTCAAAGCAGCGATGGCAGAAGAGGGTGGCACGATTGCTCCTTTAGCCGGTGCAGCGGAGTCATCCACTGAAGAACAGGCCTAAGTCTTTATTGGCGCTTTTTAAATAGGAACCGTGCGATGCGCGTTGTTGAAATTCGTGAATTTGGTGCCCCTGAGGTATTGATGCCTACGACTCGCCCAGATCCTGCTCTACCCAGTGCAGGATCGGGTGAAATTTTGATTAAAGTGTTGGCGGCCGGAATTAATCGTCCCGATGTGTTGCAACGCAAAGGACATTACCCGGTTCCCGCTGGCGCATCCGATATTCCTGGACTGGAAGTTGCTGGCGAAATCATTGGCGGTGATCTGACGCATGCTGATAATCAATTTGGACTCAAGTTAGGCGACAAAGTCTGTGCTCTTGTTCAGGGCGGCGGCTATGCCGAACTCTGCCTTGCTCCAGTCGCACAATGCCTGCCTTATCCCACCGGTTTTACTGACCTGGAAGCAGCCTCCCTGCCCGAAACTTTTTTTACGGTTTGGAGCAACGTCTTCATGCGCGGCGAACTTACCGCAGGAGAAACATTACTGGTACAGGGGGGGTCTAGCGGCATTGGCGTGACTGCCATTTTGATTGCGAAAGCCTTGGGTCACCGTGTTTTTGTTACGGCCGGTACCGATGAAAAATGTTCAGCCTGCATCCAACTTGGCGCAGATCTGGCCATTAATTACAAAACCCAAGACTTTGTGGAAGAAATCAAGAAAGCCACTGACGGCAAGGGTGTGAACGTCATCCTGGATATGGTCACTGGCACGTATTTGCAACGTGAGATTGACTGTTTGGCCGATGACGGCCGAATTGTGATCATCGCCATCATGGGTGGTTCTAAATCAGAGGTGAATACTGGGCAAATCTTACGCCGGCGTTTAACGATAACGGGCTCTACACTGCGTCCAAGGTCTGTTTCCTTTAAGCGCGAAATTGCGAAACAGCTATTTGAGCGGGTTTGGCCGATCATAAATCAAGGCTCCTTGAAACCGGTAATTTATAAAACGTATAGCCTCGATCAGGCTTCCGAGGCGCATCGCTTAATGGAATCAAGCGAGCACGTTGGCAAGATTGTTTTAACGGTTTGACATAGGCTTAACTAAAGCATGCGTCCGATAACGGTGATTGGTAACTGGAAAATGCACGGCAGTAAAGCCGCCTGCCGCCATTGGATTGAAACAGTCTGTGCGGAAATGGAAAAAGGTATGCCCGCAGGTCGCCGTTTTGGTTTATGTCCGCCTTATCCTTATTTTGCCGACTGCAGTCAGCAGATTGCAGCATGCTCTTCCGCAACGCTTGCGCTGGGTGCGCAAGATGTTTCCGCCGAAATGGGCGGCGCCTTTACGGGTGAGGTAAGTGCGGCCATGCTCCACGAATTTGGCTGTAAATACGTTTTAGTTGGGCATTCTGAGCGTCGCGACCGGTTCAATGAATCCGATCGATTGATTGCGGAGAAAGCGCTACAAGCACTGGATCAGGGTTTAACTCCGGTGATCTGCGTGGGCGAAACTGCCGATGAGCGTAACTCAGGCAGAGCAGTTGAGGTAGTCCGGACTCAGGTTGCACGGCAAATTTCCATTTTGCAAGACCGTTTGGTAGATTCCTTACTCGCCTATGAGCCAGTTTGGGCGATTGGAACTGGCAAAGTGGCGAGCGCCCAAATTGCGCAAGACATGCACCGCGAGATTCGCCTGCAATTGACTGAATTTAATGCAGATGTCGCATCTCATATTGGTATTTTGTATGGCGGCAGTGTGAAGTTTGACAATGCCGTAGAGCTATTTGGTATGCCGGACATCGATGGTGGGTTGATAGGCGGCGCTTCCTTAGATCCGCAGGAATTCTTGGCTATTTGCCGAGCATAAATTTTTAATTGGAGATAAACCATGGAATGGTTAAAAACAGCGTTGATGGTAGTGCAAGTGGGTTCTGCCCTTGCAATCATCTTATTGGTTCTATTGCAGCAAGGTAAAGGCGCTGATATGGGTGCTGCCTTCGGCTCAGGCGCTTCTGGAAGTGTCTTTGGTGCCAGCGGCTCGGCTAATTTCTTATCCCGCGCTACCGCAGTACTGGCTTTTGTTTTCTTTGCGGCGACGATTGCGATTACGTGGATTGGTAATAAAAAGCCAGTCGATGCAGGCGTTTTGTCGGGCACTACTGCGCCAGCGGCAACCGGAGCGAATCCGCCTGCAGCCCCAGTGCAAGATCCATCGAAACCGGCAGTTCCAAAATAGAAAATTACAGCTACAAAAAATGGCGAAATGACATCATTTTTTGTAGGAATTAAGCAAAGTACGGGTAGTCCTCATGCAGTAGAATTGATGGGTTTTACGAATGCCGACGTGGTGAAATTGGTAGACACGCTATCTTGAGGGGGTAGTGGCTTAGGCTGTGCGAGTTCGAGTCTCGCCGTCGGCACCAGTTCGTAACTGATTTGTTCTAAGTCAATATTTATATTCGACTTTTAGTCCATAATCAGGCGTGTTTATTAGGATATTTTTAGAGTTAATTTAGGACTTAAAACTGCCTTCAGATCAGGATTGCTTTGGACCTCGCTAATTACTTCCCCATCTTGCTTTTTATTCTTGTCGGCATTGCCGTCGGAATTGTGCCGATGTTTTTGGGTAAGGTCTTGGCACCATCCCGCCCCGATGCAGAAAAACTCTCTTCCTACGAGTGCGGCTTTGAGGCATTTGAAGATGCCCGCATGAAATTCGATGTGCGCTATTACTTAGTTGCTATCCTCTTTATTTTGTTTGACCTGGAAACGGCCTTTTTATTCCCTTGGGGCGTTGCTTTGCGCGACATCGGTTGGGAAGGTTACGCGTCCATGGTGGTATTCCTATTTGTATTCATCGTGGGATTCGTCTATATCTGGAAAAAGGGCGCTCTCGACTGGGAGTGATCGTTATGGCACTAGAAGGCGTACTCAAAGAAGGATTTATTACTACCTCAGCGGATCAGTTGATTAACTGGACCCGCACGGGATCGTTATGGCCGATGACCTTTGGATTGGCGTGCTGTGCCGTGGAGATGATGCATGCGGGCGCTGCGCGGTATGACTTGGATCGCTTCGGTGTAGTTTTCCGTCCCTCGCCACGGCAGTCGGACCTGATGATTGTAGCGGGCACCCTCTGTAACAAAATGGCCCCAGCCTTGCGTAAGGTGTACGACCAAATGCCCGAACCCCGCTGGGTGATTTCGATGGGTTCGTGTGCCAATGGCGGTGGCTATTACCACTACTCCTATTCCGTCGTGCGCGGTTGTGATCGTATCGTACCGGTTGATATTTATGTGCCGGGCTGCCCACCCACTGCAGAAGCCCTCATCTACGGCATTATTCAACTGCAAGCCAAAATTGGCCGCACCAGCACCATTGCGCGGAAGGCATAAGGAATGTCTGATCGCCTGAATCAATTACAGTCCCACGTCGAGTGCGCTCTTGGCGGACGGGTGCAGTCGATCACATTGGCTTTGAATGAGTTAACGGTAGTGTTGCGCGCAGACATGTATCTCGAGTCTGCTTTGATTTTGCGTGACGACCCGGCACTGGGCTTTGAGCAGCTGATTGATTTATGCGGTATTGATTACCAAGACTACCTTGATGGCAGCTATAGCGGCCCTCGTTTTGCGGTGGTGACCCATTTGTTGTCCGTTAAGCACAATCTGCGTTTACGTCTTCGGGTCTTTGCGCCAGACGATAGCTATCCCTTGGTTTCCTCACTCACTTCGGTGTGGAATTCAGCCAATTGGTTTGAGCGCGAAGCATTTGACCTCTTTGGTATTTTGTTTGACGGGCATGCTGACTTGCGCCGCATCTTGACTGACTATGGATTTATTGGCCATCCCTTCCGCAAAGATTTTCCGATTTCAGGCAATGTTGAAATGCGCTACGACCCCGAGTTGCAGCGGGTTGTTTACCAGCCGGTCACGATCGAGGCCCGTGAGGTTACGCCGCGCGTGGTACGGGAAGAGCAATACGGAGGCCCCGTTTAATCATGGCCGAAATCAAAAATTACACCCTGAACTTCGGCCCTCAGCATCCGGCTGCGCACGGCGTATTGCGCTTAGTGCTGGAGCTCGACGGCGAAGTCATTCAGCGCGCTGATCCACATATTGGTTTACTGCATCGCGCGACTGAAAAACTCGCCGAGACTCGCACCTGGATTCAGAGTGTGCCGTACATGGATCGCCTTGATTACGTCTCGATGATGGTGAACGAGCATGCCTATGTGATGGCAATTGAAAAATTACTCAACGTTGATGTGCCGCTGCGTGCGCAATACATCCGCGTGATGTATGACGAATTAACGCGTTTACTCAACCACTTATTGTGGATTGGTTGCCACGGCTTAGACGTCGGTGCAATGGCAGTCTTCTTGTACGCTTTCCGCGATCGTGAAGATATTTTTGATATGTACGAAGCCGTTTCGGGTGCGCGGATGCATGCGGCCTATTACCGTCCGGGCGGGGTATACCGTGACCTGCCAGAGCGCATGCCGCAGTTTGCGGAGTCGAAGACTCGCAGTAGCAGTGCCCTCAAGCGCTTAAACGAAGATCGTAGCGGTTCCTTGCTTGATTTCATTGAGGCGTTTACACAGCGCTTCCCCGGAAACGTCGATGAGTACTGCAATTTGTTAACGGATAACCGCATTTGGAAGCAGCGTCTTGTGGGTATTGGCGTTGTGTCGCCTGAGCGCGCCTTGCAACTAGGCTTTACCGGACCCATGCTGCGTGGTTCTGGTGTGGAGTGGGATTTGCGTAAAAAGCAACCTTATGAGGTCTACGATCGATTAAACTTTGAGATTCCGGTTGGTGTTAACGGGGACTCCTACGATCGGTATTTGATTCGCATGGAAGAGATGCGCCAGTCCAATCGCATTGTGCAGCAGTGTATTGCGTGGCTGCGTGCAAATCCCGGCCCAGTGATGAGCGATAACCATAAGGTATCGCCACCAGCGCGTGTGGATATGAAAACCAATATGGAAGAGTTGATTCATCACTTCAAACTCTTTACCGAGGGCATTCATGTTCCTGCTGGAGAGGCTTACGCATCAGTGGAGCACCCCAAGGGTGAGTTTGGCATCTATGCAGTATCCGACGGCGCCAATAAACCATATCGCTTGAAAATCCGCGCCCCTGGTTTTGTGCATCTGGCAGCGCTCGACGAAATGGCCCGCGGCCATATGATTGCCGACGCGGTAACGATTATTGGTACGCAAGACATTGTGTTTGGCGAGATTGATCGCTAATCGCATAGGTACCCAGGACTAATTCATGACACATACTCCAACCTTGCAACTCTCTGCACAGACGCGCGCCGACATGGAACGCAATATTGCGAAGTATCCCGCTGACCAAAAGCAATCTGCAGTGATGGCATGCTTGATTGCGGCCCAAACGGAAGTGGGTTGGGTATCGCCCGAAGTGATTTCTGAAGTGGCGTCGCTTTTGGGTATGACTACCATTGCGGTTGACGAAGTCGCTACTTTTTACAATATGTATGACACCAAGCCAATTGGGCGGCACAAAATTGTGGTCTGCACTAATTTACCGTGCCAACTTAGCAATGGTGAGCGCGCGGCCAACCATTTAAAGCAGCAATTGGGCATTGGTTTTAATGAGACCACACCGTGTGGCACATTTACCTTAAAAGAGGGTGAGTGTATGGGTGCCTGCGGCGACTCCCCGGTGATGCTCGTGAACAATAAAACCATGTGCAGTTTTATGAGTAATGAAAAAATTGATGCGCTCTTAAATGAGTTGCGCACTTCGGCAAAAGGGCTACCAGCATGACCAGTCTCCATAGTCGTCACATCAAACCTTTAATTTTGGCTGGCCTTACTGGAAATAACTGGCGCCTCAAAGACTATGAGAGCCGCGGCGGTTATCAGCAGCTGCGCCGAATTCTGAAGGATAAAGTCACGCCAGAAGCATTGATTGCCGAGTTAAAAGCATCTTCATTGCGCGGTCGTGGCGGCGCAGGCTTTCCGACCGGGCTGAAGTGGAGCTTTATGCCCCGTCAATTCCCGGGCCAGAAGTATTTAGTTTGTAACAGCGACGAGGGCGAGCCCGGTACATTCAAAGACCGCGACATCATGCGCTACAACCCGCATGCGCTGATCGAAGGCATGATCATCGGCGCCTACACCATGGGTATTGGCGCTGGCTATAACTACATCCACGGTGAAATCTGGGAAGCCTATACCCGCTTTGAAGAGGCTTTAGAAGAAGCCCGTGCCGCAGGTTACTTGGGCGATGGCATTCTCGGTACAGACTTTAATTTCCAACTGCATGCAACACCAGGTTGGGGTGCTTACATTTGCGGCGAAGAGACCGCTTTGCTTGAATCCCTTGAAGGTAAAAAGGGTCAGCCCCGCTTCAAGCCGCCGTTCCCCGCAAGCTTTGGCTTGTATGGCAAACCTACCACGATTAACAATACTGAAACCTTCGCTGCTGTGCCATTCATTTTGGCGATCGGCGGTGAAGCGTATTTGCAACTTGGCAAACCAAACAATGGCGGCACGAAGATTTTCTCGGTGTCTGGCGACGTGGTGCACCCTGGTAATTACGAAGTCCCATTGGGTACGCCGTTCTCAGAGCTTTTGCAACTCGCTGGCGGTATGCGCGAAGGTAAGGCCTTAAAAGCAGTCATACCGGGCGGATCTTCAGCGCCAGTTATTCCTGGTGCCATGATGATGGATCTGACGATGGACTATGACAGCATAGCCAAAGCGGGTTCAATGCTAGGTTCAGGCGCGGTTATTGTGATGAATGACACCCGTTGCATGGTGAAGTCGTTGTTGCGCCTATCGTACTTTTATCACGAAGAGTCGTGCGGACAGTGCACCCCATGCCGTGAGGGAACCGGCTGGTTGTGGCGCATCGTCAATCGGATTGAGCATGGACAAGGGCGCACAGAAGATTTGGATTTACTGAATGACGTAGCAGCGAACATTCAAGGAAGAACCATTTGTGCTTTGGGCGATGCGGCAGCAATGCCAGTTCGCGGCATGCTTAAGCACTACATGGATGAATTTGCGTACCACGTTGAGCACAAGCGTTGCATCGTGCCCGAATACGTTTAATAGCGACTAGAAAAGAGAAGGATTTGTTGACGTGAGCATGGTTGAAATCGAATTGGACGGCAAGGCAGTCGAAGTTCCGCAAGGTTCGATGGTGATGCATGCCGCAACTAAATTGGGAACCTATATTCCCCATTTTTGCTATCACAAGAAATTATCGATTGCAGCCAATTGCCGCATGTGCTTGGTTGAGGTAGAAAAGGCGCCGAAGCCATTGCCTGCCTGCGCAACACCCGTAACCCAAGGCATGAAGGTATTCACCCATTCTGCAAAAGCAGTCGAAGCGCAGCGTTCGGTTATGGAGTTCTTATTAATTAATCACCCACTGGATTGCCCGATTTGCGATCAAGGTGGCGAGTGCCAATTGCAGGATCTGTCCGTTGGTTACGGAAAATCAACCTCCCGTTACAGTGAAGATAAGCGCGTGGTATTTCATAAAAATGCGGGGCCACTCATCTCGATGGAAGAGATGACACGTTGCATTCATTGCACCCGCTGTGTTCGATTCGGTCAAGAGGTTTCTGGAATTATGGAACTCGGCATGGTGAACCGTGGCGAACATTCTGAGATCACTACATTTGCCGGCCAAACGATTGATTCCGAGTTATCGGGCAACATGATTGATATTTGCCCAGTCGGCGCCTTGACGAGCAAGCCATTCCGTTACGCTGCACGTACTTGGGAGCTAGGCCGTAAGCGCTCATTGAGCCCACACGATAGCTTGGGCACTAATACCACAGCCCAAACCAAAGCCAACCGCGTGATGCGGGTTGTGGCTTTGGAAAATGAAGCCATTAATGAATGCTGGATCAGTGACCGCGACCGCTTTGCTTATGAGGGCGTAAACAGCGCAGAGCGCCTCACCGTGCCGATGGTCAAGCAAGAAGGCAAGTGGCTTGAGACAGACTGGGAGTCTGCTTTAGAGTACGTTACCCGCTCCTTGAAAACCATTACAACGGATCATGGCGCTGAAGCACTTGCAGCCATCGCTCATCCAATTTCGAGCGTGGAAGAGTTGCATCTCCTGCAAAAAGTCGTGCGCGCAATGGGTTCTGACCGTGTAGAGACGCGCCTACGCCAAACCGATATGCGGGGTAGCGCAGCTGCGCCATGGCTGGGCATGCCGATTGCCAATCTAAGCCAACTGGATCGCGCATTCGTGATTGGTAGTTTTTTACGTAAAGAACAGCCGCTAATTGCCGCACGCTTGCGCACCGCTAGCAAACGTGGTCTTCAGGTTGCTCGCCTTGATGCTGGCGGTGATGACTGGTTGATGCCTGCCCTTGGTATTGCTGCAGCGCCTAGTCGCTGGACGGCAGTTCTGACTGAGGTGGCAAGTGCCATTGCAAAAGCAAACGCAAGTCAATTACCGGCAGGTATTCAGGGTGGGGCGGTTTCGCACGAAGCGCAAGCGATTGCGGATAGCCTTTTGTCTGGATCGAGTAAAGCAGTTCTCTTGGGCTCCGCTGCGATTGCCCACCCCCATGCTTCCAACCTACATGTGCTGGCTCAATTTATTGCCGAGCAAACTGGCGCGACGTTTGGATTCTTGCCCGTCGGTGGCAATGCGGTTGCGGCTCCATTGCTACAAGCCGTTCAGCAAAAAGCGAATGCCGGTATTGAGTCGATTTTGGATGGCAGCGCACGCGCCGTGCTCTTGCTTAATGTAGAACCACTCTCGGATTTGCCTAATCCCGAACAGGCCCGCTTTGCATTGGCCAAGGCTGATACCGTTATCGCGCTGAGTGCGTTTGCAAGCAGCGAACTATTGGAATTGGCGGATGTGTTGTTACCCATTACGCCGTTCACGGAATCGGTAGGTAGTTTTATTAACGCAGCAGGAACAGTGCAGACCATACAACCATCGGTACGCCCCTTGGCGGATGCAAGACCGGCATGGAAAGTATTGCGCGCTCTGGGGAGTTTATTAGGCCTGAATGGCTTCTTGCTAAACACACCCGAAGAAGTTTGTGGTGAGGCCTTAGCAAAACCCATTGTCGAGCGCCTAAATAACCGATTCACTGCGGCCATGAGCCTTACCCAAGAGAAAGCCATCAATGGCCTTGAGCGGGTAACGGATTTGCCCATTTATGGCGTAGATGCGATCGTACGGCGTGCTCCCGCATTGCAACTGACCCGCGATGCAAAAAATGCACATCGCTTAGGTTTAAATGCTAAGACCTTCGCGGAACTGAATTTAAAAGAGGGCGATTTGGTAGCCATTACACAGGGCACCAATACAGCACAGATGCCGGCCATGTTGGAAAGCCAGTTGGCTGCCGGGTGTGTTCGACTGTCAGCAACCACGCCTGCGAGTGCTGCGCTCGGAGCGATGTTTGGCGCCGTTACGGTGAGCCGAGTTTAGGAATTGCGATGACAGAGCTACTCAATACCGTAAACACCTTTGGATCTGAATTACTCGGATCTTTTTGGCCGCTGGTGTGGACATTGCTAAAGATCGTAGCGATTGTCTTGCCGATGTTTGCTGCGGTTGCCTATATGACCTTGTGGGAGCGCAAACTGATTGGTTGGATGCACATTCGTATTGGCCCCAATCGAACTGGCCCTCTCGGTTTATTGCAGCCCATCGCTGATGCGATTAAGTTGTTGCTCAAAGAAATCGTTTCGCCGACCCGTTCGAATAAGGTGTTGTTTATTGTTGCGCCGGTGATGGTCATCATGCCGGCATTTGCATCCTGGGCGGTCATACCATTTCAATCTGATTTAGTTCTGGCCGACGTCAATGCCGGTCTCTTGTACATCATTGCGATTTCATCAATCGGGGTATATGGAGTAATCTTGGCGGGTTGGGCATCCAATTCCAAGTACCCTTTTTTAGCGGCAATGCGCGCTTCGGCACAAATGATTTCCTACGAAATCGCCATGGGATTTGCGCTTGTTACCGTACTGATCATTTCAGGCTCACTTAACTTAAGCAAAATTGTGCTCCTGCAAGATACCGGCATCTTTGCTGATATGGGGCTGAATTTCCTATCGTGGAACTGGCTACCTTTGTTGCCCATGTTCTTGATTTACTTTATTTCTGGCGTAGCCGAAACCAATCGCCATCCGTTTGACGTGGTGGAAGGTGAGTCGGAGATTGTTGCGGGCCACATGGTGGAGTACTCCGGTATGGCGTATGCCATGTTCTTCTTGGCGGAATACGCCAACATGATCATGATTGCCGCACTGACATCCATCCTATTTTTGGGCGGCTGGTTACCCATTTTGGATTTACCCATCCTGCGCGATATCCCTGGATTTTTTTGGCTTTTTGCTAAAACATTCTTTATTTTGTCGTGCTTTATTTGGCTGCGGGCGACTTTACCCCGTTATCGCTACGACCAAATCATGCGCCTAGGTTGGAAGATTTTTATTCCCTTGGCTGTTTTCTGGGTGGTGTTGGTGGGCGCTTGGGTTGTCTCCCCATGGAATATTTGGAACTAGGTCACGATTATGTTGAAACGGATTAGTCAGTTCTTAAGTAGCTTAATGTTGAAAGACATTTTGACCGGCATGGCGATTACCGGCAAATACCTTTTCAAGCCGAAGTTTACGGTGCAATACCCTGAAGAAAAGACGCCACAGTCCCCGCGCTTTCGTGGCTTGCATGCATTACGCCGCTATCCGAATGGGGAAGAGCGTTGCATCGCTTGTAAATTATGCGAGGCTGTTTGTCCCGCCATGGCGATCTCCATTGAGTCGGATCAGCGTGAGGATGGCACCCGCCGTACTACGCGCTACGACATCGATTTAACCAAGTGTATTTTTTGCGGCTTCTGTGAAGAGGCTTGCCCAGTTGACGCAATTGTAGAAACCAATATTTTTGAGTACTTTGGTGACAAGCGGGGCGATTTGTATTTCACCAAAGACATGTTGCTAGCAGTCGGCGACCAGTATGAAAAAGACATTGCCGCTAACCGCGCTGCTGATGCTCCTTATCGCTAAATAATTGCTATGACATTCGAACCCGCAACCCTCTTTGCTATTTTCTTTTATGCGTTTGCCGGCATTTTGGTGCTCGCTGCGCTGCAGGTGATTATTTCTCGAAATCCAGTGAACTCTGCCTTGTTTTTGATGCTGTCCTTTTTTTGCGCATCGGGTTTATGGATGCTGCTGCGCGCAGAGTTTTTAAGTCTTGTACTCATTTTGGTGTACGTGGGCGCTGTCATGGTCTTATTCTTGTTTGTGGTGATGATGCTTGATTTGGATTTAGCCCACCTGCGTCGCGATTTCAAGAAATACTTACCCGTTGCCTTTTTAATCGGTGCCGTCATTGTGATGGAGTTATCGATTGTTCTGATACGCGGCTTTATTGGCACAACGACCCCCTTACAACCGATGATGGAAGAGATGGGCGGCGTTTCCAATACCCAAGCCCTTGGTCGGCTGGTCTTTGTTGATTATGTTTATGCTTTTGAAATTGCCGGACTGATTCTATTGGTTGCAATCATTGCAGCGGTTGCGCTGACACTGCGCCGCCGCAAAGATTCTAAATCCCAAATCATTGCCGATCAGGTTGCAGTGAACCCAGCTGATCGTATGCGCATGGTGAAGATGGATTCAGAAATGGATGCGAAGCAGGATCAACGTGGCAAATCGGGCGGAGAACCAAAATGACCGTAACGCTTGCCCATTTCTTAGTCTTGAGCGCCATCTTGTTTGCCATTAGTGTTGTTGGCATTTTCTTAAACCGCCGCAACATCATTATTTTGTTGATGGCCATTGAGCTCATGCTTCTATCCGTCAATATGAACTTTATAGCCTTTTCCTATTACTTAGGCGATATGGCCGGTCAAGTATTTGTGTTTTTCATTTTGACCGTGGCTGCTGCCGAGGCTGCAATTGGCCTGGCTATTTTGGTTGCCTTGTTCCGTAAGTTCGATTCGATCAATGCTGAAGAGCTTGATCACCTCAAAGGCTAGTTAAAAAGACCCTGCAATGGAACTGACCCTCACTATTCCCGTACTCTGTGCCATACCCCTTGCGCCATTAATTGGCAGCATGTTGGTGGGATTTTTCGGCACTGGCTTTTTAGGTAAACAACTGAGCCGTGGCGCTTGCCAAACCATTGCTATCTTGGGTGTGGTGATTGCGTTTATTTTGTCTTGCAATGTATTGATGCAGGTGATGGACGGTTTTTACTTCAACGGCTCGGTTTACCGCTGGATGGAGCTTGGCGAGCTTAGTTTTGACATTGGCTTTTTAATTGATCCGCTCAGTGCGGTGATGATGGTAGTGGTCACTTTTGTTTCCTTGATGGTGCACATTTACACCATTGGCTATATGGCAGAGGAGGAGGGCTACAACCGCTTCTTCTCCTATATCTCCTTGTTTACTTTTGCCATGCTCATGCTGGTGATGAGCAATAACTTGCTGCAGCTCTTTTTTGGTTGGGAGGCGGTAGGCGTTGTTTCTTATTTATTGATTGGTTTTTACTACGAGCGTCAAAGCGCCGTCTTTGCCAATATGAAGGCCTTCTTGGTAAACCGCGTTGGCGACTTTGGATTCATTTTGGGCATTGGTTTGCTCTTGGCTAGTACCGGGTCAATGAACTACGATGCGATTTTTGCCCAAAACACGGTCCTCGCTGCACAAACCTTGCCAGGCACGGATTGGAATCTAGTGACGGTTGCCTGCATTTGCCTCTTTATTGGCGCCATGGGCAAATCAGCCCAATTTCCCTTGCATGTGTGGCTGCCCGATTCGATGGAAGGCCCAACCCCCATTTCCGCCTTGATTCATGCCGCAACCATGGTGACTGCCGGTATTTTTATGGTGAGCCGCATGTCGCCCCTGTTTGAGTTGTCCGACGCGGCCCTCAGTTTTATCTTGGTGACTGGCTCCATTACCGCTTTATTCATGGGCTTCTTGGGCATCGTGCAAACCGACATCAAGCGCGTGGTTGCGTATTCCACCTTGTCGCAATTGGGTTTCATGACAATCGCTTTAGGCGTTTCGGCCTATCCGATTGCCATCTTCCATTTAATGACCCACGCCTTCTTTAAGGCCCTCTTGTTCCTCGGGGCGGGTAGTGTGATTTTGGGTATGCACCACGAACAAGACATGCGCAAAATGGGCGGGCTATGGAAGTACATGCCCGTAACCTGCTTGATGATGCTCTTGGGTAGTTTGGCCTTGATCGGCACGCCGTTTTTCTCGGGCTTTTATTCCAAAGATTCGATTATTGAGGCGGTTGCTGCCAGCACCATTCCTGGTTCTGGCTTTGCTTTGTTTGCGGTGATGGCCAGTGTCTTTGTTACTGCCTTGTATTCCTTCCGCCTGTATTTCTATGTCTTCCATGGCAAAGAGCGTTTCGGGCATGCAAGTCATGGCCATCATGCACACGACAATCACGGCCATGACGATCACGCCCATCATGGTCTAGCACCAGGCCAAAAGCCACATGAATCGCCTTTAGTTGTGACTATTCCGCTCATCCTTTTGGCAATACCATCGGTCATCATTGGTTTTAACACCATTGACCCCTTGCTCTTTGGTAGCTTCTTTGGCGACTCGATCTTTATTGATATCGCTAAGCATCCCGTCATGAAAGACTTAGCGCAAGCATTTCATGGGCCGGTTGCAATGGCGATGCATGCATTCGGTACGCCGGTATTGTTACTCGTTGTTTTGGGCGTGCTGACCGCTGCGATTGGTTATTTGTGGGTACCTAGCTTGCCTGCTAAGGTATCGGAAGCATTGGCTCCAATCAAGAAATTACTCGACCATAAGTACTACCTCGATGAATTGAATCAAACCGTCTTTGCAAAAGGCATGTTGTGGTTTGGTGGAATTTTTTGGCATCGCGGCGACGAAAAAATTATCGATGGCTTTTTTGTTAATGGCAGCGCCCACTTGGTTGGCCGTTTTTCCGGGCTCGTGCGTCGCCTGCAGTCGGGCTACCTCTACCACTATGCTTTTGCCATGATCCTAGGCTTGATTGCTTTGTTGTCCTGGGTCTTGTACACCTACATTTATATAGCCTATTAAGTTGAAGCTTTTCTCATGATTCTTTCTTACGCCATCTGGATCCCGATCGTTTTTGGTCTGATCATCTTGATTTATGGATCGGAGCGCCCATCCTCTGGAGTGCGCTACTTGGCTCTGTTCGGATCGGTGCTGGGTTTTATTGCAACCCTCCCTCTGGTTTTCCGGTTTGATGAAACAACGGCAGCGATGCAGTTTGTCGAGAAGTTCAGCTGGATTGAGCGTTATGACATTAACTACCATTTGGGCGTCGATGGCATTTCAGTTTGGTTTGTGGTTCTGACGGCGTTTATTAACATCTTTGTTGTTGTTGCCGCATGGGATGCCATCACTGAAAAAGTATCGCAGTACTTAGCGTCCTTCATGATTTTGTCGGGCTTGATGATTGGCGTGTTTTCTGCCCTCGATGGCATGCTGTTTTACGTATTCTTTGAGGCGACTTTAATACCGATGTACATCATCATCGGCGTATGGGGTGGCAAAAACCGCATTTATGCCGCGTTTAAGTTTTTCCTCTACACCTTGCTTGGCTCGCTGCTTACCTTAATAGCGATGCTCTATCTTTATAACGCCACCAATACGTTTGATATTCAGACTTGGCATCACGCTCCCCTAGATATTGTTGAGCAAATCCTCATTTTCTTTGCCTTCTTTATGGCCTTTGCGGTCAAGGTACCAATGTGGCCTTTGCATACCTGGCTGCCCGATGTGCACGTTGAAGCGCCGACCGGCGGCTCGGTTGTATTGGCGGCAATTATGCTGAAACTGGGTGCGTATGGTTTTTTACGTTTCTCTTTGCCGATTGCGCCGGACGCCAGTATGTACCTCGGCCCCTTTGTGATATTCCTCTCTTTGGTTGCTGTTATCTATGTCGGTCTGGTTGCCTTAGTCCAAAAGGACATGAAAAAATTGGTGGCCTACTCATCGGTTGCCCATATGGGATTTGTCACTTTAGGTTTTTTCCTCTTTAGTCCGCTTGGCATTGAGGGCGGCATCATTCAGATGATTTCCCATGGCTTTATTTCAGGGGCGATGTTTTTGGCGATCGGGGTTCTCTACGATCGCATGCATACTCGTCAAATTGCTGATTTTGGTGGCGTTATCCACCGCATGCCGAAGTTCTCTGTTTTCATGGTCTTTATGGCGATGGCCAACTGCGGTTTACCAGCAACTTCCGGCTTCGTTGGGGAATTCATGGTGATTCTTGCAGCGGTTGATTATGACTTTTGGATTGGCTTGCTGGCGGCTACCGCGCTAATGCTTGGTGCTGCCTATTCCTTGTGGATGGTGAAGCGCGTCTTGTTTGGGGCCATTGCCAATAAAGAAGTCGATGCCTTAACCGACATTAATGGCCGTGAGTTTCTGATGATGGCAGTGCTCTCCATTTGTGTGTTGTGGATGGGCGTTTATCCAAAACCTTTTACCGACATCATTCATCCAGCGGTCATCCATTTGCTGGAACACGTTGCGATTAGCAAACTGTAAAGCCGAGATAAGAATATGGAAATCCTTGACCTCATTGTTCTTTTACCCGAGCTAGTAATACTGCTGTCGGCCTGCTTATTGCTGGTATTGAGTGCTTTTGTAAAAGAAACACCCCTAGCGGCCGATGGTATGGTGCGTGAGGTATTTGATACGCCGCGCGGTGCCAACTTGGTATATAACGGCGCGCTGCTGCTCTTGCTGGTGATTGGAACGGTATTCGCTTTGCGTATTCCTGACTTGCCAATCTACGCCATGATGGGTTTATTCCAAGCAGATCCCTTGGCAAACCTATTGAAGTCCGCTTCCTGCTTTGCGCTACTCATCAGCTTGATCTATTCCCGTCAGTATTTAGTAGATCGCGGCATGTTTAGGCCTGACTTCATGGTTTTAGCCTTGTTTGCCTTGCTAGGGCAGTGCGTTCTCATTTCAGGTGCAAACTTGCTCACCCTGTATCTCGGCCTAGAGCTGATGGCGCTATCAACCTATGGATTGGTTGCGATGCGGCAGGACAATGCCCAGAGCACTGAGGCGGCAATGAAGTACTTTATTCTGGGCGCCTTGGCATCCGGCTTTTTACTCTACGGCATGTCGATGCTCTATGGCGTGACTGGCTCACTCGATCTGATTGAGATTTTTAAAGCCGTAGCGGATCCCCGGATTAACCACTTAATCATGGCTTTTGGCTTAGTCTTTATTATGGCGGGCTTGGCATTTAAATTGGGTGTCGTGCCTTTTCACATGTGGGTGCCAGACGTTTATCAAGGTGCTCCAACTGCGGTTACCTTATTGATTGCGGCTGCGCCTAAATTAGCGGCATTTGCTTTACTCTTTCGTTTGCTAGTCAATACCTTGCTGCCGCTATTTAGCGATTGGCAGCCGATGCTCATCATGCTGGCGGTATTGTCGATGGTGATTGGTAATGTGACGGCAATTGCGCAAACCAACGTCAAGCGCATGTTGGCGTATTCAGCGATTGCCCAAATGGGATTTGTCTTGCTCGGTATGTTGTCGGTATTCGATGACCATGCTTATAGTGCGGCGCTGTTTTATGCAGTGACGTATACCTTGACAACCTTGGCTAGCTTTGGATTGTTAATGCTGCTATCGAAAAAAGGTTATGACTGCGAGACCCTCGATAGCCTAAAGGGCTTGAATAAAAAGCATCCGTGGTTTGCATTCATGGGTCTGGTGATGATGTTCTCCTTGGCCGGTATACCGCCGACGGTTGGCTTTGCCGCCAAATTATCGGTGCTAGAAGCCTTGGTTGATGCAGAGTACACCGCCTTGGCCGTGATTGCCGTAATGGCATCCTTGGTCGGCGCCTTTTATTACTTGCGGGTTGTGAAGGTGATGTATTTTGATGCACCACTGCGCGAACATGAGATTACTGGTTCTGGTATCTCGCGTGGCATATTGGGCCTCAATAGCATTGCCATTCTGGTTTTGGGCATCTTTCCAGGTGCTTTAATGGCCTTGTGTTTGGATGTCATGCGAAACACCTTGCTTGGCGGTTAACACCCCCAACCCAGCTAATTAGCTGGATTTTTTATGGAGCGCTCTTGATGACTGAAAAATCATTGCACCACCTACCGCAAGGCGACGCGCATCTGAAAGAAGAGTGCCTTGAAAGCCGCGATCTCTATGGTGGTATTTTTTTAAACATGAAACGCGATACTGTTCGCTTGCCCGATGGCGGCGAAGCAGTGCGTGAGTACCTCACGCATCCCGGTGCGGTGGCGATTCTTGCGCTACTGGACGATGGACGTGTTTTGCTGGAGCGCCAGTACCGCTATCCCGTTGCGCGGGTATGTATGGAAATTCCGGCGGGTAAATTGGATTTGGGGGAGGATCCCCTTGTGTGTGCTCAGCGCGAATTGCAAGAGGAGACAGGGTATACCGCCACAAAATGGAGTTATATCCGGCGCATTCACCCAGTGATTTCCTATTCGACCGAATTCATCGATATTTATTTAGCCGAGGGGTTAAGTAAAGGCCAGCGTCAGCTTGACGATGAGGAATTTTTGGATGTATTCGCTGCATCCCTCGAGGAATTGCTGGCCTGGGTAGAAGAGGGCGCCATCACCGACGTCAAGACCACAATTTCAGCCTATTGGCTGGACCGCTACCGCCAGGGTTTGATTAAGCCCCAAGTCGTCACGGTCGCTGGTGTTAAAACACCATTAAACTAAGCTGTATTGAATTTAGCAGTTTTGCCCCCACCTACATGGTATGAAAGTCTATAACCTATCCTGTTCCTTTGATCACCGCTTTGAGGGATGGTTTGCTTCTGAGGAAGATTGCCTCACCCAGCAGGCCATTGGCATGCTTGCCTGTCCTTTATGCAACAGTACTGCGATTACGCGGATGCCATCGGCGCCTCACATCGCGAAGTCACACGCCAAAGAGGATGAAGGCCAGAGGAGTGAGGCCGTAGCACTCACCAAGGTAAGTCCTGCGGAAAATCAGCCAAACCAGAATGAAGTGGCCGCAATCACGCGCACAGACCATAGCCAATTGCAAGCCCATGTACAGGCCGCATTTTTAAACGGGGTGCGTGAACTTATGAATCGTTCGGAGGACGTGGGTTCTGGATTTACAGAAGAGGCTCGCAAGATTCATTACAAAGAGTCGCCCGAGCGCAGCATTCGGGGACAGACTACTGCAGATGAGGCGGAGTCATTGCGTGAAGAAGGAATCGAAGTCCTGTCTTTGCCAGTCATACCACTCTTAAAAAACACCCTACAGTAAATCCTGCACCCGTGTTGCCTCGCTAAAAATCAGTAGAACCAATAAAGAACGTACCAAAGAAAATAGCAACCCGAAGGTTGCTATTTTTGATTCAGGACTGCCTAAGCGCTGGAGTCGGCAGCACCTTGCTAAAGAATTACTTGGACGTGGGCATTACAAACTCGGCGCCCTTAGCAATGCTCTCTGGCCAGCGCTGCATCACACTCTTTTGTTTGGTATAAAAACGCACGCCTTCTTTGCCGTAGGCATTCATATCGCCAAAGAGCGAGCGCTTCCAGCCACCAAAGCCATGCCAAGCCATGGGCACCGGAATCGGTACATTAATGCCGACCATACCCACTTGAACGCGGCGAGCAAATTCACGGGCAATATTGCCATCGCTGGTAAAGCAGGCAACGCCATTACCAAATTCATGGGTATTAACTAAATCCAGCGCTTCTGCAAAATTGGCAACACGTACGCAAGAGAGAACGGGTCCAAAAATCTCTTCAAGGTAAATTTGCATATCGGGGGTAACGCCATCAAACAACGTACCACCCAACCAAAATCCCTTATCTGATCCCGGCACCGTAAAACCGCGGCCATCAACCAATAGCTTTGCACCCGCAGCAACGCCTTTATCAATGTAGCCGGTAATTCGATCGAGGGCAGCCCGGGTCACAATCGGACCCATTTCTGCATCGAGCTCCATGCCATTTTTAATCTTCAAGGTACGGGCACGCTCAATCAGTTTAGGCATGATTTTTTCGGCGGCATCGCCTACTAAAACAGCCACCGAGATCGCCATACAGCGCTCACCGGCAGAGCCATAGGCTGCGCCAACGAGGGCATCAACGGCTTTATCAATATCGGCATCGGGCATCACTACCATGTGATTCTTGGCGCCTCCGAGGGCTTGCACCCGTTTACCAAAGTGTGCCCCGCGCTCGTAGATGTAGTTAGCGATTGGGGTCGAGCCAACAAAGCTAATCGCCTTGACATCGGGATTTTCAATTAAGGCATCCACCGCTTCTTTGTCTCCCTGAACGACGTTAAAAACACCTTTGGGGAGGTCAGCCTCAGTGAGTAATTTAGCCATCAAGAGTGAAGCAGATGGATCGGTTGGGCTGGGTTTTAAAATGAAGGTATTACCGCAAGCAATGGCTACCGGGAACATCCACATCGGCACCATTACTGGGAAGTTAAACGGCGTAATGCCTGCAACTACGCCCAAGGGCTGTCGCATGATCCAGTTATCAATGTCGGTAGAGACTTGCTCGCTATAGTCGCCTTTGAGTAACTCCGGAATGCCAGTCGCAAATTCCACAATCTCAATGCCGCGCGTTACTTCGCCTTGCGCATCTGTAAAGACTTTACCGTGCTCAGCAGTGATGATGGCGGCCAATTCATCGCGGTGTTGGTTCAGTAGCTCTAAATACTTAAATAGAATGCGCGCACGGCGCAGGGGCGGCGTATCCGCCCAGGCCGGAAAGGCTGCTTTAGCTGAGGCAACAGCCTCGTTGACATCACCCTTGCTGGCGAGCGCAACACGCCGGGCAACTTGGCCGCTGGCAGGGTGGTACACATCGCCAAAGCGAGAATTACTGGGCAGGTGCAGAGCGCCGCCAACAAAGTGCGCAATATCGTCTTTGGAATTAAATGGGGGGGTTTTATTGCTTGTCATAGGGCTTTCTGCTGGTGGACTGGAGCTAAATGAGGTTTGGTGGCTAATTTCGGGGAAATACCTTGGTTTATGCGGCAAATCGGGGGTTTGGTCCCGCGATGTGCCGGATTGATCCTGAATCCCATTATTCTATCGCTATCGCCTATGTTCAGCTGTATTCCTCAATATTCCTCTATAAAAGGTTTTTTCAATGAGTCTGCTCTTTTCCTCTTATACCCTAGCATCCCCCAGGAGTGATTTGACCCTGGCAAACCGCATCGTGGTAGCGCCAATGTGCCAGTATTCCGCAGTGGATGGTCGCGCCATGGATTGGCACCTGATGCATTGGGGCAATCTACTCAATAGCGGCGCAGGGTTATTCATTATTGAGGCGACTGCCGTTACGGCCCAAGGGCGAATCACCCCAGCCTGCCTGGGCTTATGGGATGACGCGACGGAGGCAGCCTTAAAAGATAAGTTATACCGAGCGCGTGCCTTAGCACCAGCATTGCCTGTTTTTATCCAGCTCTCGCACGCTGGTCGCAAGGCATCGAGTGCAACCCCCTGGGAGGGTGGTCAGTTACTGGCAGAGGATCAGGGCGGCTGGGCTATCTGTGGCCCATCGGAGATTCCGCAGCTACCCAATGAACGTACTCCGCATTCCATGAGCGCAGACGAACTGCAGGCGATGATCGATGCATTTGTAGCTGCAGCCATGCGCGCTGATCGGATTGGTATCGACGGGGTGGAGTTGCACTCTGCTCACGGGTATTTGCTGCACCAGTTTTTATCGCCGATTGCAAACCAACGCAGCGATGAATATGGCGGCTCTTTTGAGAATCGCATTCGCTTTCCGCTGGAACTGTTTAAAGCCGTTCGCGCGGCGTATTCGGGGGTGTTGGGCTTGCGTCTTTCGGCTTCGGATTGGATGGATGGCGGCTGGACCGCCGAAGAGTCAAGCGAGTTTGCCGCTCGCTTAAAGGCAGCAGGTGCTAATTTTATTCACGTCTCATCGGGCGGTATTTCACGCCAACAACAAATTGCCATTGGACCGGACTACCAAGTGCCTTTTGCGAAAGCAATCAAAGCGCATGCTGGCTTGCCTACCATTGCCGTGGGATTAATTACCAGTCCGCAGCAAGCAGAGGCCATTTTGGAGCGGGGCGATGCTGATCTGATCGCTCTCGCTAGGGCGTTTCTATATAAGCCGCGCTGGGCCTGGGAAGCAGCAGCAGCCCTTAAAGGCGAAGTGCATGCTAGCGAGCAGTACTGGCGGTGTTTACCTGCGGAAGCACAGGCGGTATTTGGTGCTGTGCGTATTGGTCAGCGTTAGGCTTGGGCGCGCGAAGCGGGGTCAGCTAGCGCCCCTACAAATGCCTTTGCGGTGCTGAGTAATAAGCGGTCGCGTCCAAGTCCTGCAACCAGTTGCACTCCTACCGGCATATGATTTGGTCCTGTGCTGACATTGATATTGATACAGGGATATCCCAATGCCGACCACGAGCGGCAAAAAATGGGATCGCCAGTATGGGACTTGGTAGCAGGAGCCTCGCCGATAGCGCTTGGGGTAATGATGACATCAGCGCAGTCTGTAAAAAACTGATCCATCGCTTGCCGCGCTTGCGCAACATAAATTAAATCGGCGGTGTAGGCTTCATAGGGTAAAGCGGCACCATCTATGAGTTGCGCCGTTATCAGGCTGCTGAGTAGCTTGGGGTAATGCATCCGCTCAAATAGCAAACTCCGGGACATTTCTGAAGTCATGATGCGGCCTTGTGCGGCGGCTAAGCCGTCAAACAAGGCGGGCAAGCTTGCTTCGGTAATGCCATGGTGGCTGATGGTATTTGCGGCAAAGCGAGCTAAAGCCATTGCGGTATGGGTTTCTTTTTGCGCCAAGGGCCAATGCACTGTATTCGCAAGCGCAATGCGTGGTTTGTGATGCAGCGTATCGATCGTGGCCAAATGGTGATCGCCGCTCATCGCTGCTACGCCTAAGGCAACATCGCTTACGGTTCTGCCAAAACAGCCCATGGTATCCAATGAAATCGAGAGGCTTTTAACGCCTGCAATACTGACTTTGCCATAGCTCGGCTTATAGCCAATCACACCACAAAAGCTCGCAGGACGAATGATGGATGCGGCCGTTTGGGTGCCGGTAGCCAAGGGAACCATAAAGTCGGCTACGGCAGCAGCAGAGCCACTGGAGGAGCCGCCGGGAGTATGGGCGGTGTTGTGGGGGTTGGCAGTGGGGCCGCTCTTAAAGGTTGCAAATTCCGTTGTCACGGTTTTGCCCAAAATAATGCCACCCGCTTTGCGCATCAAGGCAATCGAGACTGCGTCCGTCGTCGGTTGGTGCTTGTTGTAGATGGGCGAGCCATAGGTCGTGGGCAGGTCGTAGGTATCAAAGAGGTCTTTGGCGCCAATGGGTAACCCATGCAAAAGACCGGTCGATGCTCCGCGGTCGAGCTGCCGTGCACGTACGATGGCATTTTCTTTGCCAAGGCTTACCCATGCCTTGATGGTGGGTTCGCGTTGCCCAATACGGTCTAAACACGCCAAGACCAAATGCTCTGCCTTTATCTTTCCTTGGGCAAGGGCGAGGGCGGCATCGGATGCGCTGAGGCTTTCAAGATCTTTCATGCGTATATTCTAATGGCGCTGGCGTATGATCGCAATTCAGCTCAGTTCACCCCTGTTTTTTTATCCCCCCTTTTTTTCACTTTTATGGCCATTCCCCACAACATCAACCGCGAAGCCTGGTTACAAGAGGCGGTTCGACGCCTTGAGCCGATATTTTCAAAGGCGGGGTATGCGATTCCGCCGGTTCGCGTGTCCTGCGGCTTTCCGGCTTCTAGCAGTCCGCGTACTACCTTGGGTCAGTGCTGGCCTCGCGAGCGCTCAGGCGATGGCGTGAATGAGATTTTTATTTCCCCCAAGTTGGATGAGCCGGTTCAGTTGCTAGACACCTTGGTTCATGAGCTCTGCCATGCGGTGGACGACTGTTTTAGCGGCCACGGCGAGGATTTCAAGGGGATAGCCCAGGCATTGGGCTTAGAGGGCCCTGCACGCATGGCCCACGCCAGCGAGGCCTTGGTAGTACGGTTGATGATGATTGGTCAGGAACTGGGGCCATACCCCCATCAGGCGATTGCCTTTCCGCCTCCACGACCAAGCAATGCCAGTCGCAATAAAGCCAAGTGCGGGCAGTGCGGTTACGAGGTGACCTTACTGAAGCGTTGGGCCAGTTACGGCGCGCCGATCTGCCCTAAGGACAATATCCGCATGCAGGAGGCTGTGCTCGAAACGATTGAAAACACCCCGAATGCCGACTCAGACTCGATTGCCGAGGGTAAGCCGGGGCGGGATGCGATTCGGCGAGCCATCAGTTAGTGGCATTAGCCTATTCCTCCACAGCAAGGCTTGTAAAATAACCCCAATCAATGTGCTGCCCTGCACTCCGTCTAACTCCCCCTCACAAAGCCCGCCATGAAAGCACAGAAAATAGTTCAGAATCCCAAAATTGCCATCATTCCAGGAGATGGTATCGGCAAAGAAGTGATGCCCGAGGGACTGCGCGCCTTGGAGGCGGTCAGCAGAAAATTGGGTATTCCGATGCAGTTTGATCACTTCGACTTTGCAAGTTGCGATTACTACCTCAAGCACGGCAAGATGATGCCGGACGATTGGTTTGATACCCTAATGCAATACGATGCCATTTTCTTTGGCGCCGTTGGCATGCCAGATGTACTTCCAGACCATGTATCGCTCTGGGGTAGCTTGATTCAGTTCCGCCGCGGCTTTGATCAGTACGTCAATTTACGCCCCGTCCGCTTACTGCCGGGTGTGCCTTGCCCACTCGCGAATCGCAAACCCGGTGACATTGATTTCTTTGTCGTACGCGAAAATACCGAAGGCGAGTACTCTAGCGTGGGCGGAAAAATGTTCCCCGATACGGATCGGGAATTTGTCTTGCAAGAATCCGTTTTTACACGCCACGGAGTTGATCGTATCCTGAAGTTTGCTTATGACTTAGCCCAGAGCCGAGATAAAAAACACCTGACGTCTGCAACCAAGTCGAACGGTATTGCGATCACGATGCCGTATTGGGATGAGCGGGTTGAGGCAATGGCCAAAAAGTACCCGAATGTTAAAAGCGATAAGTACCACATTGATATCTTGACAGCACAGTTTGTGATGAACCCAGACCGCTTCGATGTCGTCGTGGCCAGTAATTTGTTTGGCGATATTCTGTCTGATTTAGGCCCTGCCTGTACCGGCACCATTGCAGTAGCGCCATCCGGCAGTATTAATCCCGAAGGATTATTTCCATCGCTGTTTGAGCCTGTGCATGGATCTGCACCCGATATCTTTGGCAAGATGATTGCCAACCCGATCGGCCAAATTTGGAGCGCCTCTATGATGATGGATCACTTGGGTTA
>CAMEXM010000011.1 GCA_945947155.1 Polynucleobacter meluiroseus | reverse complement strand
CGACAGTCTCTAGAATCGTAACTGCGTTATGGCGCATTCCTAAGTCACCCTCTACGGTTCGTTTAACACGGGTCTCAGGTAGCCCTCGCTGAATAATCCCTTGAGTTGACGGGTTACCAGTAGCGATCGAGTGGACATCGGTTGTGGCGCCGCCAGGATCAATCACAAGCAACTCTCCCAACCCAGTACTGTCGTTATAGCCATCGGCTATCAGACGTGCACCCTCCATGACAGCCGATGGGGTTGGCATAAGCAGATGATCAAACTGATTTTTTGCTTTATCGATGCCTTTTGCGTAGATGATTCGATTAATAAATATATCCCGAATAGCCGCCCTTGCAGGTTCGATATTCAGTACATTAAATTCCGGCATAACATTTTCTGTTATTACCAGATTTTTATGTGCAAATGCATGGCTTATTTCATCCACTGCAGACCGATTACCAGCATAAATAAATGGACAATCTAAGGAGCTTTCCCCCAGCTTTTTTGCATTATGGATAACAACCTGAGAGTCTCCGCCATCTGTTCCACCGGCCAGTAGGATGATGTCTGGATTTAAGTCCATGATCTGTTTTAAATCTGAAGAGTTGAGTCTGTTAGCAAAAATGCCAACCAATTTTGCGCCAGCACCAAGTGCTGCACGTTTGGCTGCCTCGACCGTGAGCTCTTTAACTAAGCCAATCGTGACCATTTTTAGCCCACCAGCCGCACTACTCGAGGCGAGGCGATACTTAAATGGTGGAAGGCTTCCAAGACTATTTTTTAAGCTATTGAGGGCCTGCTCCATGCCAACATTAATATCGGTTGTAACAGTAGAGGGTCCTTGACTGGATCCAAGGATTTTGGCCTCATCTAAATAAATGGCTCTTAATTTGGTGTAAGTGCTACCAAAATCGATCAAGAGGGCGAACTCGCTCATGGGGTCAACATCATCGTTTAGTTATTGTTTTCCCAGGTCCTGCTCCAGCCAGGAAAGAATGTCTTCTAATCTAGTTCCTGGTGGAGCGGCCCTATCAAAACCCATATCTAAGAACATAGCGTTAACTTCATCCCAAGACCGCTTTCCAACCACAAGGTTACCACCCACATAAAGCAAAATACCATCAAGACCAGCTTCAGTACATAAGCTACGAAAGCCGCGACAGTCTAATTCTCCCTGACCATATAAAGACGACACCAGAATTGCATCCGCTTTAGTTTCAATTGCGGCTTTTACAAAATCTTTAGCAGGTGTTAACGCGCCTAGTGAGATAACTTTATAACCAGCTTTCTCTAAAGCCATTGAAATAATTCGATTTCCAACAATATGGGTATCCGAGCCTATGACTCCGGTAACAATGGTTTTCTGCGACATTCCTCTTTCCCTTATTTAGTCGTAAGTTTTTTGAAGATTGCTAACTCATTTTCAAGAAAGGCATTGGCTTCAGCCATTGGGATGTAGCTATCTGGTAAGGCGTATTGTTCTCTTAAGTAATTAATAAATTCAGGCGTGGTAGAAAATTTATTTAGAGAATTTGCAAGTATTTGTAAAGTCTTAGGATCTACCCCTTTTTTTGCCACAATTGAACGTGTTTGCGGCAATAAAATATCGTATCCGTAATCGCTCGATACTGGTATGTCTGCAAAGGGAGGGGGGAGTCTCTTTGATGCGAAAAAAATCAGAGGACGAAGTTTTTTACCCTCTAGATGACCCCGGATATCGCCGGCTTGTTCATATAACAGTTCTACTTGGTTGCCGAGTACAGCGATATAACGTTCTGCTGGTTTTGGATAAGGGATGCTAACCAAATTGACACCCTTTGTGCCTAAATAATTGACAGTAGATTCATCAGGGCTATTGGGGCCTGTAATAGCAACATTGATTGAGTTTGGCTTTCGTTTTGCTGCAGCAATTAAATCATCCCAGGATTTGATAGGGCTATCAAAGTTGATGAAGAGGCCTGAGGGCTGGCGAATTATCACAGCCAAGGGTGTTACCTCACTGTAGCTAAATGCAGATTTAGGAAACGCATCCAAGGAAAGCGTATCGCCAGTCATAACCCCTATAGAGTAGCCTGTCGCTCCCTCTCGGATCATTTTATTTAGGCCAATACTGCCGGTTGCGCCTGCAGCATTCTGAACGACAACGTTCGTTTTTAAATCACTTTCAAGCCATCTTGCAGCCAACCTGCCCATGACGTCTGCTCCACCTCCAGGTCCCCAAGGAACAATCAATTCGATTGGACCTGCTGGATATCCTTTTTGAGCATATATGGGATTTATATATAGCAGTGAAACGAGAGGCAATAAGAGGGTAATAATGCTTTTTATTAAATTTTTCATCGTTGGACTCCTTCGGTTTTATGCTACGTTCAAAAGAAACTTACCTAAAGTTGCTCGAGATTCAAGCAATTCATGGACTTTTTGGATTTCGGATAGCGGATATACATCATGTATTGAGGCGTGTAACCTTCCATCTGAAATCAAAGAGAAAATTTCACCCATTCTTTGATTGATAACTTCAGTGTTTGGAATATAGTCTGCTAGATGTGGGCGAGTGAAGTAAATGGAGCCAGCTTCAGCCAAAGCTAAGGGCGCAATGCCCGCTACTTGGCCTGAACTTGCGCCGAACATGACGCATAACCCTCTTTTTTGTAGGCATCGAATACTTCGGTCGATAGTATCTTTTCCAACGGAATCATATACAACGTTGACGCCCTGATTTTCAGTAATTCGCATTAGCTCTTTCTGAAAATCTAATTCGCGATAAAGAATAGTATGGTCTGCCCCTAATTTCGTTGCAATTTCTGCCTTCTCTTCACTGCCTACGGTAGTGATCACAGTAGCGCCTTTGAGTTTAGCTAGTTGGATTACAAGTTGACCCACCCCACCAGCGCCGGCATGAATCAAGCAGGAATCATTCGCTGTAAGAGAATATGCTGAATTAGTAAGGTAATGTGCCGTGAGGCCTTGAAGCATTAATGCTGCAGCATTACTGCTGTTTACTGATTCCGGAATCTTGACAAGTCTCCATGCGGGGACTGCCGCATATTCTGCATAGCTTCCTCTAGAAAGACAATATGCGACTCGTTCTCCTAGTTTGAATCCCGTAACATTTTTCCCAAGCGCATGAATTGTTCCGGCACCCTCCATGCCAACAGTCATAGGCAAGGGCGTTTGATACGTATGGGATTTTGCATATGAACCATTACGCATATACACGTCCATATAGTTAATTCCAGAGTATTCTAATTTAACGACTACCTCATTTTCTTCTGGGGTAGGTATAGGAATGTCTTTTGCTATTAATTTGTCTGGCCCACCGAACTCATCAATTTGGATTGCGCGCATATTTTTCTCGTTTAGTAATATTGCTTAGAAAAAATCTGGAACTTCTGGACTAAATTGAAGTCAATATTGGGAAGGTAGGATGGTTCAAGTGAGATGCAACCATCTTTGAATTGAAGGGGATTTTGCAGGATGGAGGAGATTGGCTTCATAAAGCCATTCATTTCACCAGCATTCGTAATATGTGTTCTTGCAGCGAGTGCTTCCATCCAGCAGCCGATTTCGCCTGCAACGCCATTACCGAGAACAGGCTTCATTCCCAAATTAGATATGAGAGTAAGGGCATTGCTTAAGTTTTTGTAGGAGCCAAATTTCATGAGCTTGACCTTAATGTAGGTGGCGATATTTAAATCTGCCGCTCTCTGTATATCTTCAAGCCCATAAATGGACTCATCCAGCATCATCGGTACATTCGCGATTTTTGAAATTGCCAAAGCGGAATCCCAATCATCAGCGTGACACGGCTGTTCAAACAGCTCTATTCCTGATGGATTTAGTTGCTCGATAAAGCGAATGGCCTCAGTTCTCGAATAGCCTTGATTACCATCGAGCCGAATTTGTGCCCGATCCTTTAAGACTTTTTGAACATTCTTCACTTTCAAGCTATCTTTGTCTACATCAAATCCAACCTTAACTTTGAGGGTTTTGAATCCGTTCGATAACAGGTTCTCGATTTCAAGCTCAAGTTCTTCAAGGGTTTCCGCATTCACTACTCCGAGTATGGGGACTGATGCAATGGATTGATTAAGAAATTCACTTTTATACTTAGCCAGCTCAATCGCTGAAGCCAGGGCTGTCACTGTAAACGGATCGCTTGCTATATATTGATCTAGAAGGTGTTGATTTGACTCTTCGGATTGCCCTATTAATTTTTTTGCAAGTTCTTGAATTAAATCCCAGCTACCTGTAATAGTCTCTTGTGTATAGCCAGTAAGAATGGTTGCTTCACCGAATCCTTGACTCCCATTGGCATCTGTCACACTGACGATCAATGTATCAAAATGGGTAACGGGCCCAAATGCCAGTTTATAGGGCACCTTCAAAGGTAGCTCAATCCGATGGAGAGTAATGGATTCGAGTGATTTCATCTCGATTCATATTAGCCACTTTGACATGGGATGACAATTGGCCAATTCCCCGCAAATTTGGGGCTAAAAAATACTAAGCAATTGTTTTTATTGAATTATTTTTACATTATTCATTTACATCGGGGTTACAATAGTTGAATAAGTCATATATATGAATAATTACTTCCAGATAACTTTTGGGTTGGCGATAAACCGTGGTTAAAACAACTGAGTTTGCATACAAGAGAGTAAAGTACGCCCTTACTGAATTGCTTCGTCAAAATAAATGGCGCCACAATCAGGCTATACCCAGTGAGCCTATCTTAGCTTCTCGCTATCAAGTCAGTATCGGAACAATTCGGCGGGCAATCAATGAATTGGTTGCAGAAAACATCCTCGTCAGAGAGCAAGGCAGGGGTACATTTGTTGTTAGCCATACGCCTGATTACATGTTGAACGTATTTTTTAGGATCGAGAGTTCTGAGGGAGTTCGTGAACTGCCTAATTCAAAACTGCTATCCTTTGAAAAAATACGTGCCAGCAAAGTAATTGCAAAAAAACTGGCGATTAAGCCCTATGAAAAAATTTATAGAGTAAAAACGCTACTCAGCTTTAGAAATCAACCTGCAATAGTCGATGAAATCTATTTATCTGAAAAAATGTTTCCAAACTTAAGTGAAAGTTTTTTTTCGAATAGAAATGAAACGCTCTATGGCTTATTCCAGAGGGTTTATGGTATTACTGTTCTCAATATCAGCGAAACAATAGAGGCGATTCCTGGTAATGAGTACATATCAAAATTGCTAAAACTAAAAATTAATCTACCCCTTCTATGTGTTAACAGAGTTGCATACGCATATAAGGGAAAACCTGTGGATATGCGTATTCGCTATATCCATTCCAGTAAATACCGTTACTTTAATAATTTGGGTGGAGGGTAGCTCTATTAAGATGCAATTAGTCGGTTCAACTACCAGTCCTTTTTCAAGAAAAGTGAGAATTTGTTTTATAGAGAAGGAAATTCCTTATTCTTTGCTACTTGAGGATGGTTGGAATGTAAATACCAAACTTCATGAAATTAATCCGCTCGGCAAAATACCTTGTCTATTACTCTCTAATGGCAATCCTATATTTGATTCATCGGTTATTGCTGACTATATAGATGGCATGAGCGGAATCAATCCGCTACTTCCTCAATTAAACTTGGAAAAAGCCCAAGTAAAGACCTTTGAGGCCCTGGCCGACGGACTTTTAGATGCGGCTATTTTGGCGCGCCGGGAAAGAATGATGAGACCCACGGCGCAGCAAAATGAGGAATGGATTGAAAGGCAGCTAAGCAAAGTTCAAGTATCTTTGAAGTATTTGGCTGATTCAATAGCAACATCTGAGTATTGCAACTTAAATAAGTTTACGCTCGCAGATATCGCTGTTGGTTGTGCGCTAGATTGGTTAGACTTTCGTTTGCCTGAAATGAATTGGCGCGCTGATCATCCTAATCTGGATGTTTATTTTTCTAAGTTGACCCTTAGACCCTCTTTTTTATCAACCGATCCACGTAACGTAAACGATTGAGCATTAATTTATCGTTATTGAAATTTCTCAGATGCTTGCTGCTGTGGGGATCTTTTTAAAATATGGAGTGGTAAACAGATAAGTCTGGCCGCAGAGCGTTGCCGGGCTTATTTTTTGATACTGTACCAATGGTAATAAAGCAAGTAGGCATCGTATTGGTGGATAGTTTGAAAAGCTCTCTGAAACGCTCACTCTGTATTGCTTTGCCGCTCGATAATCCAGCGCCGAAACCGAGAGCGTGCGCCATAAGTAAAATGTTTTGAATGGCACACCCGAGCGAAATCATTTTTTCATGTGGCGTAATGCCATCTTCGGTATCGTTTAAATTGGCTGCGGCCAATAATAGGAGGGGGCCTCGAAAGGCTTTTTCTCGAGCTTCATCCAGTTGAAGGGGGGTTGCTAGAGGATCTCGGTCTAGTAGGCAATCTCTAAAGACATCACCCAGCAATGTTCGGCTTGATTCACTCACTTCATAAAAGTGCCATGGCGTATGTCTGCCATGGTCTGGCGCTGCTTTAGCCGCATGCAATATCTGGAGTTTCTGCTCGAGCGAAGGGCCTGGTTGAATTAAGCGTTTAGGCGATACATGGACTCGTCCGTGAATGAGTTGATTTATGTAGTCATCCATTACGCTTAACCAAATACAAGATCAAGAAACCCGTTGGTAATATAAATTCTGAGGGTGATTGGCTTCTGCAAAAAACATCCAACGTTCGGCAATCAGACCAATGAAATGAATGGCCAAGGCTAGAATAAAAATAACGCTTGATGGGGAAGAAATGGAATAAGCCACCAATATCATGGGGAATATATAAGCACACAGGAGCACTATCTTACGGATATTGCTAATGGCATGCTCAGTTTGGTGGTGAAAAAATTCTCGGGTGTTGAAGCTGCCGCCCATCAGACCCATTGAGGTCTGGCGAATGTTTGAACCTTTGATCCCGGTCGCTGATGCCAGATTTGATTTTGGACGCAAGCTGCGGTTACGGCGCCAAATCCAGAGCTTTAAATTAAATGCTACAAACAGCAGAATAAAAGAGATGCCTGACATCACGCTATTGAGAGGGAATTCCTTAGCGCCATCCGAAAGCCCGACAAGTACTCCCAATAGCATCCAGCCCGATGTTATTCCTAGCAGAGTGAAGTTCATCAGCGTGGAGGGATGTGACCATTCCTGAATAAAGCGAATGCATTGATAGATCTTTGCGGTACAGATCCAAAGCAATATGGTGGTAATCACAATTGCAATCCACAACCAAGATGGAATTTCATTTGTCAGAGAGTAGAGTAATCCCAGAACGGTGACTGCAATCAGCACGGGAAGCACAATGACCTCCCGTGAAAGCCAGGAGGTGCGCCACATCATCGCTGCACGCCAAGCCCGCTCAGGTCTACCAAGATGGAAGAAGGATGCAATCAGTCCCAGTCCAAGCAATACGAGTGCGGTTGGAAAAGCGAAAGTAGATAAAAAGGATTGCGTAAAGATTTGCACTGGAAAATCAAGGATTGCCAAGGAAAACAGTAAGCCCTGCGCCATGCCAGCTAGGGTTGTAAAAAAAACGATTGAAAATTGTGGGCGCATTAGCTGTCTTTCCTTGCGGCTTCAATTGTTTCCATAATGGAGCGCGGTAAATAATGGTTTGCTGGCTGGGTTTCCCATTCAGGCATCAGTGCATAGCCAGAGCGTTCTTGAATGGCTATGCTGGCATCGGACTTCGGATCATGAACGTCTCCAAAAATCCGTGCACTCGTTGGGCATGCTAATACGCAAGCAGGCTTGCGCTCGGATTCGGGTAATGTTTCGCTGTAGATGCGATCTACGCAGAGGGTGCATTTAGTCATTACTTGGCGCTCTTGATCCAGCTCCCTGGCGCCGTATGGGCAAGCCCATGAACAGTAACTACAACCGATGCACTTGTCGTAATCCACCAAAACAATGCCATCTTCTTCACGTTTATAGCTTGCCCCAGTTGGACAGACTGGAACACAAGGGGGTTCTTCGCAGTGCAGGCACGATTTTGGAAAATGAACGGTTTGCGTGTTTGGAAAAATTCCAGCCTCGTAGGTCTGCACCCGATTAAAGAAAGTACCGCTGGGATTTGCTGCATACGCATTAAGATCACTTAGCGGCCCAGCAGAGCCTGAGGTATTCCATTCCTTGCAAGAGGTGACGCAAGCATGGCAACCAACACAGACATTAAGATCGATGACAAGCGCCAGTTGCTTCTTGTGATCCGCGGTTTCATTTTTGGGATTCATGGTTTGATTCATAGTTAATAAATGGGTTGATTACGATTTATTTTTAATCATGCCGGGGACTCGATGTGCCTTCACTTGTGGCCACGTTTCCTCGGGTTCATTTTCTCCGGCCGCAGCGAGTTTGACGCGTACGTCATACCAGCCGGCTTGCCCAGTAATCGGATCAGAGTTGCTTACTGAAAATCCACCAAGAGAGAGTTCTTCTGTAATGAGGTGGTTTAGCAAGAAACCTTTTTTGGACTCATCCGATGCCGGATCAAGACTCCATGCCGATTCTGCTTTACCGATTGCATTCCACGTCCAGACCGTACCGGGATCTACTGCCTCAGAGTGACGCGCCATGCATTTCACTTTGCCCCATTGGGACTCAATCCACATCCAGGCACCATCATTAATGCCATGCTCTAGCGCAGTTTTTGTATTGACGTAAAGGTAGTTGTGGCTGTGAATCTGTCTTAGCCAGGCGTTTTGGGAGTCCCATGAATGGTACATGGCCATCGGTCGTTGGGTAATCGCATTCAGACTGAATTCATTTAAGTCTGTCACTTCATCTTCGAGTGGTGGGTACCAAAATGGCAATGGATCAAAGTATTTCAGAATGCGTGACTTTAGATGCTCAGGGGGTGCTGCCCCTTTGCGCTGCCTTTTTGCAGCTAGCCTGAATTTTTGCAAAATATCAGAATAGATTGCAATCATGATGGGGTCATTTTTTTGGCGTAGTGCGTTTGCTTTACTAAAGTCCAAGTAGCCCCGGTTCCAATTGCGCATGTATTGATGCTCAACTGGCATATGGTGTTGATATACACAATTGTTTTCAGCATACCGCTGCCATTGGTCTTTATTGGGCTCTCCACGGAGGCTTTTTTCACCGTCTTTACCGCGCCAACCCGCTAAAAAGCCAATGCCCGAATTAGGCGCTGTCTCAAATCGCGTGATGAAGTCCGGGTAATCGATAAATTTCCTGCTGCCGTCTTCGCTTGTGAAGGCGGGGAATTTTAGGCGCGATGCGAGTTCGATTAACACCTCTTGGAAAGGCTTGCATTCACCGGTGGGTGGAAGTACTGGGATGCGTACTGAGTCGACTGGGCCATCGTATTCGGAGATGGGTCGATCAAGCATGCTCATCACGTCATGGCGTTCTAGATACGTTGTGTCCGGCAAAACAAGATCAGCAAAGTCAACCATCTCGGATTGAAAGGCATCGCAAACTACCAGGAATGGAATCTTAAACTCCCCATCGGGGTTTTTACTATTGAGTAATTCACGTACTTCCATGGTATTCATCGTGGAGTTCCATGACATATTGGCCATGAAGATCATTAATGTATCAATCGAGTAGGGATCCCCTTTTACGGCATTGGTAATGACGTTATGCATTAATCCATGGGCTGCCAGTGGGTGCTCCCAGGTATATGCTTTATCAATGCGCAGTGCATTTCCGTTTTTATCTAAAGCAAGGTCTTCCGGTTGTGTTGGCCACCCTAAAGGCGCTTTGCCTAGAGGTGTATTGGGTTTAATGTCATCCTCAGATGAGGGGGGTTTCACATTAGGCGGAGTTTGACGTGGGTAAGGCGCCTTATGTCTAAAACCACCTGGTCTATCAATGGTGCCGATTAGGGACATCAGCACCGCTAATCCGCGCGTGGTTTGAAAGCCGTTCGAGTGGGCAGCTAATCCGCGCATGGCATGAAATGCAACCGGCCTAGCAGTTACCGTTTGGTGCTCTTCACCCCATGCATCAGTCCATGTAACGGGGAGCTCAAATGCTTGTTTGAATGCACTAAACGCAATTTCTTCCGCTAGCTTTTCAATGCGTGCAGTTGGAATACCAGTAATCGAAGACGCCCATTCGGGAGTGGTTTTTTCAACCTGCCGACGTAACAATTCAAAAGCAGGAGCAACTTTTTTACCTTGGTGCGGGCCTGGTCCCATGATGAATTCACCGCATAAAATTGGCGAAACACCTTTTTCAAAGCACGGCTTAGCGCCTTGGGTCTTTGCATCCCAAACGTATTTGTTATGCGGCAAATCGGCGTTAATGGGATCCGAGTCTGGATCGAATAAGAAGAGGCCTTCTTCGGGGCCCTTATCAAGGCAAACCAGCTGACCAGAATTGCTATAGCGCTTGAGGAAATCAGCGTCATACTGTTCTTTGCGAATCAGTTCATGCATTAGCGCCATAAATAAGGCGCCGTCAGTGCCGGGCTTAATCGGAATCCACTCATCTGCAATGGCGGAATAACCAGTGCGAACCGGGTTAATCGAAATAAAGCGGCCACCGGAGCGCTTGAATTTAGAAAGCGCTATCTTCATTGGGTTGCTGTGATGGTCTTCCGCAGTACCAATCATGACGAATAACTTTGCATGCTCAAGGTCGGGTCCGCCAAACTCCCAAAAGCTGCCGCCAATGGTGTAGATCATGCCGGCAGCCATATTGACCGAACAAAATCCACCGTGCGCTGCATAATTCGGCGTACCAAATTGACGGGCAAAAAGACCGGTTAATGCTTGCATCTGATCGCGACCTGTAAATAGGGCGAATTTCTTTGGATCAGTCTCCCGAATTTTTTGCAGGCGCTGAGTGAGTAGCTCAAATGCCTTATCCCAGCTAATTTCCTCAAACTCACCAGCACCGCGGTCGCTGCCTTTTTTTCGCAGAAGGGGCTTTGTGATTCGTGCTGGGGATTTCTGCTTCATGATGCCCGCAGATCCTTTTGCGCAGATAACGCCTTGGTTCAGGGGGTGATCTGGGTTGCCATCAATATAGACCAGTTCACCATCGCGCAGGTGGGCTCGGATGCCGCATCGACAAGCGCACATATAGCAGGTCGTTGTCTTTATCTCGGTTGCTGGCGCTTGACTGTGAATTGGGTCGTGGATGGGGTCTTTTGAAAAAATCTTAAACATGTTCTCTTGTCTCTGGAAGTAAATTTAGTTTTAAGCTAGGCGCATTGCCAATGCGGTGGAGGCCACTCGAGAAAAAACAGAGTCTGACCGTGACGTCAAAATAATGGGTACTGCGGTGCCGAGGATGACGCCAGCACACTCCGCTCCCGCCATATAAACAAGTGATTTATACAGAATATTTCCAGCCCCTAAATCAGGCACCAGAAGCAGATCGGGATCGCCGGAAACCGCAGACTGAATTCCTTTGGTTGCCGCAGAACTCGCAGAAATAGCATTATCAAATCCAAAGGGGCCTTCGATGAGGGCGCCTGGAAAGAATGCATTGTCCTGCTGAAGATCAACTAACATTTTGGCATCCAGCGTTGCTTGCATAGCAGGATTAACCACTTCGGTCGCGGCAACGATGGCTACTTTTGGTTTCGTTATCCCGAGTTTGAAAAGTGCCTCAAGGCTATTAAGCAAAATATCTTTTTTATGCTCAATAGACGGAGCGATATTGACTACGCAATCGCTGATGCCTAGGAGCTTGTGATAGCTGGGGAGCTCGAATAAAAAAATATGGCTGGTTCTGCGGTTTGTCCTTAGACCATCCTTACCAACCACCGGCCCCATTAAATCCTCCGTATGGAGAGAGCCCTTCATCAGCGCAGACACGTTGCCTGACTTCGCGAGGGTAACGGCTGTTTTCGCTGCTGCGATTGGGTCATTGGGGGTATCCATAATCTCAATGCCATCCAGCGTGAGTGACACACGTGCTGCAAGCGCCTCGATTTCCAGTTTTGGCCCTATTAAGACGGGAGTGCATAGTTCGTACTTTTGCAGTTGTGCCACTGTTTCGAGTGACGGCTGATTCAATGGAAAAACGACCCCCAGCCTTTTTTGGCCCTGTGATTCCTTAATTAATAAGTTGAGGTGTGGGTATTTTTCGAGCATGACTGGGATTCACTCATCAACCAAGCGTGTTGGAAATGCGGGTAGCCGCTTCACGCAGTTGCGGAATGTATTCCATTGCTTGGTTTAGGGGCAGGCGCGCAGTAGCGGCATGAATGGCGATGGCCGCCACAGCATCCCCATGTTTATCTTTCACTGGCACGGCTACACAAGAGACACCTAAGACGTATTCTTCATTATCGACTGCATATTCCGTGCTAAGAATACGATCTAATTCAGACTCAAGAAGGTCACGATCGGTAATAGTGCGGTGGGTAAATTGCTCAAGCGGAAGATTGTCTAATAAGCGCGTTCTCTCTTCCATTGGTTTATAGGCAAGTAATAGCTTGCCGCTCGCGCTGCAATGGGGTGGCAGTACGGTGCCAGGGGGAAGGTGCAGTCGTAGCGCCCAGTTTGCCTCAACTCGGTCGAGGTAAAAGAGTTCGCCTTGCCGAAGCACTGCTAGGTTGCAGGTTTCTTTTAGATCGGCAACTAATTTACGCAATATCGAGTGACGGACGCTAGAGACGCTATCGTGGCACAAGGTCTCCAGCGCCAACTTCGAGAGGCGCTCGCCAGGAGCGTATGCTTTTCCGCCCGGTTCGCGCACGACTAGGCTGGCTTCTTCAAAAATTGCCAGCGTGCGATGCAATGAGGCTTTTGGCATGCCCGTGATTTGCATCAATTGTGCCAAGGTAGCAGGCTGCCTGAGTGCTGCTAGGGCCTCGAGAATGACAACCCCTTTGAGCATGGATGAGTTTTCGCTGGAAGCATCCTTTTTGGGCAAATCCAGTATTTCGGCGATTTCCTGGTCTAACATGGGATTAATCTCACAAAACAATATAATTTGTTCATTTTAATGGAACAAATTGATTTTATAGTAAAAAATGATTAGTGTTTTTACTTATACGAAACAACTTGTTCAGGATAGCTGAATAAGGTATGGTTTGACTTGGAGACAAAAAATAATTTCCTAGGGGTTTATATGACTAAGTTAAAAATGAAGAAATGGCTATCTGGTGCGCTGGTATGCCTCTCTGGAGTTTCAATTGCGGGCCTGGCGCACGCGCAGTCTTGGCCAACCAAGCCGATTAAGTTGATCGTTCCTTATCCACCAGGCGGCGGAACGGATGTCATTGCGCGGATAGTGCAAGAACCGTTGGCAAAAGAGCTAGGGCAGCAAGTCATCATTGATAACCGCGGCGGCGCCGGCGGGTCAATTGGCTCAGCATTGGCGGCGCAATCGCCCTCGGATGGCTATACCGTTCTATTTACGCTCTCTTCGCACACAATTAATCCCGCCATCTACCCAAAACTGCCGTTTGATACTGAAAAAGATTTTTCTTCAGTAGTGACCGTTGCCTCCTTGCCTCAAATCTTGGTTGCGAACCCTAATTTCCCTGCGAAGACGGTGAAAGAGCTCATTGAGATGGCTAAAGCAAAGCCAGGCAGCATTTCATATGCATCGGTCGGAAATGGATCGCCAGGGCATTTAGCAGGCGCAATGATGGCGAGTGATGCGGGAGTCGATATGACGCACATTCCTTACCGGGGCGGCGGTCCTGCAGTAACGGATGTCATGGCTGGTCAGGTTCCATTGCTCTGGGTTTCGATCCCCGCAGCTGCACAATTTGTGAAGGCGGGTAAATTGAGGGCGCTTGCCGTTTCAACGGTAAAGCGGTCTGCAGTATTCCCAGATGTACCCACCATGGTTGAATCTGGCTTTAAGGGTTTTGAGGTGGATTCTTGGTATGCGATGTTTGTGCCAGCCAAAACGCCACAGGCAATCATTGATCGGATTAATAAAGCAGCTGTAAATGTCCTTGCTCAGCCTGAGGTAAAAGAGAAATTGTTAGGCCAAGGCGCAGAAGCAGTGGGCGATTCACCTGCGCAATTATCAGGCGTTGTTAAAAAAGAAATCGCTAAGTGGAAACAGGTTGTGAAGTCAGCCAATATTAAGGTTGATTAGTAGCGTAGTAAAAAATTCGTTAAACATTTAGTAAAGATCCTATGTCAGAAGTTGAAAGCATTATTAAGCGTGCTCGTGTTGCACAAGCAGAATACGAGTCTTATACACAGGAACAAGTGGATTTGGTGGTTTCTGCCGTGGCTTGGGCGATTCTTGAGCCAGGCAGAAATACCGAGTTAGCTGAGTTGGCGGTCCGTGATACGGGGCTTGGTGATGCAGCGGATAAGTTTAAAAAGAATTTTCGTAAAACGCTGGGCTTGGTTCGGGATTTGCAAAATGCCAAAACAGTTGGAATTGTTTCTCACGATCCCGCCACTGGAATTACGGAGTACGCAAGGCCAGTAGGGGTGGTGGCTGCCATTACGCCCTCAACCAATCCAGGCGCAACGCCAATCAATAAAATTTTGAATGCACTAAAGTGCCGCAATGCAGTCGTGGTTGCCCCATCCCCCAAAGGGCAATCAACGTGTTTTCGTTTATTGGAATTTGTACATGCCCAGCTGGACCTATTGAAAGCGCCGCGTGATTTAGTACAAATGCTGCCCGATACAATTACAAAAGACGCTACGCACGAGCTGATGCGATTAGCTGACTTGGTGGTCGCTACTGGCTCTCAAGCCAATATCCGTTCTGCATACACGAGTGGAACGCCTGCATTTGGGGTGGGTGCTGGTAATGTCCTTGCGATCATTGACGAGAATGCCAATCTGGATAGTGCTGCACAAAAAATTACCCAATCGAAAACGTTTGATAACGCCACAAGCTGTTCTAGTGAAAATGGCGCTGTTTTACTTGATGCTGTTTACGACTCTGCGATTGATGCGTTAGAGCGTGCTGGTGGCGTGCTTTTGGATGCCAATGATAAGCAACGCCTTCACGATGTGATGTTTAGCGGTGGAAAATTGACCTCCAAGCTGACTGCGCAGTCTCCTGCAGTGATTGCGGAGCGCGCTAAATTGCAACATCCCAAAGCCAGCACTGCACGCTTTTTTATGGTTGAAGAGACCGGATTTGGCCCAAGCGCGCCTTTTTCAGGCGAAAAGCTAAGCCCTATTTTGACAGTCTGGCGGGCAGCCAATTTTCAGGCAGCCAAGAAACTGGTTGCACAGGTTTATGCCTATCAGGGCGCCGGGCATTCCGTTGGATTGCATACGGCAAGCAGCGGATCAGTCATGGAGGAGAGGGCTGCTGATTTAGCCCGTGATCTGCCAGTTGCTCGAGTTATTGTGAATCAAGCGCATGCCATTGCTACGGGCGGTAGCTTTGAAAATGGGCTGCCATTTTCTTTGTCGATGGGCTGTGGTACGTGGGGTAAAAATAACTTCTCCGACAACATGAACTATCGCCACTATCTCAACACTACCCGTGTAGTGCGGCCCATTGCTGAAAAAGTGCCCGAGGTAGAGGCCTTGCTGGCTAATTATTTTAGTCAGCACCCTAAGTCCTAAGGTTTCTTTAGTACCCACTTCTTTTCTTTATTATGGCGGACACATTGGATATCACTGGCGCTAGCATTGCGCATGTATTAGCTAAATGGGCCGAGCTACAGCCCGATCATGTCTTGTTGTTTGCTCCGGAGACCGCTCAAAAACTATCGTATGGGCAGATGGCTTTAGAGGCTGAGCATTTTATGGGCTGGCTGAAGGAGCGCCAGATTAGCACCAATGGCCATGTGGGCATATTTATGCACAATGGACGTCAGACCACAACGGTTTTTATTGCGACGATGGTTTGCGGTCGGGTAGTGACACCACTGAACCTGTCGGCGCCAGTAGATCAGCTGGCTTGGGTTTTAGACCATAGCGATATTGAGGTATTGTTTTATGCCCCAGAGAATAAGCAGAACTTATTTGCGGCATTGAAAAAAACCCAACGTGTCTTTGCATTGGTGGAATTAGATCCGGATTCTGAATCTGGACCTTTTCTGCAATCGGCCCGCTTGCCCTTGCCGCAAATTGATCCAAATAATCCTGCTTTGTTAATGTACACCTCGGGTACTACTGGCACGCCAAAGGGTGTGATATTGACGCATCGGAATTTATTGCATGCAGCCAAGTCGATTGGCGAATGGCATCAGCTTACTCCGGCGGATATTGTCCTGAGCTCGCTCCCGATCTACCATATCAACGGCCAAGTCATTTCAACCATAACGCCATTCTTTTCTGGTGGATCGATTGTGGCCCCCCATCATTTTTCGGTCTCGACCTGGTGGAAAATAGCGATTCAATATCGCTGCACCTGGATCAATATGGTCCCCACCATCATTGCGTATTTAATTAATGCTGCAAAAAGTGGTGCCAGCAAGCCCGATATAGCCGAGCTTAAACATATTCGTTTTGGCCGCTCAGCATCAGCCCCATTGCCACCTGAGCACCATCGTGAGTTTGAGGCTTTATTTGGAATGCCTGTAATCGAAGCAATGGGCATGACGGAAACCTGCTCCATTGTGTTTTGTAATCCACACGATGAGCGTAGGCGCTTTGGTAGTCCCGGACTTCCCTGTGGAGTCACAGCAAAGATTGTGGATGATTCTGGAAATCCAGCACCTGATCTGGTTTCTGGGGAAATTTGCCTTAAAGGTGAAAACGTATTGCAGGCATATTACAAAGGTGAAGCGGAAACCAAGAAGGCATTTGATGCAGATGGTTGGATGAAAACAGGTGACTTGGGTATGCGAGATTCCGATGGTTTTTATTTCATTACCGGCAGACTGAAAGAATTGATTATTAAGGGCGGTGAAAATATTGCGCCGCGTGAAATTGATGAGGTGGTTTTGAAACACCCCGCAGTTTTGGATGCAGCATCGGTTGGAATACCAGATGCAAACTACGGTCAAGACATTATGGTCTGCATCATTCTAAAAGAGGGCCAGACCTGCTCTGAATCGGAGATGCTTCAATTCTGCCTTGATAATCTAGGTAAGCTCAGGACGCCTAAGCTCATTCTGTTTATGGATGATCTGCCTAGAGGTCCATCAGGAAAGGTACAGCGCTTAAAGCTATTGGACTTAGTTGAATCTAAATAAGGCGCTTATTTCTTTTTCTTTTGCCTAAGTTCCACCATTTTATGTATCGCCGCAGATGAAAAAATACCCAATAGAATCGCCCATTCCAGCGCAATCGTTACCGTTCCAATCGCGGTAATCAACATGGGCACCCAAGCACTTTTGCCTGCTTTGATCTCGTGGCGAATTTGCTCAACATCAATCAACTTCCATGCCACGAGCAACAATAGTGAGGCAATGACAACATAGGGAATGTGCTTGGCTAGGGGCGACACAAAAGCCAGGATGATAATCAAGAAAAAAGCAGCAAAAATTGCAGAAAGCGGCGTTTTTGCACCCGCAGCCAAATTGACGCCAGTACGGTTAAATGAACCACTTGAGGGATAGGCTGAGAAAAATGAGCCTGCCACATTGGCCAATCCTTGTCCTATGAACTCTTGATTTGCATTGAATGTATCTTTTGATTTCAACGCAATCGCGCGTGCAATCGCCATCGCCTCTGTAGAGGCCAGTAAGGTCATGATAAATGTGGCGGCAAATAATTTTTGCAAGGTGGGGAGACTTAGGTCTGGTAATGATATTGGTGGGAATGCCCCTGGAATGCTGCTGACACGCTTAAATGGACTCATCTCGGGAAAAGCAAGCTCGATTAGGATGGCTGCAATTGCACCAATAATCACCGCAATTAACATGGAAGGTACATATTTGTTTAGGGGGCTCCACAGGCGAATAATGCCTAGCGTGATCATTACTAAAGCAATCGATTGCCATTGCATATCGCCATTGATTGCGAGAGCACTAAGCGCCTTTAGGGTATCAATGACATCCATACCGCGCGGAATATTCATACCCAAGAGCGTGCCAGCTTGACTATTAATAATCAGTACAGCAGCCCCCGCTGTAAATCCAACAATGACTGAGTGTGGAACCTTTTCTACCCATTTACCAATGCCGCTAAAACCCAAGGTTAGCTGAATGACCCCCACCAGAAAACTAAGCGTTAGAACAAATACAACGTATTGCGGCGACTCTGGTAAGGCAAGCGGGGCAATGAGCGCCATGGTTGTTAGTGATATCGCATTTGCTGGACCCGTTACCATCAAGCGGCTTGAGCCAAAGAGTGCGGCAATCAGGCAGGGCACCATAGCGGCGTAAAGGCCGTAGTGGGGTGGCATTCCAGCTAACAAGGCAAATGCAATGCCTTGGGGTAATACAACAATGGCGCCGGTTAGGCCGGCTAGCACATCAGCGCGAATGACCCCTGGTTTTTTGTATTCGGGTAACCATTGCAAAAATGGAAATAGTTTCATGGGTATCGGCAGAGTTCGATTGTGGGTTTACTGCCGAGGGAAGGAAACGCCATGCAATTATATTTTTTTCTTGAGTATGAGGTCTGCCGCTTTTTCAGCCATCATGACGGCCGGCCAATTCGTATTGCCCGATGGTAAGGTAGGCATTGCAGAGCAATCGACTACCCGCAATCCGGTAACGCCTCGCACCCTCAACTCAGAATCCAGTACGGCCATTGGATCGGAGTCTGTGCCCATTTGGCATGTACCCGTTGGGTGAAAAATCGTGGCACCATTATTGCGGCAAAATTCCAATAGATCGGCATCGCTCTGCGGATTATTGGGCTTAATTTCCCTGGTGATTAGCGATTTGAGCGGCTCGGTCTGCGCAATTTTCCGCGCAAATTTAACGGCCTCAACGCTCGTGTTTCGATCGTGTTCTGTTGCGAGGTAATTTGCAACCATCTTCGGCGGCACTAAAGGATCTGCTGATTGAATGCGCACATGGCCCCTGGACTCAGGCCTTAATTGACAAACGGACATGGTGAATCCAGGGAAGGGGTGCACATTTCCACCTGCCATATCGGCCGATAAGGTTGCCATATGGAATTGGATGTCTGGTGTACTCGATGAATCCATCACTTTAGTGAACAGTCCGCCTTGATTAATTCCAATTGAAAGTGGGCCGCCTCGAAATAGGAGCCAATCCAGACCAATCTTTATTTTGCCAAACAGCGATGAGAGCTGCACATTGGTTGATATTGGTTGGTTTAGCTCGTAAATCAAACGGTACTGTAGGTGGTCCTGTAGATTTTCGCCAACGCCCGGAAGATCGTGAATGATGGGGATATTAAATTCGCGCAAGAGTGCTGCTGGGCCAATTCCGGATAGTTGCAAAATTTGTGGCGATTGCAGGGCTCCAGCACTTAGGATGATTTCTTTATTCGCTCGAATCGTTTGTTTTTTACCATGACGCATTAATTCGATGGCAACAGCACGGCGTCCTTCAAAGATAATGCGCATGACCTGACTATCCGTCAAGATGGTCAGGTTACTGCGACTTTTGATCGGATTTAAGTAGGCGACTGCAGTGCTACAGCGTAAGCCCTTATGGGTGCTCAGTTGGTAGTAGCCCACGCCTTCTTGCGTGAGGTTATTAAAGTCATCGGTTTCTGGCACGCCCAAGTTGACTGCACTTTTTATGAATGACTCTACCAGTGGGTGTTTTTTGGGAATGGATGATGCCTTGAGGGGGCCAGTTTTAGAATGGAGCGGTTCGCCTAGGCGGTCATTGCCTTCCGCCCTTTTAAAATAGGGTAGGACATCATCCCAGCCCCAGCCTGTATTGCCACGATCTTTCCAGCCGTCATAGTCCTCTTTTTGCCCGCGAATAAAAATCAAACCATTAATGGAGCTCGAGCCACCCAAGCACTTTCCGCGGGGCCAGTAAATCTTGCGCTGATTCATTCCAGGATCTGGTTCTGTTTCGAATTTCCAATTAACCTTTGGATCCCACATGGTTTTCCCATACCCAATCGGTAGGTGAATCCACGGCGAGCTATCTTTTGGCCCTGCCTCAATTAAGCAAACCGAATTGACATTCTCTTTTGACAGGCGGTTTGCTAGAACGCAACCCGACGATCCAGCGCCAACCACAATATAGTCAAACTGATTGTCTTGCATTCGAGGCTACCCAGCCGCTCTCAGGCCTAAGATTTCACGTGCTAGCGTTGCGTTCGCAACAGGTCGATTGTATTTAGTAGCCAACTCAGCAACACGTGAGACTAATTCCGCATTGTCTTTTGCGACACGCGTCTGGTCATATTTAATATTATCTTCCAGACCGGTACGAGCATGGCCACCCATTTCAAGCGCCCATTCATTGACAGCAAGCTGGTGCCTTGCAATTCCAGCCGCAGTCCATGTTGCATCTGGCATGATCTCTTTTAACTCGCTCACCAGAAATTCCAAGATACTGCGTTTTGCTGGCATGGCGTTGGGCACACCCATCACAAACTGAACATGAGCGGGCGCTTTAAGCAGCCCCCTTTTGATCAAGTCTGCAGCACTGTAGAGCATCGCCATATCAAATACTTCAATCTCTGGCTTGATATCGTACTTATTCATTTCATTCGCAAGCCCATCAACAAAAGTCGGCGGATTCTCATAAATGCCATTGGGAAAATTGACCGATCCAGTGGCTAAAGATGCCATATCAGGACGATGAAACAGCATTGCGCCTCGCAATGCTTGATCTTGACCTCTGCCACCGGTAGAAAATTGAATAATCATATCCGGGCAATGTTTTTTTATGCCCTCTTGGACTTTTGCAAACTGATCGGGATCGGAGCTCGGGCTCTCATCTGGCTTTCGCACATGCAAGTGGACTAAGGCTGCGCCTGCTTCATAGGCTTTATGCGTCTCTTCGATTTGTTCGGAGACCGTGACTGGTAGGCCTGGACAGTCTTTTTTCCGAGGGATTGCGCCGGTAATCGCTACAGTAATAATTACGGGGCTTGAATTTGTCATGAAAACTCCAAATGGGATTAATCAGGTTGAGAAGGGGTATCAGACATGCTCTTTCGGATCGATAAAGCAGCTTGTTCTAAGTGGGGTATAAATGTTTTTACGGTTTTAACCGAGACCCGAGATGATGGGCCGTGCGCCGCAATTGCTGCGAACATTTTATTTTTACTATCTAGTACCGGAATGGCAATGCAAATGGAGCCATCAAGGTATTCGCATTGATCAATTGCGTAACCTTGGTTTTTAATTTTCGTTAAGCTGGGGAGTAGTTCTTTTAAGTTCAACAGCGTTTTGCTAGTAAATTTTTCAAATGGACCCGTACCCAGGGTGCGCTCAATTTGCGCCGGACTCATTTGCGATAAAAATAACTTGCCGCTTGCAGTGCAATGCAGTGGTACACGCATTCCAGCGCTGATATGAAGGCGAATGGGTGCATTCGTTTCAATACGATCGATGTAGACAACCTCATTGCCATCCAGAATATTAAAATTGCACGTTTCCCCGATTTGATCAACTAATAATTTCATTGCCGCTATTCGCTCAGCACGAATTGGGTCGGAAAATAGCATGCTGGTCCCAATCGAGCGCAATCGAACCCCCGGCTGAAAGCGTCGACCGCTAAAATCGCGCTCAATAAATCCCAGCGTATTTAAGGTGTTTAAAAGTCGGAATGCAGTTGGCTTTGCAAGCCCTAGACCAGTGGATACATTTTCAAGCGTCAGGGGAATTTCAGAATGCGACACCATCTCAAGGATCAAAAGCACCTTTTCGGCCATGCTCGCTTTGGCGTCAATATCTGCTGCGGCTGCTTGTAAATTAGTCATAGAGTGATGTTTACGATATTAAAGTATTGTGAGGCCGCTTAATTAGGTATATACCCTTAAATCATTTCATCTGACGATACGTTACATTTCATTATATATATATCAAACGATACGCAAAGTGCCTACAAAAAAACTAAAAAAGAGTGTCGCTGCAGCACCACCCAGTCAGTCGAAACAAAAAACGCAAGCAACGGTTTCTAAGCCGAAGCCCTCCAGGCCTGCCTCGGGGGGCAAAACTGCCGTGAAGGGCCCTTCAAAAAATACCCGTACCGCAACTGCTTTGGCAGACCAAAACACGTCTTTTGGTATGAAAGAGGTGAAAGAGCTCATTTCATTAATCAAAGACTCTGGCAACTTTAATACCTTTGCTTATAAAACGGATGCCTTCGAGATCGAAATTAACGTTGGAAATGGCTCGATTCCAGCCGTAGCTGCTGCACCGCAAGGCCAGCCGATTGAGCGGATTGCGACAATACCTGCCCCCCCCGTTAGCCCTGCACCTATTTTAGAAGTAAATAGACCGTCGAATGCGGGGTTAGCGCTTGCACCTAATCAACGATTCATAACGAGCCCAATGGTGGGTACTTTTTTTAGAAGACCAAATCCAAGCTTGCCCCCTTTTGTGGAGGTCGGCGATGAAGTGCAGGCAGATACTGCACTTTGCATTGTCGAGGTAATGAAGTTGCTCAATACCATTGAAGCAGGCTGCGTTGGTCGAGTGGTGAGTATTTTGGTTGATGATGGTGCCTCCATTGAGTCTGGACAACCCCTCATGATCTTGGAGCTGAAATGAGCGCCAGCAAAGGCAAGCCATTTCAATTGATTGACGTCACACTCAGGGATGCGCATCAATGCCTGTGGTCAACGCGCATGACAACGGCGCAAATGTACCCAGCCATGGAGGATACGGATAAAGCGGGGTATGCCTATATCAATATCTTAGGTGGCGCTGTGTTTGATGTCATGGTTCGTTTTTTAAGGGAGGATCCTTGGAAGCGAATGGCCTTTCTGAGTAATCGCTTTGCTACGCCAACGGACGCACTGACGCGCGGCCAGAGTATTTATACGTTTGAGCTCTTTCCGGACGATGTGGTTGCCCTCAATATTGAGCTTTTGGCTGAATCCGGCGTGCGTGTGTTAACCGTCTACGATGCATTGAATGACAATCGCAACATCCTGTCATCGGTGCAGGTTGGTAAGAAAAATGGCATGTTAGTGAATGCAATGCTGACGTATGCACTCAGCCCAGTGCATGATGACGATTATTTTGTGGCTCGAACGAAAGAGCTGGTTGAAATGAAAGTCGATTACATTTCAGTCAAAGACCCAACCGGCCTTTTAACGCCAGAACGGGCAAAAACTTTATTTCCGGCAATCGTAAAAGCGGCAAAAGGGATTCCGCTCAAGCTGCATTCCCATTGCCAGTCCGGTTTGGCGCCACTGGTATATGAAGAAGCAATCAAGGCTGGATTTGCCTATGGGTATGTTGCAACGGATTGCCTGGCTAATGGGGCCTCTTTGCCTTCCGTAATCGATGTGCTGGATAGTGCCCACAAATTAGGACGGGCGCCCAATATGAACCGTGCTGCATTGCAAAACGTCGATGACTATTTCGACTGGGTATGTACGCGCGATGGCTTATCTAGGGGGATGAAGGCGGATTACGACCCCGCCTTGTATGAGCATCAAATTCCTGGCGGCATGATCTCCAATCTTCGTGCTCAATTGCAAACCCTGGGCATCTCGCATCGCGAACAAGAAATCCTAGAAGAAACAGCGCAAGTTCGTAAAGACCTCGGCTACCCCATTCTAGTCAGTCCGTTTGCACAATACATCGTTACCCAAGCCGTCCTCAATGTAGTGCAGGGTGAGCGCTATAAAACGATTCCAGACGAGGTAAAGCTATATCTAAAAGGGCACTATGGCAGGCTTGCGGGCACACCGTCGCCCCTTGTTATGGAGCGCGCTGGCGTAGATTATGATGCGAGTGTGAGGGCTGGCGATAAGGTGGCTCCGGCATTACCAGGCCTCAGAAAAAAATGGGGCAAGGGCATCAGCAGAGAGCAGTTGTGTTTGCATGCGTTTTATCCTGAAAATCTAGCAATGGGATTACAGGATGGAACGATACAAGCCTTGAAACAAGGGTCTCAATTGAATCCGCCGTCTGAATTACTGAAGTATTTAACGCGGCAAAAAGAATATAAAAAGATTAGAACAAAATGGGGTGGTGTAGAGTTAACCATCTCGGTTTAATAGGTGCAGTTGGAGTAGGTTTTTGCTTTTATGAAAGCGGTATGATGGTTTTTGTGGCAGTACAGGGTTTTTCGGTCGACTCGTGTTTTATGAATAAACAAATGGAGATTAAAAATGCAAGAATTTAATTTTAAGCGACGCGTTTTAGTGATTGCTGCACTTGGCGCATTTTCAGGAGCATCTTTACCGGCCTTTGCACAAGATGCAACTAAATTTACCAACTACGGTTGGCCTGAAAATGCATACGAAAAAGTTTCCCCCAAGTCAATCGCATGGTTGAAAGAAAAAGGTTGGTGGCCGATTCAGGTTGCATTCCAGCCGCCATGGTCGGGTCAAAATACAATTAATTTAGTAATGGATAAAACAGGACTTTTATCTAAAAGAGGTATCGATGCGAAGTTTCAGGCTTTTCCATCGGGTCCAGCGATTAATGAAGTCATCATTTCTGGTCGATTCCAATTTGGTAATGGTGGAAATTTCCCCTTCACTACATTAATTGATAAAAATGTCCCGGTTAAAACCATAGCGATCATCAACGTTAATTTGATGCACGCTATGCTGGTGCCATTGGATTCACCAATTAAAACCATTGATGATTTCAAAAATCGAAAAGAGCCGGCAACGATTGGATTGGTAACCGGATCTTCTGCGGAGTTTTATATTCAGGCGGCAGCCAAGGCCCACGGTCTTGTCATCGGCAAAGATATTATTTTGAAGAACATGCCTCCAGGCGAGCAAATGGCCATGCCTAAGGGTATTGATGCGGTTGTTCCATGGGATCCAACGCCAACCATTATGGTGAAAGAGCGTAAGAATGCCCGCATTATTAATGATAGCTATCCATACAATATTTACGGCTCATCTTTTTACGTCCGCCAAGAGGTTATTGATAATGCACCAGACGTAGTGCAGGCATTTACTGATGCTATTGTTGAGGCCACTCTTTGGATTCGCAAAAATCCAGATGCTGCTGTGAAAGCGATGCAAGAGGATCCAAACTTGAAGAATTTCTCCCCTGAAATTCTTCTTGCGCAGATAAAGATGTACAACAACTTGGATAAGCCAACGTATCTTTATCCGATTCCATTGTTCTGGGGCCGTGCAAATGAGCCAATTTATGAATGGCTGTTTGACAATAAGCGGATTCAAAATAAAACGTCGGCATCCACATTTATTGCTGCGGTAGACGCGCGCTTTATGGACAATACCTTCTCGAAAGTAGGTTGGGCAATTCCAAAATTACCACCATTCCTACCTGCTAACTGGTCCGCTCCAATGGACAAAATACCGTATCCAAGGTATGCAACGCCATTGAATACAACTAAGCCGCAGCCATTCCCTGAAAAAGGTGACTTAACCAAAGATTGGTCATTCGACAATAAGGCATTTAAAAAATAATGAATTACCTCCGTTCTTTGTTGCAGTTCCGGCGCTTGGTTTTGCTGTTGATATTACTGGCTGGCTGGGAGTTTGCCAGCCGGTTTGTCCTTGATAAAACCCAAGCAACGCTATTACCCCCGCCTTCAGGTGTGCTTAGTGGGGCCATGGAGTTAAGTGCGTCCGGAGAATTGTGGAAGCACGTTCGCGACAGCTTAAGGCGGGAATTTATCGCCTTTTGTTATGCGAGCGTCGCTATTCCACTGGGAATCACCATGGGCTGCTTTAAATGGCTCAACGAACAAGTGGATCCCATTATTGAAATCCTGCGCCCGATCCCGCCAATTGCTTGGATTCCATTGAGTATTTTGTGGTTTGGGGTAGGTAATGTACAAAATCAGTTCATTATCTTTTTGGGCATATTTTTCCCCATTCTCTTAAATACGATTGATGCTGTTAAGAATGTGGAGCCTAGCTTAATTCGTGCTGCACGCTGTTTAGGAGCGGGCAATTGGAGTGTGATTACCCGGGTGAACCTGAGAGCGGCTCTTCCGCAGATTACGACCGGTATTCGGATTGGATTGGGAGTTGGCTGGATGGCTTTGGTTGCAGCAGAGCTGGTGGGCGCAAATTCTGGGCTTGGCTTTCTTATCAATGACGCCCGAACCGTCTTGCGCACCGATTTCATCTTAACCGGCATGTTGGCGATCGGTGTCATTGGCCTTTGCCTCGATCGCATTATTCGCTACAGTGCGAAGACCCTGATGCCTTGGGCTAGATCCTTAAACTCATAAATACAATAAGAAAATGCTTGCACTCAAAGTAGAAAAAGTAAAGAAAATTTACCCATCCCTGAATTCAAAAGGGCAAGAAGTACTTGCCCTTGATGATGTTTCTTTGGAGGTGAATAAGAATGAGTTTTACTCCATCCTTGGCCATAGTGGCTGTGGCAAAACAACCCTGTTAAATTTAATTGCTGGGTTTGAAGTCCCTACGGCGGGTTATATCGAGTGTGCAGGCCAGCGCGTGACGGCTCCTGGCGCGGATCGTGCGATGGTTTTTCAGGACTATGCCTTATTTCCTTGGCTTACCGTTTATGAAAACATTGCATTTGGCCTCAAGATTAAACGCATGGCCAGCGCTGAAATAAAACGCATCGTTGACCACTTCGCTAGTTTGGTTGGCTTAAGTCAATTCGTTGAGCATTACCCACATCAACTCTCTGGAGGGATGCGGCAACGCGTTTCGATTGCAAGGGCCTTAGCAGTAGATCCCACGGTATTGCTAATGGATGAGCCATTTGCAGCGCTGGATGCGCAAAATAGATCAATGATGCAATCCGAGATGATACGAATCCTGGATGAGGAAAGTAAAACCGTTGTTTTGGTAACGCATAGCATTGAAGAGGCAATTAATTTATCGGATGTGATTGTTGTGATGACGCGCCGTCCGGGCCGTGTCAAAAGCGTTATCCGAGTACCTAAGCCTCGAAAAATGATTGAAGATTCGCCAGATTATTTAGTCATCCGAAAGCAAATTCGTGATCTTATTTCTGGAGAGCACGACGATAGTGTGACTATGTGATCGAATTTAGCTGGATTACAGCAAGTATCCTGTTGTTTTCGGCTGCTCTAGGCGGGCTCGTGCGTCGTCTCAGCGGGTTTGGCGGGGCACTCATCATGTCGCCACTGCTGATGTGGTTTTTCCCAGTTCCTTTTTTCCTTCCCATTGTGATGTCCGCCGAGCTGCTTGGCGGCATGTGGCTCTTTACCCAGTGGAAGGTTAACAAAGAGGACATTCCAAGCCTATATCGAATGTGGGTCTTAGCTGCAATACTGTTGCCCTTTGGTATTTTTTTGGGCGGGGTTGTTCCACTGACTGCGCTCAAAATTACAACTGGAATTGTAGTGATTGCATTTTCTATTTTTTTGCTAATACGAGTCAATTTGGCGATCACGCTTTCCGCATTTAGGGACTATCTTATTGGCGCTTTATCCGGTCTGCTCTTGGGTTCATGTGGCATCGGCGGCCCTCCTGTGGCGCTTTATTTAAACGCCAGCGGCCTGGAGTTTGAGCGCTCAAGGGCCTTGCTTTCCCAATTTGTTTCCGGCGTTTGTTTATTAGCGATTGTTGCCGCTAGCTTAATGGGAGGCGGTATCGCTTGGTTACCTTGGTTATTATTTGCTCTGCCGGCCTATTTTTTTGGCATGTTATTGGCTAAGATCTTGCTAGAGCGGCGGGAATTATCTGCCAGTGCGATCAAAAAGTTTTGCCTGTATTTACTAATTGTGAACGCGGCATTTAATTTGGGTGTCTTGGCCCTGCTATAGGACAATGCGGATTGCTTAACCGTATATCATTGAAGAAATCCCTATTTTTTTGTACGCTATATGGCTACCTATAATACCGAAACTGTTCTATCGATTCACCATTGGAACGACACCCTTTTTAGCTTTACTACTACCCGCAATCAAGGCCTGCGCTTTCGCAATGGCCATTTCTTGATGATTGGCCTCGAAGTCGATGGTAGGCCTTTGGCACGGGCATACAGTGTTGCCAGTCCAAACTACGCTGAGCATCTTGAGTTTTTAAGCATTAAGGTGCCTGATGGCCCCTTAACCTCGCGTCTGCAGCACATCAAGGTCGGCGATCCTATTTTGGTGAGTGAAAAGTCGGTTGGTACCCTTGTGATTGATGACCTTAATCCCGGGAAACACCTCTACCTTTTTAGTACCGGCACCGGCTTAGCTCCCTTTATGAGCATCATTCGTGATCCGGATACCTATGAGCGCTTTGAGAAAGTCGTGCTCATTCATGGAGTGCGCCTGGTGAATGAGTTGGCCTACGGCGAATACATCAAGAATGAGCTCACCCAAGATGAGTATATTGGCGAGCTCGTGCAAAACCAGTTGATTTACTACCCCACAGTCACCCGCGAGGCATTTAAGCAAACCGGACGCCTGACGACTGCTATCGAGTCGGGTCAGCTCTTCAAAGACATTGGCTTGCCGCCCCTAGATACCAAAACCGATCGCGGCATGATTTGCGGTAGCCCTGCCATGCTAAAAGAGACCTGCGCCATGCTCGATGCTAGGGGCTTTGTGGTGTCCCCAAGCCTTGGGCAGCTCGGTGACTATGTCTTTGAGCGTGCTTTTGTGGAGAAGTAGGCTGGCAGCGGCGCGCCTCAGCCTGCGGGTTCCGGTAAAGAGACTGTATTGCGATAAAAAATAAGGTAATTAGGGGATTACTCGTATTGCATCTCCCTCATACGCTTGCTAATGTGAACTCACCTTTTCAATGTTCTTACTGGAGCCATAAGATGGGTAATAATTTAAAGCAACTGTTGTTAAAACCAGCCTTACTATCCGCAGGAGCGTTAGTTACTTTACTGGGTATTGGTTTTTCACACGCTCAAACCTATCCGAATAAGCCAGTTACATTAGTGGCACCTTATGCTGCTGGCGGTGACAGCGATTTTTCTGGTAGAAATCTTTCGGCCGTTGCTACTAAGCTTATTGGGCAGCCAGTAATCGTCACTAACATCCCAGGCGCTTCAGGCACGATCGGCTCGCAACGGGTAAGAACTGCAGCTCCAGATGGATACACTTTGTTAGTATCGCGTGGAGGTTCTCAGGCGATTACTCCAGCACTGGATAGCAGTACACCCTACAAGTGGAATGACTTTACATTCATCTCATTATTGGATTTCAATCCGGTAGTTTGTATTGTAAAAAACGATTCACCCTACAAAACATTTCCTGACCTTATCAATGGAATTAGAGCAAATCCGGGTAAATTGAATTACGCAAGTGCTGGAGCAGGAACCACCCAGCACTTAGCGGTCGAGGTTGTATTGAGTCAGCTTAATTTGCCATCTACAGCGGCTATGATGATTCCATACAAAGGCGGCGGCGAAGCTACAACCGCATTACTGGGTGGGCAAGTACAGTTTATCTGCAATAACCTAACCACTCTAGTTGGACAGATTAAGGGTGGTACTGTGCGTGCACTCGTAACCTCCACAGCAAGTCGTCTAAAAGACTTCCCAGATGTACCTACCGCACGCGAAATGGGTGTTTCAAATCTGGAACAAGTCATGGGGTGGAGTGGGCTTTATGGACCGCCTGGATTGCCTGCCGAAGTAGTCGCTAAATGGCAGGCCGTACTAAAAGAAGTTGCGGTAGATCCAGCCTGGATACGGGGTAACGATACTGTGGGTGCTATTCCAGCAATACGCTCGCCCAGAGATACCGAGAGCTTTGCTAAAGAGCAGTTTGATCTTTACAGCAAACTTGGCGCCCAACTTAATCTTAAAAAGTAATCTACATTTTCTTTGGTATAAATTGGCTCACAAGGCCAATTTATGCCGAGATAAAAACCTAAGCTATCTAGGTCTCTTAACAAAGTCGCACACCAAATTTATGTAAGGCATTTCAATTTATTATTTCTATGCTTAATAATATCAATAGAGAAATTAAAATACCTGACGATTTTCCTATGCAAGTTAGTGGCTCCAGCATTTGGACTGGGGCTGAAATGGAAAGTGATCAATCTTGGAAAATAGAGTGGACTCAAAATCAGCTCGCCGAATTGCATCATGCAGCCCTCCATTTTCTAAGCTTGGAGAAGCCATTAGAGCAAATTACGAAAGATGACTTTCCACTGCCAACCATTTGTACTTTAATCAACAATATCTCAAAAGAGCTCTTAGAGGGACGTGGTTTTGTACTGCTGAGGGGAATCCCGGTTCAAGAGCTCGGCATTAAACTTGCTTCTGTTATCTATCTTGGGCTGGGCTGTCATTTAGGTAGCTTGAGAAGCAACAACGCAAAGGGGCACTTATTAGGTCATGTTCGAGATCAGGGTGCCGACATTGCTGACAGTAAAACCCGCTTCTATCAGACCAATAAAAAATTAGAATTTCATACAGACTCCGCCGATTTCGTAGCGCTGTTGTGTCTGCAAAAGGCCAAGCAGGGTGGCGAATCGTATTTAGCGAGTTCCATGAGTGCATACAATGAAATTGCTCGAAGACGGCCAGATTTACTAGAGGCGCTTTTTATGCCTTATCCCACCGATCGCCGTGGTGAGGTGCCTGCAGGCCTGAACCCTTGGTTTGATATGCCCATTTTTAGTTGGTATCAGGGCGAATTATCGTGTGTGTATATTCGGCCCTATATTGAATCTGCTCAAACTAATTTTCCAGAGGCCCCGCGACTTACCCAAAAACAAATTGATGTAATGAATTTGTTGGATGAAATTATTGCAGAAGGTAAATTGATTCTGCCGATGAGTTTTGAGCCAGGTGATATTCAGATTATTCACAACCATCAGATTTTTCATTCACGAAGTGATTTTGAAAATTGGCCCGAACCGGAGCGTCAGCGCCATTTATTAAGACTATGGATAGCACCGCTTGATGGGAAACCACTGCCCGACTATTTTGCCGCTAGATGGGGTTCCGTAGAGCCAGGTAATCGGGGCGGCATTATTGTTCCCGGCACTAAACTGACCGTGGAACTCTCAGTCAATTAATAGAAGCACTTTTGACTTTAGATTGCGACTATTGCCCTACTCTTGCAATCTTCACAATATCGCTAAACTTCTTCCGTTCCCCATTCACAGACGTTTGAAAATTGGTAGCACTCATGCCTTTAGCCTGGGTAATTGAAGTCAAAGGATGCGCGCAATATTGCTTAATACAATCTGTGCTATCTGAATTAAAACCAGCAAGATGAGCGGTGATAAATCCAGTGGCCCCAAGCTTGGCATGATGCGTTTAATGGGGGCGAGCAGTGGATTAAGTATCTCAGCCAGCATGTATTGCGTTGGCGATCCACGGCCAACCCACGACAAGACTACATTGGCGATGATGAAGACAACTAAGATCGATAAGATAAGGCCGATGAGCTCTAAAACGGAGCCGATGAGCAGGCTAAGAATGGGTGGAATACTACCCAGCAAAAGCCCGAGCAAGAGCAGTTTGGCAAGCACAATTAAATAAGCTCCTAATACGCAGGCGCTATCAATGCGCCCGACGCTTGGAATCACTTTGCGCAGGGGCATCACCAGCCAGTTTGTCAGTGGCATCAAGTAGAGGCCAATCGGATTGCCTGAGTGCGGTGATAAATTGAATTTAAGGTATTGCAAATAGCAACGCAATAGGCATGCACCACCAATGACCGTGATGGCGATTTCAGAAATTAAGTTGGCAATCTCTAGCAGCATCATTCATTCAATTCCGTTTTATTGGTCTTCTTCGCGGCGCAAATGGGGGAACAAAATTACGTCACGAATATTAGGTACATCGGTGAGCAGCATCACCAGCCGGTCGATGCCAATACCGCAGCCGCCGGTTGGAGGCATGCCGTACTCCAGTGCGCGGATAAAGTCGTGGTCAAAGTACATGGCTTCTTCATTGCCTGCTTCTTTTTGCTCCACTTGCTTCTGAAAGCGCCGCGCCTGATCTTCCGCGTCATTGAGCTCAGAAAAGCCATTGGCAATTTCACGGCCAGTGATGAAGAGCTCAAAACGTTCTGTAACGCCAGGGCGAGTATCGGATTCACGGGCGAGGGGGCTAACTTCAATCGGGTAGTCGATGATGTAAGTTGGCTCCCATAAATGGTGTTCAGCGACCAGTTCAAATAAAGCTAGCTGCAAGGCGCCAATGCCCGCATTCTTAAGTGCCGGCGCATTAACATCCTCGCCCCCTTTTTTGAGTTCGGCACGAATGAATTCAGCGTCCTCCAGTTGGTCAGGGGTATAGCTCTTTTTGGAGTCAGGGCCATATTTTAGGATGGCCTCGGTAATGGTCAAACGTTGAAACGGTTTACTTAAATCCAGCGGACGGCCCTGGTGGGTGAGGGTTGCGGTACCTTGCGCATCAATTGCAGCGGCGCGAATCAAACCCTCGGTAAAGTCCATCAACCATTTGTAGTCGGTATAGGCTGCATAAAACTCCATCATCGTAAATTCAGGGTTGTGACGGGGGCTAACACCTTCGTTGCGGAAATTACGATTGATTTCAAAAACACGTTCAAAGCCGCCGACGACTAAACGCTTGAGGTAGAGTTCGGGCGCGATACGTAAAAACATCTGCATGTCGAGTGCATTGTGGTGAGTCGTAAATGGTTTTGCTGTTGCTCCGCCGGGAATGGGGTGGAGCATGGGGGTCTCAACCTCCATGAAGTTGGCTTCCAGCATGTGGCGACGTAATGAAGCAATGGCTTTACTGCGGGAGACAAAGGTCGCGCGGGTATCCGGACTAACGATCAGATCAACGTAACGCTGGCGGTACTTCGTCTCTAAATCAGAGAGGCCATGAAACTTATCGGGTAGGGGGCGCAGCGATTTACTGAGGAGTCGCAAGCTGCTGCACTCCACCGAGAGTTCACCCTTATTGGTTTTAAATAAATGCCCCTCGGCCGCAATAAAGTCGCCCATGTCCCAGTGTTTGAATGCATTGTGAATATCAGCGCTGCTGATTTCATCGCTAATGTAAAACTGAATTTGCCCTGTGCGATCTTGAATGGTTGCAAAACTGGCTTTGCCCATCACGCGTTTTAAAACCATACGCCCAGCTACTTTGACCATCACCTTCTTGGCGGCCAACTCTTCTTTATTGAAGCCATCGTAGTGCGCATGTAAATCGGCTGCATGGTGGGTGGGGACAAAGTCATTCGGAAAGGCAACGCCTTTGGCACGCAGCTGCGCTAACTTTTCACGGCGCTCGGAGATGATGTGGTTTTCATCTAAGGCTTCTGGCACATTGTCTGGAGTTTGGGTTTTATCGTTCATGGGGTTTGAGCTAATCAGAGTAATTAAACGCCTTGCTTCAGGCTGGCTTCAATAAAGGCATCGAGGTCGCCATCCAACACTTTTTGGGTGTTAGAAATCTCGACGTTGGTGCGCAAATCTTTAATTCGGCTTTGATCTAAAACATACGATCGGATTTGATGACCCCAACCCACATCGGTTTTATTAGCCTCTAGCTTATCTTGCTCGACGCGGCGTTTTTGCATCTCGTGTTCATACAGGCGTGACTTCAGCATGGTCATGGCCTCAGCACGATTACGGTGTTGGCTTCGGTCATTTTGGCATTGCACCACAATGCCAGTCGGCAAGTGGGTTAAGCGAACGGCAGAATCGGTTTTATTGATGTGCTGACCACCAGCGCCCGAAGCGCGGTAGGTATCGGTTCTAATGTCGGCCGGATTGACGTCGATCTCAATCGAATCATCGATTTCAGGGTAAACGTAGATACTGGCGAAGGAGGTGTGGCGACCGCCTGATGAGTCAAATGGGGATTTACGCACTAATCGATGTACCCCAGTCTCGGAGCGGAGGTGGCCATAGGCATACTCTCCATCAATCTTGATAGTGGCACTCTTAATGCCAGCAACGTCACCATCGGATTCTTCTAGGATCTCCGTTTTGTAGCCTTTGCGTTCACAATACTTAAGGTACTGGCGAAACAGCATGCTCGCCCAATCGCAAGCCTCCGTTCCGCCGGCACCCGCCTGAATGTCAATAAAGCAATTGCAGGGATCCATCTCATTGTGAAACATCCGACGAAACTCAAGGGCTGCAATAATTTTGCTGTAACTCTCGGTATCAAGCTCAATTGCGCTTAAGGTCTCAAAGTCACTTTCTTCTTTGGCCATCTCAAATAATTCGAGGGCGCCGGTGATATTCGTGTTGAGGTTAGTAAGGGTGGAGACCACCCCGTCTAATAATTTTTTTTCTTTACCGAGTGCCTGGGCTCGCTTTTGGTCATCCCAAATTGTGGGATCTTCCAGTATGGAATTAACTTCCGTTAGGCGACGTGACTTGACGTCATAGTCAAAGATACCCCCGAAGTGCTTGCTCGCGTATGAGCAGATCGTGAAGAGTATTGGAGATAAGGTTTAATTGTTCGGCTTCCATGCTGCTGATTATAAAGTGAAGCGGCCTTTAGGCATCCGTCCCATTCCCTTCATCCAAGGCCTCAATCATGAGTTGTACCCGGGTTTGACCGCCGAACCGATCTGCAACCAAGCGGTAAGCTAAATGCGCCCGTGCTGGCAGGGTTTGGGTGTGGTTAAACCACACCCCACCCACCGGCTTGTCCCCTGGGTCACTACCGATAGGCCTCAGTTGCAGTCGCAGGTGTTTTTCTTTCATTAAGGATTGGCTAATCACTTCAAATTCACCATAAAAGACCGGCTGTGGGAAGCCTTGGCCCCACAGTTCCTCTGCCAACAGGTCGCCTATCTCTGCAGTCAATTCATCGGGGCGTAGGCCGCCATCGTGAATGTGTTGCCTTGCTAAGAGCGCATCATCGAGTAATTCATCGGCAACTTCCTGAAAGCAGGCATCAAAGCGGGCAAAGTTGGTTTGATCAATCGTTAGGCCGGCTGCCATGGCATGACCACCAAATTTGAGAATGAGGCCAGGCTCGCGCTTGGAAACTAAATCCAATGCATCCCGCAGATGAAATCCGCTAATGGAGCGGCCCGATCCACGCAATTGCGACTGCGTGTCTTCAGTATTGGCTGGGGCAAATACGATGGCGGGGCGATTGAAGCGCTCTTTGAGTCGAGAGGCGACGATGCCGACTACGCCTTGATGCCAGTTTGCATTCCACAGGCATAGGGCGGAGCGGGCTGCTGCAAGACCATCCAATTGCTCCCCTGCTAAATGCCCTAATGCGGCTTCTTGCATGCCGCCCTCAATTACCCTGCGCTCCCGGTTAATGCGATCAAGTTCTTGGGCGATGCGCAGTGCGACATCGGCATCGTCTGCCAGTAGCAGCTGAATTCCCAAAGTCATATCGGCTAGGCGTCCAGCAGCATTGAGTCTGGGGCCAATTGCAAAACCCAAATCACCGGCTGTGGCTTTGCGAATATCGCGACCCGCAACGCTGAACAAGGCTGCAATGCCTGGCTGTCCAATGTTCTTTCGCATACGCCGTAGTCCATTGGCAACCAAAATGCGGTTGTTATAGTCCAGCTGCGCAACATCGGCTACGGTTCCCAAGGCGACTAAATCGAGTAAATCTTCAATCTTGGGTTGGGTATCTGTCGTGAAGGTGCCGCGTTGCCGGAGTTCGGCACGTAAGGCAATTAGCAAATAAAACACCACGCCAACGCCGGCCAATGCCTTGCTGGGAAAGCCGCAACCCGTTTGGTTGGGATTTACGATTGCCAACGCATTGGGTATGCAGTCGCCTGGTAGGTGATGGTCTGTGATGATGACTTCCATACCCAACTCGCGTGCACGCTCGACACCCGCATCGCTGGCAATGCCGTTATCCACCGTAATCAGAATTGCTGGCTTCGGCGATTGTGTGGCGGCAAGATCCACCACATCGGGTGTGAGGCCGTAGCCCATCGTAAAGCGATTGGGTACTAAAAAATGAATATTCGTGTTCTGGCCACCGAGTAAGCGCAGGCCACGAACGGCAACAGCGCACGCAGTTGCGCCGTCACAGTCATAGTCTGCGACAACCAGCATCGGCTTCTTCTCCGCAAGGGCGTCAGCAAGCATAGAGGCGGTCGAGAGGCACTGGCTTAATTGTGTTGGCGAGATTAAATGCTTGAGCTCCAAGGCGAGTTGATCGCTATTGGATACGCCCCGAGCGGCATAGAGTCTAGCCAGCAGGGGGTGTAGGCCTTCCGCAGTAAGAGCGCCCGCCGCTTCTGCCGAAAATTCGCGCTGCCGAAAGACGGAAGTCATCATGCTGCTTTGGACCCCATTATTTCTTGCCAGCTGAGTAATGTGGGCGCGCGCCAAAATGCCCAGGATCCTTTTTTGACATCATTCTTTTGAATGGTGCGTCTACGCAGAGCGCCATTCGGAAAGTCAATCAACTCGAGTTCGTCGAGTGTTTCATCTAGCAAAGCAGATTGCAACATCGGCCAAAGTGCAGCTGGATTCTTGAGCCAAGCAAACCCACCGATCAGGGCGTCGGCAGTGGGATCACTGCGATGGGGAATATGGAGATGGACAGCTAGCCCCTTTAAAACCAGATGGTCAGTGATGATGTGGCTTGCCGTTTGAATATCGTCCGGAGCCTGTAAATCGCCAATAGAGCCGATGCCGCTAATCCAGATCGAGTTAATGGCAGGCTGACCATTGGCATGGCGTACTTCGTTGATCGGGCTAATGTGCCACAGCATCTGAATCTCATTTTGTAATTTACGCCAAGCTCGTGCTGTACCCGCTTCTGCGGTATCGCGCGGCAACCACCAATCAATATTGCGACCGTGGGCTTGGTCGACCGAGTGGGTTGCTAAGCTAGCAAATCGCGCTGGGGTAATGAACCAGTGCTGCGGATCAGCAGCAATAACGTCGGCTTTGAATTCGTCTTGAAGTAGGGGCTTTGCCTCTGCGAGCAAGGCGGCCGACTCAGGGGCGGTGAGTGGAATGTGATCTGGGTGCATCAACACCAAATGGTCGCGGGTGGCGTGCAGGTGAACTGGCTGTATACAAGCGAACACGGTATTAGGATCAATAGTGCCGCCTTGTAGTCCAAGCAATTCAAATGGGGCTACCGGGACGGTATCGCCGAGCAAGAATCGCTCGTGTGGCAAGCCCCGTGTGGGTGCGGTCTGTAAGGAATCAGCCACAGCATCGTCGCCCGATAGAAGAAGGGTAAATCGTCTTTTTGTTGTCATTCTTCTGATTTTAGGTGGCATTTACCCATTTCTCCAGCTAGGTCGTCACTATTCACTAAACTAAGGATATGTTTAAAGTCCCCATCGAACTGGAAATTGGCCTGCGGTATACCCGTTCACGGCGCAGTAAAGCGGTAGGCAAGCGCGATGGCTTCCTGTCTTTTATCTCCGGGATATCGACTGCAGGCATTGCCCTTGGGGTTGCAGCCCTCATCGTCGTGCTGTCGGTTATGAATGGCTTCCAGAAAGAAGTGCGCGATCGCATGCTCTCGGTGCTCTCCCATATTGAAATTACTGCTCCAGATGGTTTGCCGGATTGGCAGGCGCTTTCAGCAAAGGTGGCCAGTCAGCCCCATGTGCTTGGTGTGGCCCCTATGGTGAGTTCCCAGGGTTTGCTCAGTCGCGGTGAGGTGATGCGCGGGGTTGCCGTACGCGGCGTATCGCCAACGGAAGAAGGTCGGGTCTCGGATTTACCCAAGCAATTTGTGGCGGGTGAGATTACCGATCTGCGCCCCGGAAGTTTTGGCGTAGTGCTGGGCGCGCAGTTAGCCAATATGCTTGGCGTACGTTTAGGCGATCGTGTCAACTTAATTGTTCCAGAGGGTGATTTGACGCCAGCCGGAGTAATGCCCCGAATGCGCGCCCTCAATGTAGTGGGCGTGGTCGACAGTGGCCACTATGAATACGACAGTTCTTTAGCTATTTTGCATTGGCAAGACGCCGCAGCCTTATTGCGCTTACGGGATCCATCTGGTCTGCGCGTTAAGGTAGACGACATGCAACGCGCCCCCCAAATTGCCAATCAATTAGCCAGTCTTGTGCCCCAAGCTTTATGGGTGACTGACTGGTCACGCTCCAATCGCAATTGGTTTGCAGCGGTGCAGACTGAAAAGAAAATGATGTTCATTATCTTGACGCTCATTATTGCGGTTGCTGCATTTAACCTAGTTTCGACCTTGGTGATGACCGTCAATGAAAAGCAGGCTGATATCGCCATTTTGAGAACCATGGGGGCAAGCCCAGGTTTAATCCAGCGGATCTTTTTAATTCAGGGCCTGGCGATTGGTTTGCTGGGCTCGCTCGGTGGTGTTGGACTGGGCTTACTCGTGGCACTTAACATTGATGTGATTGTGCCAACGATTGAAGCAATCTTCCGCGTGCAATTTTTACCACGCGACATTTACTTTATAAGTCAGCTACCATCCGACGTTCGCTTAAATGATGTGCTTACGGTCGGATTCATAGCATTTGGCCTCTCTGTTTTAGCCACGCTGTACCCCAGCCGCCGCGCAGCAAAGGTGCAGCCTGCGGAGGCATTGCGTTATGAGTGATCACCCATTGGTTTTAAATGCACGTAGTCTTGCCAAGACCTATGGCAAGGGCACTAGCGCGGTCGACGTACTCAAGGCTGTTGACCTGGATGTAGCGCAGTCGGAAAAAGTAGCGATTGTGGGCGCGTCTGGCTCGGGTAAAAGCACCTTGCTGCATTTACTGGGTGGCCTTGATACGCCGAGTGCGGGTCAAGTGACCTTAGCAGGTTCGGATTTAAGTCGTCTCAGCGTTTCGGCATTGGATCGACTTCGTAATCAATACTTGGGCTTTATTTACCAATTTCACCATCTCTTGGATGAATTCACGGCGGCTGAGAACGTTGCGTTGCCGCTGCGGATCCGAGGCTTAAGCAAAGACGAATCGCTTGAGCGAGCGAATGCCATGTTGATGGCCGTCGGACTACAAAAGCGCGTCATGCATACTCCGGGTGAGCTTTCTGGTGGCGAACGCCAACGCGTTGCAGTAGCGCGTGCCTTGGTAGGTAACCCCGCCTGCGTTCTAGCGGATGAGCCAACCGGTAACTTGGATACCGAGACAGCCGATGGCGTATTTGATTTAATGCTGGATGTGGCTAAAGAGCAAGGGACTGCATTTGTGATCGTCACCCACGATCCGATTCGAGCGCGCCGCTGCGATCGTATCTTGCGACTGGACCATGGTAATTTAAATCCCATTCCAATTGAGGTTAACTAAGGCATGTGGCTTGATACCCACTGCCATCTCGACGCTCCTGAATTCGCATCGCATTTAGGCGAAGTCATTGAGGCTGCCGCAAAAAATCAGGTACAAGGGATATTGCTGCCGGCAGTGAAGTCCAGCGATGCAGCGAACATCCGAAGGCTCGTAACGCAATATGCGGTGGCGATGCCAGGCTTGGTTTATACCCTTGGCATCCACCCGCTGTATGTTGAGCAGTCTACTCAAGCTGACCTCGATTTATTAGCTACCGAAGTTGAGGGCGCAATG
>CAMEXM010000010.1 GCA_945947155.1 Polynucleobacter meluiroseus | reverse complement strand
ATTGATTTATTTGAACCCAAAACAAAACGGGCACCATTTCAACGTTATTTATTTTTAGTCAATGCGGTTTTATCCGGCTACGGTGGTTTAGAGCACTCCGATAGCACGGCCTTGCTGTGCAACCGTGATCACTTACCTCAAGCGGGCTGCCCGCTCAATGACGACCACTACCAGGAATTTTTAGGCCTGTGTAGCCATGAGTACATTCACGCCTGGTTAGTCAAGCGCATTCAGCCTAAGTCATTCCAGCCCTACGATTTGCAAGCCCGAAATCACACACGTTTGCTTTGGCTCTTTGAGGGCTTTACTAGCTACTACGATGAATTGCAATTGCTACGGAGTGGCCGCATTGCATTGCAGCCTTACCTCAACTTAGTGGGAAAAAATTGGAATATGGTTTTACGTGGTCCCGGTCGCCACAAGCAAAGCGTCGCTGATAGCTCCTTTGATGCCTGGACCAAGTATTACCAGGCTGATGAGCATACCCCTAATGCGGTTGTGAGTTATTACTCCAAAGGGGCCTTAATTGCCCTCGGCTTAGATCTATTGATTCGAGTACAAACCCGCCACCGCAAATCCTTAGATAACGTCATGCAATTGCTCTGGGCTGCCCACGGCAAAACCCAAGAGGGCCTGGCAGAAGATGGTTTTGATCGGATTGTGCTGGCTGCCATCGGGCCCGACTTTAAAAAATCCTGGTTGCAATTTAAGGCGCGCTACATCGAAGGCACCCACGATCTGCCACTGGCTCATTGGCTTACAGCCCAGGGCATTATTGTTGACCACAAAAAAATGAGCCCGCTAGAGAGTATGAAATTGCAATGGGCTATGCGTTACAGCGATCAAGGTGGTTGGGTCAAAGTAACCCATGTGCTGGATGGCGGCATCGCTCAGCGTGCTGGCTTAGCGCCGGGTGATGTGCTGGCCAGCATCAACGGTCAACGGATTAGCCCTAGTCGCCTAGATGCAGTGTTTGCCCAATTGCAAATGGGGGCGAATGCACGCTTGCGTTTTTATCGCCAAGACTGTGAGCACGAGAGTCAGTTTGTACTCGAGCCCTCTAATCCAGTTATGCAGTATCAACTTACTGCAGAGTAAGTTCACTCTTCTGAACATGGCGCGGCAATGCTCAATCTAGAGGCGCTGATACCTGAGGATTGGAAATCACTGCTTGGGGATTACCTCACATCGCGAGAATGGCAGCAGCTGCAAGCGAATGTGCATAAGGCAATTGCGGATGATGGGAATGCCATTTGTCCGCCGCCGCCCCTTTTCTTTCAGGCTTTAACGCTTACTCCAGTGGATGCAGTATCGGTGGTGATTCTCGGACAAGACCCCTACCACTCGCCGGGCCTCGCGCAGGGGCTCGCATTTTCTATTCCTGCTTCCGTTATTCCCGGCTCACGCGGCTTTCCCAGCTCACTGCGTAACATCAGTAAAGCGTTGGAATTAGAAGGATTTGGTTCTTTGGCGCACGGCGACTTACGTGATTGGGCCGGGCAAGGTGTCTTACTTTTGAATACAGCGCTTAGCGTCAAACAAGGGGAGGCCGGTAGCCACTTTCACCTGGGTTGGCAGCACTGCATCAATGCACTGATTCGGCAGTTGTCGATCGCCAAGCCCAATTTAGTTTGGCTGCTTTGGGGGGCGCACGCCCAGTCGAAAATACCCTTGATTGAGCATGAGGCGCTTGGTTTAGAAGGATCTACCCATCTGCTATTGCAAGCCTCACACCCTTCCGGCTTAGGAGTTTATAAAACGTCGCAACCTTTTTTAATTCAGCAGTGTGTAGGCGCGCAGCCCAGCGCTAGTTGCGGGCATTTCACTAAAACCAATGACTGGTTAATTGCCCACGGCAAGGACCCCATTCGCTGGATTGATCGCCAGCAGCAAACGTGGCAAAGCGGTTTATTTGCGGATCACGGTCAGCAATAAACCCGCAAGCCAAGCAGATCCGATTGCGCTCAGCCATTCTGCGATTTGCCCTGACTGAAATAGTCCCAAGGCTTGCCCACCGTACGATCCAGCTGCGGCTCCCAGAAAACCCACCAAGAAAAGGGCGCAGTGCCCTAACAGCCCTATTTTTTGGCGTGAGCGGCCAGGGTAAAAGTAGTGCGCCGACCACCCAACAGCCGACCCAATCAGTAGAAAAGCCAAAAACCCCATTTGCATCCCCATTAAAACGCCATCAAACCTATAATTAGGGCCTATGAAGCTGTTGACCCTCGGCATCAATCATCACACAGCGCCAGTGGACGTTCGGGAAAAAGTCGCCTTTGATCCCGAATATCTGCAAGAAGCGTTGCATGACTTGCGTCAGCACCTCAGCGGCGTTAGTCAGTCTGGCCTGCCTGAAGCAACGATTTTATCGACGTGCAATCGCACTGAACTGTATTGCGCTGCCAACGATGCCGATTCCGCCACCCTCTTGCATAGCGCTACCTTTGATTGGCTAGCAAAAAGCCAACAGCTGGCTCCCAGTAGTTTAGAGCCCTACATTTATTCATTGCCTCAGTCCGATGCCGTACGCCATGCATTTCGAGTCGCTTGCGGTCTGGATTCCATGGTCCTTGGCGAAACCCAAATCCTCGGGCAAATGAAAGATGCGGTTCGTACAGCCAATCAAGCGGGGGCACTCGGTACGTATTTAAACCAGCTCTTCCAAAAAACCTTTGCTGTTGCAAAAGAAGTGCGCGGCTCAACCGAGATTGGTGCCCACTCGATTTCAATGGCAGCAGCAGCGGTCCGACTTTCTGAGCGCATCTTTGAAAAAATTGCCGAGCAGCGCGTTCTCTTTATTGGCGCGGGCGATATGATTTCTTTGTGCGCTACCCACTTTGTGGCGCGACGGCCTAAGCAAGTGGCGATCGCCAATCGCACAATTGAACGTGGCCAAGAATTAGCCGATGCGATTGCATCGCAAAATGTCGAGGCAGAATCGTTCAAGTTGTCGGACTTACCTAGCCGCCTACATGAGTTTGACATCATTGTGTCGTGTACCGCGAGTTCCTTGCCAATTATTGGTCTTGGTATGGTTGAGAGTGCACTCAAGCAACGTCGCCGCAAACCCATGGTCATGATTGATCTGGCTGTACCACGCGACTGTGAGCCCGAAATCGCCCGCTTGAATGACATTTACCTCTATACCGTCGATGACCTCGGCGTAATGATTCAGACGGGAAGCTCGATGCGGCATGCCGCTGTCAGCCAAGCAGAAGCCATTATTGAAGACCGGGTCGGTAACTTTATGCACTGGCTTAATGGCCGCAATACCGTGCCTTTAATTCAAGATCTGCAGCAACACGGCGAGCGCCTCCGTCAAATAGAACTTGAGCGTGCCATGAAACGCCTGATGCGTGGTGACGATCCCCAAGAAGTGCTCAATGCCATGGCGCAAGGCTTAACCAATAAGTTCTTGCATGGCTCACTACACACCTTGCAGCACTCCAATGGTGCTGAACGCGATTCCTTGATTAAACTATTACCTAAATTATTCTCCACCCACTCGAGCGCCTACTCGCACACCTATCATCATGCCGAGCCAGACTCTAGTAAACACACGAACGACACATCCAACAAGAACGATCTTTAGATGAAACCCAGCATGCGTGCCAAGCTGGAGCATCTTGATACTCGCTTGGCTGAATTAAATTCCCTGTTAACGCTTGAAGAGTCCACCAAGGACATGGACATCTATCGCAAATTAACGCGCGAGCACTCTGACATTGCAACCGTGGTTGAGCAGTTCGGCTTGTATCGTATAGCAGAAGCCGACCTAGCGGCAGCCGAAGGCATGCGCGCAGACCCCGAGATGAAGGCTTTTGCTGACGAGGAGCAAAAGGCGGCGGCAGCGAAGATGATTGTGCTGGAGGCTAGCCTGCAAAAGGCCTTACTTCCCAAAGATGAAAACGATGATCGCAATGTCTTTCTGGAAATTCGGGCGGGCACTGGCGGCGACGAGAGCGCCCTATTCGCAGCGGATTTATTGCGGATGTATACCCGCTTTGCCGAACGCCAAGGCTGGAAGATCGAGGTCGTGAATGCCGCTGAGTCGGATCTCGGTGGCTACAAAGAAGTAGTTTTGCGCCTCGTTGGCCAGTCAGTTTATTCACGCCTTAAGTTTGAGTCGGGTGGGCATCGGGTGCAGCGCGTTCCCCAAACCGAAACCCAAGGGCGCATCCATACCTCAGCTTGCACGGTGGCAGTCATGCCAGAGGCCGATGAAATCGAGGCCGTGAAAATTAATCCGACTGAATTGCGTATTGATACCTTCAGGGCCTCGGGCGCCGGGGGCCAACATATCAATAAAACCGATTCTGCGGTGCGCATTACCCATTTGCCTACCGGAATCGTAGTGGAGTGCCAAGACGATCGCAGCCAACACCGCAACAAAGAACAGGCCATGAAAGTCCTGGTCTCCCGCATCATGGATGGTCGCCAACGTGAACAGCACCAACACGAAGCACAGACCCGAAAATCCCTGATTGGCTCAGGCGATCGCAGTGACCGCATCCGGACCTATAACTTCCCTCAGGGCCGAATTACCGATCACCGCATCAACCTCACCCTCTACAGGATTGATGCCATGATGGATGGCGATATTAATGATTTATGCAATGCTTTGGCCAGCGAGCATCAGGCCGAATTACTGGCTGCTCTTGGCGATAGCTGAGACCCACTCATTATTTCTGGCATTCATCTGAACTAATGACGACGCTGCGTTCCTTGCTGAACGAAACTGGCTTGCCCAAAAATGAAGCGCGCATGATCTTGGCCCATTTACTTGAAATCCACCTGCAATTACCCCGCTCGGCTTTACTGACGCACGACGGCATGGAACTCAGCGACCCCTTTATAGAAGAGTGGCGCCTACTGGAGCAGGGTCGCTTAAAAGGGGAGCCGATTGCCTACCTGATTGGCAAGCGTGGCTTTCACACAATTGAGCTGATAGTAGGGCCGGGGGTACTGATCCCCCGCCCAGAAACCGAGCTCTTGGTCGATCTAGGCCTAGATGAATTACAACGTATACTCAACAATCAAAATAGTCTATATGAGAGTGAGTGCTTGCTTACTGCTCTTGATTTAGGTACGGGATCTGGTGCTATTGCTCTAGCGATTGCATCCAGCCAGCCCAAGGTAACCGTGGTGGCCACGGATGCATCGCAGGCCGCACTGGACATTGCACAGCAGAATGCAATGCGCCTTAAGCTAAGCGATCGCGTTTCGTTTTGCCTTGGTAATTGGTATGCGGCGCTGCATGCCCTGGGCTCCCCCTCTTGCCACTTTGATCTCATTCTGAGTAATCCGCCTTACATTCAGGGGGATGATCCGCACTTAAGTGAGGGCGATCTGCGTTTTGAGCCACCGGGCGCTTTAACCGATTTTGGCTCAGGACTGACTTGCCTCACCGCCATTATTGATGGCGCCTTAGCCTATTTGAAGCCCGGCGGCCTCTTGGCGGTAGAGCATGGTTTTGATCAATCCCCTGCTGTACTTGAAAGGCTGGCTTTGGCTGGTTTTCAGGGCATTACGCCACATCGGGATTTATCCGGCCACTGGCGGGTCGCTTCTGGCCGCAAACCCATTTAGACCAAATCGATAACCCTATTTTTGATTCGGTCTTAAAATCGTATGGTTAATTTTGCATACATGGAGTAACGCAATGGATAGCCAAGCCCAAATCAAAGAAATCGTCACCAGTCACCCCGTCGTGCTTTTTATGAAAGGCACTCCTCAGTTTCCGCAGTGTGGCTTTTCAGGCAATGCGATTAACATTCTGCGGGCATGTGGCGCTGAAAATCTCCATACCGTCAATGTCTTTGATGATGAAGGCATACGACAAGGCATCAAGCAATACGCCAACTGGCCTACGATTCCCCAGCTTTACATCCATGGTGAATTTATCGGCGGCTCCGACATCATGACTGAGATGTTTGAAAGCGGTGAACTGAAGCAGTTGATTCAGGGTTAATGTGTTTAGCGGCTTGTCGTGATTGGCCAGCCAGCTAAAGTGTTGCCCCAAGCTCTTCCGCATCGCCACGCATTTTCAGTGAAAGTTCAATGACGATGTCGTTTGATTTCAGCACCCTTCTGTTTCTTGGTCTACTTATTGCAGCCTGTGCTGGGCTGCTGATCTATGTTCTGACCTTGCGAAGTCGCTTTAGCAGTACTGAGCTGGCCCTTGCCGAACAAACTGCTTTAGTCGCAAGTCTGCGTGCGGAGCGCGATACGGCCTTGCAAAACGCCATTCGTCTCGAGGCAGCACTCGAATCAGAACGTAAGCAAGGCCTTGGCCGGATAGAGTCACTGAATGAGGCGAAAGAAGCGCTGACTATTCAGTTTAAGAATCTTGCCAACGATATCTTGGACGATAAAACCCGGCGCTTTACCGAGCAAAATGCCTTAAGCCTCGATGCCTTACTCAAGCCCTTGCAAACCAAGCTGACTGAATTTAAAGAACAGGTCTCGACCTCCTACGCCAATGAATCCCGCGAGCGCTTTGCTCTTAAAAGCGAGATCGAACGCCTATCGGCCTTAAACGTCAAGATGTCAGATGAAACCCGTTCGCTGACTCAAGCATTGAAGGGCGACTCTAAAGTCCAGGGGAATTGGGGTGAGCTCGTTTTGGAATCCATTCTCGAATCGTCAGGCCTTCGCAAAGGCGAAGAATACCTTGTGCAAGATAGCCATACTCAAGCGGATGGTTCCCGCTTGCAGCCCGACATTGTGGTGCGCCTACCCGAAGGCCGCCATCTGGTAGTCGACAGCAAGGTATCGATTACCGCCTATGCACGCCATGCTGAAAGCCTTGATGCCGATACAGCACAGACTGAACTCAATGCCCACATTCAGTCCCTGCGCCAGCATATTCAGGGTCTTTCCAGCAAAAACTACAGTTCGCTTTACGGGGTCGGCTCGGTTGATTTTGTCTTGATGTTTATTCCGATTGAGCCTGCATTTTTGTTAGCACTCAAATCGGCTCCCAATCTTTATCAAGAGGCGCTTGCCAAGAACATTGTTTTGGTGTGCCCAAGTACCCTCATGGCTACTTTGCGCACTGTTGCCCACCTGTGGCGACAGGATCACCAGAATAAAAACGCCTTAGAAATTGCTCGCCAATGCGGCGCCCTCTATGACAAGTTTGTTGGTTTTATCGACGATATGGAAAAGCTAGGGCAACGGATTGATCAAGCCCAAACCAGTTACCACGATGCTTTTAATAAACTTAAAACGGGTAAGGGGAATTTGATTCGCACTGCAGAGCGGGTCCGTGAGCTTGGCGTCAAGCCGAGTAAAACACTGCCAACCGGATTATTGGACTCGGTAGCGGATACCGATGACTAAGCTCTGCTCATTTGTTACGGCATAAAAAAATCCCACCGCATTACTGCAGTGGGATTTTGCTTACTAAAGTATGAACTAAGGTACTAAAGTGACTGAACTTAATTCAATCTTCTGAATTAAGCAGCTTTGCGACCACGTGTTGCTGGTGTCGATGCTTTTTTCACTTGTGCCACTTGGCCCTGAAATGCTTCAAATGCTTGCTCAGCGTTTTTCTCAGCAGTAGCCAATGCTTCTTTGCTTACTGCGCGGAATTGCTCAAAGACCTGCAAGGCACTGCCGTAACCGGTTTTCATTGCAGATACAAATGCATCGTAACCAGCAGGTGCGTTTGCAGAAACGGTATTGATCCACTCTTGCATACCTTTTTGGAACTGGTCAATGCTGGACTCAACTACGTTATTCAACTCTTTATTGCTATCACGCAATACTTTAGTTACTTTCTTTTGGTATGCAGCTGCTTGCGTACCAGCGTCTTGCAACATGTCGGCACTGATCAGATCGGTAACTTGCTTTGGATCTTTGGCGCTCAGTACTTGCGTAATACTGTCTTGTACGTTTACTAAGGCATCTTTGGATGCGGCGTAGTTCAGTTCGGCTAATTTTTGTGCATTCTCTAAGGCCGCTTCGCTTAATGCGAATGAGCTTTCTAAGCCTTTGCTGCTGATTTGCGACAATTTAGCGTTGATTTGGTCTTGGTTCATGTAATGCTCCGTTTCAATAAGTAAGATTGCAAAATAGGGTTTGAAGTAATGCCTAAATTGGTGGTGCTATATCTGTTAGATATTGCACCGCACCATATAAATGTAACTGATGCAGTGCAACAAATCAAGCCTTTTTGTTGCAAAGCAACAAAATAGTGAAAAAAGAGTCTAAATTGAATGAAATCAGTGCATTAGATCGAAAGAAAGAGTCTAAATCCTATCGAAAAGTAGCCTCTGCAGCATGCTTTGGTACTTTTTTAGAGTGGTATGACTTTCTGACTTTTGCTACTTTGGCGGTCACGTTTGGGCCACTCTTCTTCCCCAGCAGCGATCCTGCCGCCAGCCTTTTGTTCAGCTTGGCTACCTTTGGTGTTGGCATGGTGGTGCGACCGCTTGGGGCAGCCTACTTTGGCTCCTTAGGGGATCGGATTGGGCGCAGGCCGGTCTTCATGATTACGATTGCCCTGATGGGCTTTGCCACCCTGGCCGTGGGTTTCTTACCGACCTATGCGCAAATTGGCATTGCAGCGCCAATCTTGCTAGTGGTTCTGCGCTTATTGCAGGGTCTATCTGCTGGCGGCGAGATTGGTGGCAGCGCTGTCTTTTTAACCGAGCACGCCGGGGATTCCAATCGGGGATTTAAAACCAGTTTTCTATCGACCATGGGCCCGCTTGGTATCTTAGCGTCCACCTTGCAAATTGCCTTATTGCAATTCTTCTTAACGCCACAACAATTTCAGGAATGGGGCTGGCGTGTCCCCTTTTGGATCTCGATTGTGCTGCTAGCTATTGCCTTTAAGGCTCGCATGGCCCTTGAAGAAACGCCGATCTTCACCGAGATGCAACACAAGAATAAGCGCTCCACTACGCCGCTGATGGATAACTTTCGCGATCAGGAGACCCGCAAACGCATGTTCTTATTGTTCTTCTGTATCTCAGCGGGTGGAGCCGTCTTATTCTTTTGCATGCAGGTCTATACCGCCATCTTTCTCAAAACGGCACTTGGCATTGCGCCAAAGACAGTAGATGCCTTAAGCATCAACGCAACACTCGCGCTACTGCCACTCACCATACTGGCTGGGGCGATTTCAGATCGAATAGGCAGAAGACCGGTTGTGATTAGCGGCTTAATGATTGGTGCTCTCGCGATATTGCCAGCCTTTCAGTTTTTGCAATACCTCGCATCAGCAACGCAATTAAATGTGCTGCTCGCAGGCTTGACCCTCATTTGCTTATCGATTCCATTGGCCCTGGTTGTGGGACCTCAAATCGCTTTGCTTGCTGAACTCTTTCCTGCGCGCACCCGAAATAGCGCAGCGACCCTACCGCATAACTTAGCAGCAGGATGGATTGGCGGTATGTTGCCCTTCATCGTCACCTGGTTGAATAAAGCTATGGGAAATAACGTAGCGGGGCTTTGGTATCCGACGATTTTCTTGGCAACGGCTGCGATCGTGGCGGTGTTTTATTTGCCAGAAACCCGGGATGTCAATTTACAGAAATAGTCAATTGATGGTGCCCCATGTCCGACTCGAACAGACCACCTACTGATTACAAATCAGTTGCTCTACCAGATGAGCTAATGGGGCAATTTTTTACAACGCTTGAATTTTAGCCTACTTCACAATCGTCAAGGTAGGTCTAGGTGCCTTTTTGGAGGCATCGCCACCATCTTCGCTTGCATTGCTTGAATCCGGGGTTTTGGCACCATCAAACGGGAAGGACATGCCTTGGCCATTTTCTCTGGCGTAAATGGCCAGAACGTGTGTAACCGGCACCATCACGCGTTTAGGCACTCCGCCAAATCGCGCCTGAAAACTAACCCATTCGTTGCCCAGATCGAGTTGATGGCAAGCCTCGGATGAGAGGTTCAAGACAATCTCATCGTTTTTGACAAACTCCATTGGCACTTCAACCCTGCCATCGACAAACACCGCAATAAAGGGTGTAAAGCCGTTGTCCGAACACCACTCATGCAGTGCGCGGATTAAATACGGCTTGGTACTCGGAATTGAAATGCCGTCAGCAGCCATGGTAATGATTGCAGACCCTTGACGCCCCGCAATTAGCGGCGCATCACCTTCTCAGAAGGAGTTAGTGCTTCGATATAAGCAGGCCGACTAAAAATCCGCTCTGCATACTTCAGTAGTGGCGCTGCATTGCGCGATAGATCAATGCCATAGTGCTCAAGGCGCCACAACAAAGGTGCAATCGCAACATCGAGCATCGAAAACTCATCGCCAAGTATGTATTTATTCTTGACAAAGATGGGGGCAAGCTCTGTTAAACGATCCCGAATCGCCAAACGGGCTTTTTCATGGATCTTTTCTGCTGCCTTGCCTTTTTCATTCTCGAGCGCGGCAACGTGTATGAAGAGTTCTTTCTCAAAATTAAAGAGAAATAGCCGTGCGCGTGCACGTGCTACCGGATCGGGCGGCATGAGTTGTGGATGTGGAAAGCGCTCATCAATGTATTCATTAATGATGTTGGATTCGTACAGAATCAAATCTCGCTCAACGAGAATGGGAACCTGGCCATAAAGATTCATTACGGAGATTTCTTCCGGCTTGCTGAATAGATCAACATCGCGGATTTCAAAATCCATGCCTTTTTCAAAAAGCACCAGGCGGCAGCGTTGCGAAAATGGGCAGTTTGTGCCCGAGTACAACACCATCATATGCAAAGATCCTTAAAAATATACTTACTTAATGCAACTGCAAAATGCTTACTTCACGTCTTTCCAATAGGCTTTGTTTAGGCGCCATGCGACAAACGTAAAGATAGCCAAGAACAAGAGTACCACTACACCAATGCGCTTACGCTGTAATTGCATTGGCTCGGCCATCCATGACATGAAGGACACGAGGTCAGCCATGTTGTCATCGTATTCTTGGGGCTTCATCGAGCCTGGGGTGACTTGCTCGAAACCTACAAATACTTTTTGCATGCGCGTTGGATCCTTTGGATCTTTACGCTCTTCAAAGTTCGCTGTACGAATACCTTGCATTTGCCACAACACATGAGGCATACCTACGTTTGGATACACCAAGTTATTCCAGCCGGTTGGGGTGGAGTCATCTTGATAGTAGGTACGAAAGTAGGTGTAAAGCCAATCGGTACCGCGCGCACGTGCCTCAACCGATAAATCGGGTGGCACTTTACCAAACCATGCCTTCGCATCTTTAGGAGACATTGCTACCGTCATGACATCACCTACCTTAGCACCATTCAGAATCAAATTATCTTTGATCTGCTGATCGGTGAGTCCAATATCCCGTAAAGAGGAATAGCGCACGCTAACTGCAGAGTGGCAACCAGCGCAATTATTAACAAAAATCTTTGCTCCGTTTTGCAAGGCGGCATTGCTGTTAACGCGGTCGGGTGCTTTATCCAATGGATAGTCGCCACCAGCGGCATGCGCAGTGGTTGCAGCAAGGCCTAAGGTTGCCGTTACAGCAAATGCACGAAGGCTCGCTTTCACAGTGTGCAGAATGTCTTTCATACTGATTCCTAATCTTTATTTAGTCTGGTCTGCAATCGTGCTTAGTGCGCATGAAAAACAACACGGTCGGGCACCGTCTTAAACTCGCCCAATTTGCTCCAATACGGCATCAAGAAGAAGAATGCCAAATAGTAAATGGTGCAAATCTGCGACATCTTATCGAACAGCGGTGATGGCGGCTTAATTCCTAAGTAACCCAGGATGATGAAGCTCACTACAAAGCTACCGTAGATGTATTTATGGAATGCTGGGCGCATGCGAATTGAGCGCACGGGTGACTTATCGAGCCATGGCAAGAAAAACAGAATCACAACCGTACCGCCCATGATGACCACGCCCCAGAACTTCGCATCGAGGAAGTAAAAGCCTGCGGCCAAGCCGAGCAGGATTGCAAAGTAGCCACCCTTGAGGCGAATGTCTTTGGCATTCTTAATTGCAAGGCCGAGAACAATCGCAAAGAAAATCCACAATGGCGCCAAGAAGTCGGTTGTGGTCGCACGCAGCATCGAATAGAAAGGCGTGAAATACCAAACGGGTGCAATGTGCAATGGCGTCTGCAATGGATCGGCCGGAATAAAGTTATTGGCCTCTAAGAAGTAGCCGCCCATCTCCGGCGCAAAGAATACGATCGCTGCGAAAATAAACAAGAATATGCCCAAACCCATCACATCATGCACTGAGTAATAGGGGTGGAATGGAATACCGTCAACGGGTATACCTTTACTGTCCAAGTTGGCTTTGATATCCACACCGTCTGGATTATTTGAGCCCACTTCATGCAAGGCAATAATGTGGGCCGCAACCAAACCAACCAATACCAAAGGCAATGCGATCACGTGGAAGGCGAAGAAACGATTCAGAGTCGCATCGCCAACAACGTAGTCGCCACGCAGCCACAAAGAAAGATCTGGACCAATCAAAGGAATCGCTGAGAACAAGTTCACGATTACCTGCGCGCCCCAATAGGACATTTGGCCCCATGGCAGGAGGTAACCAAAGAAAGCCTCGCCCATCAAGCACAAGAAAATAGCGCAACCAAAAATCCAAACAAGTTCGCGTGGCTTTTGATACGAACCGTAAATCAAGCCGCGGAACATGTGCAGGTAAACCACGGCAAAGAACATCGACGCGCCGGTGGAGTGGAGGTAACGAATCAACCAACCAAACGGCACTTCGCGCATGATGTACTCAACCGACTCAAACGCTTTAGCCGCATCGGGCTTGTAGTTCATCGTCAAGAAAATACCCGTGATGATTTGCAAGGCTAAAACGACAATGGAAAATGCACCAAAAAAATACCAGAAGTTTAAATTTTTGGGTGCGTAATATTCCGTAAGGTGCGTCTTGATTGTTGAGGTCAAGGGAAAACGGGAATCAACCCAAGCTAATATTTTTTCTTGGACCGGTGCATTTTCAGCGGTTTTAATTTCATGAAACGCCATGGTATTTTTCCTTACGCTTTCTTATCGTCGCCAATCAGAATCTTGGTATCGCTCAAATACATGTGTGGCGGTACTTCCAAGTTATCTGGTGCGGGTTTATTTTTGTAAACGCGACCAGCTAAATCGAAGGTCGAGCCATGGCATGGGCAGAAGAAACCGCCCGGCCAATCATTGGGCAAGGAAGGCTGTGGGCCTGCCTGAATTTTGGGTGATGGGGAGCAACCAAGGTGAGTGCAAATACCAACGACCACTAAATATTCTGGCTTGATGGAGCGATAGCCATTTTGCGCATACTTTGGTGTATACACGGCAGGATCGCGTAAGGATTTAGGATCAGCCAATTCACCATCGAGTTTGGCAAGCTCAGTTACCTGCTCTGGCGTACGGCGAATCACCCAGACTGGCTTACCGCGCCACTCGACGGTAATCATTTCATCGGGCTTCATCCCGGAAATATCCACCTCGACTGCGGCGCCGGCTGCTTTGGCACGCTCGGATGGTTCAAAACTATTTACAAACGGATAGAGGGCTGCAGCACCGCCAACACCCCCAACCGCAGTAGTGGCGATCAACCATTTGCGGCGATCCGGATCCATGCTGGGCTTATCACTCATTTACAAGGCTTTCACAAAAACAAGATAGGTGGAAATTGCTTAATGCGACGATTTTAAAGTAAAAAGTGGTTTAGCATCGAAGTTGCACGCTTAATAGAGCGACTTTCACCAATAGCTCAGCTGAAAGGATTGGATTTATGGCAGTTTTAAAGGAATTTAGGGAATTTGCCGTCAAAGGCAATGTCGTTGACTTAGCCGTCGGCATCATTATTGGCGGGGCTTTTGGCAAGATTGTCGACTCCCTGGTGAATGACATTGTCATGCCCGTCATTTCCTCCTTATTGGGCGGAAAAATTGACTTCACCAACCTCTTTGTTGTGCTTGGTAACGTACCCGATGGCGTACCCCGCACCTTTGATGCCCTCAAAAAAGCAGGTATCCCCATTTTTGCCTACGGTAACTTCATCACGATCTCGATTAACTTCATTTTGCTGGCTTTTGTGATCTTCCAGATGGTCAAGGTCGTCAATCGCATTCGCTCGGCCGAGGCGCCTCCGCCTGCAGTAACGCCAGAAGACATCATCCTTTTGCGTGAAATTCGGGATAGCCTGCAGAGCAAAAAGGGGGGCTGATCTCAATGAAATTATCTAAATTAATTATATAAATCAATTACTTAACTAATATAATGAATCGCCTGTGGCTCCTCTTTTGCCAAGCCATTACCATCCTGCTGGCTGCGTGGTTCGTGGCAACTACACTCCAGCCAGGTTGGATTTCAAGCCCTCAGGTGAGCTCCTTGGTGGGTCAAGTGACCCTGCGGGAGGCCCCAGAAAGCATTAACCAGAATCCAGGCTCTTTAGCCGAGGCGGCGAAGGTATCTAGCCCAGCGGTAGTCAATATTTTTACTAGCAAGGCGAATAAGAAAAAGCCTAGCAAGAAAGGAGCTCCCCACCAGAATGAGCCCTGGTTTCAGTTCTTTTTTGGTGACCAAGCCCCCAATGAGGAGCCTAGCTCGAGTCTTGGGTCTGGGGTCATCGTAAGCCCTCAAGGCATTATTTTGACCAATCACCACGTGATTGAGGGCGCAGACGAGATTGAGGTGGCTTTTGCAGACGGCCGCAAGCGCACCGCCAAACTGATCGGCAGCGACCCCGAAACGGATATTGCCGTTCTCAAGATCGATGCGATTGACCTACCAAACCCCATTACTTTGGGGAAAATGGAATCGGTGCAGGTGGGCGATGTGGTTCTGGCCATTGGCAACCCCTTTGGTGTGGGGCAAACGGTGACGTCGGGCATTGTTTCTGCCCTCGGCCGCAATCAACTCGGCATCAATACCTTTGAGAACTTCATTCAGACCGATGCCGCGATTAATCCGGGCAACTCTGGCGGCGCCTTAGTTGACACTAAAGGCAACTTAATCGGCATCAATACCGCCATCTATTCGCGTAGCGGCGGCAATATGGGCATCGGCTTTGCTATCCCCGTCAACACCGTCAAACAAGTAATGGAATCGATTTGGACCAATGGCTCGGTAACGCGGGGCTGGATTGGCGTCGAGCCCCAAAACCTCTCCAAGGAACTCGCTGAATCGCTCAATCTTCCCAAAGACACCACAGGCGTACTTATCTCCGGAGTGCTGGAAGGTGGGCCTGCCGATAAAGCGGGTATGAAGCCAGGTGATGTACTTACCCAAGTCAATGGTCAAGCAGTAAATGATGTGGTCACCCTTTTAAACGGTATTGCGCAGACAAGCCCGGGCGATGAGGCCAGGATAAATCTAGTGCGCAAAGGTAAACCAATGGCTCTGAAGGTGCAGGTGGGAAAACGGCCTAAATCAAAATCAGCTGCTCGGTAGATATTTGGCTTAATGCGCCAATATTTTGGATAAGAAATCCTTCGCTCTGGCGGAGCGCTCTTCGGGCTTACTAAAGAAATCGTCTTTGCTGCAGTCCTCCACAATACGGCCTTGATCCATAAAGATGACGCGGTCGCTTACTTTACGAGCAAAGCCCATCTCGTGACTGACGCAGCACATGGTCATGCCTTCGTTGGCTAGCTTAACCATGACATCCAAGACTTCGCCTACCATTTCAGGATCGAGCGCAGATGTGGGCTCATCGAATAGCATGACGATCGGGTCCATCGTCAATGCGCGTGCAATCGCCACGCGTTGCTGTTGGCCTCCAGATAGCTGCCCTGGAAATTTATCCTTTTGCGCCATCAAACCAACCCGCTCTAAATACTTCAGCCCGTGCTGTAAGGCATGGTCTGGTGTACGCCCCAATACTTTGATCTGGGCGAGGGTTAAGTTCTCAGTCACGCTTAAGTGGGGAAATAGTTCGAAGTGCTGAAACACCATACCTACTCTAGCCCGCAACTGAACCAAATTGGTTTTGGGGTCACTAAGGCTTACGCCATCGACAATAATCTCGCCCGACTGAAAAGGCTCTAGGGCATTCATGGCTTTGATTAGGGTTGACTTACCCGAGCCTGAGGGGCCGCAGATAACCACCACCTCCCCCTGTTTTATCGAGGTGCTGCATTCGGTCAGTACCTGAAAGTCACCGTACCATTTTGAAACGCTCTTAAGTTCTATCATGCTGTGCTTGATTGAATAGATTGATATGCCATTAACGAATGATGGCTACTTTAGTTTGAATTTTACGCACCAACTTCGATAACGAAAAACAAATGATGAAATACGTCACCGCAGCCAAAATATAGGTTTCCATTGGGCGCCCATAATTTTTGCCAGCGATTTCAAAGCCCTTGAGTAAATCATACGCACCAATCGCATACACCAAGGATGTATCTTGAAACAAAATAATGGTTTGCGTCATTAAAACCGGAATCATGTTCCGGAAGGCTTGCGGTAAAACAATCAAACGCATATTTTGGCCGTAGTTCATGCCCAAGGCTTGAGCAGCATACGTTTGGCCTCTCGGTACCGATTGAATTCCGGCGCGCATAATTTCGGCAAAGTAGGCGGCCTCAAATGCGATGAAGGTAATGATGGCGGACAGATTGGCACCAATGGGTTTGCCAATCAAAAGCGGTATTAAAAGGAAAAACCACAAAATCACCATAACCAATGGAATGGAACGCATGGTGTTGACATAAAAACTAGCGCAGTAGGATAGAACCGGGTTACCGGATAAACGCATCAAGGCTAAAAAAGTGCCAAAGATGATTCCGCCCACCGTAGCAATCACCGTCAATTGCACGCTAAATAGCAAACCCTTTTGGAGGTAATCCGTAAAGAGCGCCCAATTGTAAAAACTGAAGTCTAGGCTTAGCATGGGAGAAAAAAGAAGATCATCGGTTTAGTGGGCCAAGCTGGGGTCATTGGATGTGCCGACAAAACCCGGTATGCGGGTCCGTCGCTCAATCCAGGTCATGAGGCGATTGACTGCAAACGCAGAAAAAGCATAGAGCAAGGTCACTGCTAAATAGATTTCAATACCACGGGATGTTTCTTCTTGCGCCTGCATAGCAAACAAGGTGAGTTCGGGTACCGATACCGCAAAAGCCACGGATGAGTTCTTCACCACATTCATGCTTTCCGAAGTCAAGGGCGGGATCACAATACGTAGCGCCATGGGCAAAATCACATAGCGATAACTTTGCACGCGACTCATTCCCAGTGCCGTTGCTGCTGCCATCTGGCCGCTCGGCAGCGACTGAATACCAGCGCGTACCTGCTCTGCAATACGCGCTGATGTAAAGAAGCCCAAGGCGATACTCACCAAGAGATAGGATGGAAATTCTTTTAAGGGCAATACAAAGGAGGGGATAACGTGATACCAAACAAAAACCTGAACCAAGATTGGTATGTTCCGAAATAGTTCCACCCATGCGGTAGCAGCACGCACGAGTAGGCGACTGCCAAGGGTGTTATTGGGCAGCGTGCGCAGCGTACCCATCACTGCGCCAATCACTAAAGCAATGGCTAGGCTTAGGCCAGCAACCGCAATGGTCCAAAGCCATGCTTGCATTAACCAATCTAAGTAACTGGGGTCAGCATTTTGCGCAATGCCAAATATCGACGAGATGCAGTGCTGAACTGGCTCTCCATCGAGCGTACTCTTACAAAAAACGCCAAAATCCATATTCATGGTTTTTGGCGTTCACGTGCAATGAAGCATGGCATACAACTAAAAAGATTCAAAATTACTTCTTTTGATAATCTTCCGCAGGCTTGTCATTTAAATTAGCCCACGCATTTTTTGTTGCGGCAGACAACTCGAGACCAACTACGCTATTTTTTGGTGGAATGGGCTTTAAGAACCATTTATCCCACAGGCGTGGCATAGTGCCATTTGCGACTATCTTTGCGATGGCTGCGTTAACGTCCGCCTTAAATTGAGGATCGTCTTTACGAATCATAATGGCAATGGGTTCTACACTCAGTACCTCACCCACAATCTTAAAATCCTTTGGATTTCTTGAATTGGCAATATTGCCTGCCAAGATCGATCCGTCCATCACAAATGCATCGGCACGACCGGACTCCAATAGCAAGAAACTATCAGAATGGTCTTTACCAAACACTTCATCAAAGTTTACGCCGGTTGCTTTTTCATGCTTACGCAGAATCTGAACCGATGTAGTACCCGTGGTAGTGGCTACTTTTTTACCAGCCAACTGAGAAATCGAGTTAATACCTGAATTAGCCTTAACAGCAATACGCACTTCTTCTACGTACAGGGTATTGGCAAAGCTCACATCGCGTTGCCGTGCAGTGTTGTTGGTTGTTGTACCGCACTCAATATCGACTGTTCCATTTTGAACCAGGGGTATGCGATTCTGTCCAGTTACGGGTTGGTAATTAATACGCAATGTACTCAGACCTAATTTAGCTTTAATGTCATTGAGAATCATGCGGCATACTTCAACGTGGAACCCATCAAAGCGACTATCGCCAGTGGTGTACGACATTGGAATGGATGATTCGCGCACACCCATGGTTACCGCGCCAGTGGATTTGATCTTATCTAAAGTAGCGCTAGATGCAATTGCGCCTTGCGCGCAAACCAGCGCTGAGGCCACTAACGCAGCCCTAATTCCAGAAACTACAAATGACGATGCTTTCATACTCAAACTCCTTATTGGGTGTTTATATACAGAATGGCTCTTAATAATTAACTAAGACTAACATTACAAAAAATTGTGCTTAAGGCCCATTTTCAATCAATCCATCAAAATTAGTATTAACCCGTGGATTAAGTCCAAATTGCCATTGAACTGTTAGTTAGCGGCGGCTCTAGCCCTGATTGAGGAAATCCAAAAAGGTCGAGTGGTAAACAATGTGGCCGCCCTTTCAAAGGACATTGCGCAGGCAAGCCAATGCCTCTGAAGGCACAGGTGGGAAAACGGCCTAAATCGCAGGAAAAGAGCTAAAAAATCAGTAACGCAAGACTGTCAGATCTAAACCACACTTAAGCCGGCATTTTGCTCGCTGCAGCCGTTATGCACTCTCCCAATTTAGCGATGTAATCAATCGCTTTGGGTGTGAGCTCGAGGTATTTTTTTCGACCATCGGAATCGTTGCCGTAACGAATGAAATCCGCTTCCGCCAGTTTAGATAATCGGCGTTGCAGGGTCGCGGGTGAACCTATTTGCTTTGAATAAATAATATCCCCTACCAATAAAGAAGGTTTGCCCTCGACAACATGAGAAGCAATGGTATTAAGTAAGCTCTGCTCAACCTCATCCAGCGGCGGTAGCTTGGATGCTTCTTTTAACTTGGCGGTGTTGCGCACAAATTTAAGGTAAGTCTCGCATTGTGCTGGCAGTTTTGCCATGGTGTTGGCTCATTTAATCAAGAATTTCTAAGGATTCATATTCGCTGACTTTTATGACATTTCCATGAAAATGCCTTCTATCGTAGCTTAAAGCTCGCTTGCCTCTGCCTTTCTACTATTACCGGTGCAATCTTGTGGTTATAGCCATACCCCTATCCTCGATCGCTTCCTCAGAGGCTTGCCTGGACCAGGATAAAGCATTGGCTGGGGCACTAGATAGCGCATTTCTCATTCTTTAGTTTATGGAGATTTAAAGAATGAAAAAATCGCTATTCGCACTCGCAGCGGTAACAGCATTTGCTGGCGCTGCTCAAGCACAGTCCTCAGTAACTGTATATGGTGTTTTGGACGTTGGTTATGTAGGCGCAAATCAGCGCGCTGCAGCACCAAATGCAACCGCAATCAAGGGTACATCGAGCTCATTTCAATCCCAAGGTTCAGAGTCTACAAACCGCATCGGTTTCCGTGGCACTGAAGATTTGGGCGGCGGCATGACAGCCAACTTTGTTTTTGAATCTAGTTTAAATACATCAGCTGCAGTTTGGGCTCCTGGAATTCGTCAAGGCTGGGCTGGTTTGACACAAAAAGGCATGGGCGCAGTTCGTATTGGTACGCAGAATTCGTTGATTTGGCAATTGGCTGCTCCAATGACTACTGGTCAGTTGAACAACATTGCTGGCTCAGTAGTTAACGCTACAGCAGTTAATGCTCCACTTACCAATGACAACGTTAACGGGTCTAGCGGTGTTGCTTTCACAAACCGTACACAACGTACGATTCAGTTGGATTCTGAGCGCATGGCCGGTTTCCAAGCTAAAGCAATGTACGTCATGAACAACGTTAATACAACACAAACCACAGCAACTGCACCTACCGTTGGATACACCGGCGGCGAAAATAACCAAAATGGTTGGGGCTTAAGCCTGGATTACACTGGCGTTCCAAAGTTACGTGTTGCTGCTGCTTACACTGCACTCAATGCTGATAACCCATACACAGCAACCCAAGCACAGGTTAATGCTGGTACAGGTTACGCTGTAGGAACACCTACACCAGTTGGTGGTGATGGATTCGCTCAGGCGGGCACGAACGTAAAAGACAATCAAATGTTTGCCGCAGCGATGTATGATTTCGGCATCCTGACTGCGTACGCAAACTACGTTAACCGTAAAATTACTTCACAGCAAACTTCCAACGTCTACGGAAAACGTAGCGCCCAAGAGATTGGTGTACGTAGCTACATTACACCAAAAGTTGAGGGTTGGGCTTCTGTAGGTAATGGTCGTTACTCCATTTACGGTGCTAGCGCACCAACAGCAAATATTTTCGGCTACCAGTTAGGCGCAAATTATTGGCTGAGCAAGCGTACAAATCTGTACGCAATTTATGGTCAAGTTGGTACAACAGCGACTTCAGCAAACTCAGCGTTGAATACCAACAACTATGCTGCTGGCGTACGTCACACATTCTAATTTAACGCTAGCGTAGCTAGCTTTTCTTAGAAGTTCTTAAACCACCCTTCGGGGTGGTTTTTTATGAAAATTTTTTTAGTTTCAGATTTATAAGTGTTTTTGATAATTAATAAAAATACCCATGTTATTTCATAAATTAGGGTGCTGTAATGTACTAAGCAAAATTAATATTAAAAATGATTATTTATGAACACAATTCCTTGAATTCCTTTGAGGCGGCCAACGATGCTTGCCTCATGGATCATAGTGTTCTCAAGCAGCTAACGATCCCCCCAGTCTTATTTCGTGATGAGCAATTTAAGACGATTACCGGCTTAGAACAGCATTCATTTCAGTATTTTGCAGATAAGGCCCTAGCCATAGAACAGCAAAAATTCATACAGGGCGACATCACTAAGCAAACCTTGGGTATGTTTATTAGTCGCCTAAGGGCCCAATTGGTTCCCTATTTTTCTGGTTGCCACATTAGCACTATTCAAATTAAACAGATTTCTGAATTTGTACTCGATTTGCAAGAGCAGAGCATTAAGTCAATCACCATAAAGCAATACTTGGGCCTTCTAAAACGAATTTTGCTAATCGCGCTAGAAGATGGGGCCATTTATAAGGTCCCTGGCTTTCCCAAACTAAAGACCAAAAGCATTCCTAGGGGGAGCTTTAGCCTTCCGGAATATCGGGTACTGGTCAGGAGTGCCAAAGAACTGAGCCTTGTCTGGGAAACTGCTGCATCAAACCATCGTGTAACCGCATCGGGCGCATTTAAGAAGCAGGAAGCCGTGCCCATGGAAATGCAATGGCTTATTCGTTTTATGGTCAATGCATTCATCCGGCCGGTGGATATCAAACTCATTCAGCATAAGCATATTGAGATTATCACTGGGCCAAGCACCTATTTAAGGCTTAATCTCCCAGAAACCAAGCGGCACACTGGGCAAGTGGTCACTATGCGCGCTGCCAATGCAGTCTATAAAACGATCCAAGCGTATCAACAATCCAGGGGCTATGGTGCCCCCGAAGACTATCTGTTTTTACCGGAGGTGAGCGATCGCAATGGCGCCATTCAGCTGATAACGACGCACTTCAAAAAAGTGTTGGAGCGAGCCCAACTACGAACGGGGCAATACGGCCAATTTAGGACACTTTACAGCCTAAGGCATACCGCCATTACCTTCAGACTACTCTACGGCAATGGCATCGATTTACTTACTTTGGCCAGAAATGCCAGAACCTCAGTCGAAATGATTGAGCGATTCTACTCATCGAACTTAACAGCAGAGATGAATATTGAAATGCTGCAGAGTAAACGATCAAAAGCGGGCTAAGAGAAAAGATTAAGGCAAGAAAAAGAGAAAAGAAAAAACCCACTGTGTTGCCACAGTGGGTTGATTTAATACCTGACTAATCTTCAACTAGCTTGCGCTAGCAGCCAATTAGAAAGTGTGACGTACGCCAACTGCGTAGTTGTTAACGTTGTAGCTGGTATTACGTGCAGTTGCTGGGTTGATAGTGCTATTTGCAGCACTGGACTGGGATGCATTACCAAAAATTGCGTACAGATTGGTACGCTTGCTCAGAACGTAGTTTGTACCTAACTGATAGCCATTAACATTGGCAGAATCCATGTCAAAACCAGTGTTTTCCCATGCACCTGTACCAACTGAAGCAAACACATTCACAGTTTTGGTCAAGTTGCTACGTACACCAATTTGCTGCGCTGTGTAACGTTGGAAATAAAGGCTGTTGTTTTCAGCGCTGGCTTTACGATTAATGTAACCTGCATACGCTTGCAAGATACCAAAATCATATGTACCACCAACATACATGGTGTTGTCCACTACGTTGGAACCAGGAGTAGCCAATTGACCTGAATTGCTGAACTTTACAAATGTTGGGGCAGTAGTTGGTGACACACCAGCCGTGGCTGCAGTTGTAGTATTTGTGAACGACGCATAGTTAGCTGTCAAGAGCAGTTTACCCAATGTATAGTCCAAACCTACGCCGTAGCCAGAGTTCGTGTTTTGTCCACCAGTAGGCGCTGCTGCAGTGCCGCCTTGGTTGGTATCGTTACCACTCGCAACAAACATCAGGTTGCCTTGAAAGCCAGATAAGTTTTCTGTTGCAAATGTGATGGCATTATTTACCCGAACTACATAGGATTGACCGCCGGTCAATCCATAGGATGTAGTTTGTGCAAAAGCGGACATTGGGCTATTTCCATTAACCGTGTAAATTACATCGCCTACGATGTTATTTTGTCCACCAGCCGTTGTGCGGCCTACAGCACTGTGAATACCAGTTTGCTGAGTACCCAATGCAAAGCGGCCAATGCCTTTTTGGCTTAAACCAACAAATGCTTGACGGTTATTGAATGTTGATAAACCGCCTGCAGCATCTGAATTAGGAAGCAAGCCTGTTTCAAATGTGAAGAAAGCAGCCATGCCGCCACCTAAATCTTCAGTACCACGGAAACCTAAACGGCTGGTCGACTGTGGGGACTGCGTAACACCTAAGCCTGTGCTTTTAGTAACCGATGTTGGCTGTGCGTTGCGGTTGTTAGCACCAGCAATACCCATGTCGATAATACCGTACACAGTTACTGAGGACTGTGCTTGAGCAGCGCCAGCAAATGCTGTTACCGCTGCGAGTGCGAATAGCGATTTTTTCATTCTTTAAATCTCCATAAATTAAAAGTAATGCCCAAATTATTTGGGACTCATGAATTTTCTCTCTTTCGGGCTAATTGACTAGGTGTAGAGGCATAAGAAGCTACTTTTGCTTGTGAAAAGGATCTTTTTTGGCTTTCTTTGTTGTATCACGGCAACAAGGGCTTGGTTTTTTGCTCTTTTTAGTCAGTTAATGCCAAAATTGTCAGATGGCAAGCCGTGAATTCCTAAAAATCCTGCAATCAGCCCGTTTTGGTGATGTTTCTGCGCAACAAAGTTTAGCTTCGGCTTATTTGACTGGGGCCTTCAATACCCCCATTCAGCCATCCAATTCCTTGGTTTGGCTAGAAAAATCATTTTTTTCTATTGCAAATCAATTAGTTACAGATAAAAGCGTATCCAAAACTGCTGGGTTGGGTTTGAGCGCTCCACTGGCCCCTATTTATAGTTTGCTCAGCACAATTCCCCTTGCCAATACAGTTGGCTCCCCGGCATTCCCGTTTGGCTGGAAGCTGTTTTGGGAATTAGCTGAAGATACGCGGCACCCATTCCATTCCGAGTCTACTGGGCTAACGCCCTCTCACCTTGCGCTCAATGCACGGTGGCAACTGATTCAGTTTTTATTGTCGCCAGAGACTGACGCGGAACAAGCGCGCTTGCGCGATTGGCTCGCATCTGCTGATCTTACGATGATGGATTTCATGCCAGCCGCTGATTTGCCTTCGTTGCAGTTGGTGTGCAAATCCTATTTGCAATCGCTTGCTGAAACAGAAAATAGTTTTACCCAAGCCGCTAAAGAATTATTGCTTCGCCTTCAACCCAAAGATGAAACGCTATCAGGTCTGTGGGCGCAGTGGTTAGCAAGCGGCAAACAAGATCATTTACTGGAAGCCGCTGAAATGGGCTTAACGATTGCAAGGCTGACTCTCGGATTGCAGTTAGCGCAGCTCGATGGCGCTTTTACTTCCGCTCCTGCTCCTGCTTCCATTGTCACATCGGGCGCCGCCGTAGTCGATCAGGGTCGCTCAAATGCCTCTCTCAAGAAAGCAGTCTATTGGTTAGAGCTTGCCGCCAAAGACGGTGACCGGGATGCGTGGTTTTCGCTGGGTGAGATTTACCGTCGCCCACAGTTCTCCGGATACAACGCGACCGAGAGTGATCTCTGCTTTGATCGTGCCGCTGATCTAGGCCATGCCCTGGCGCAGTTTCGGAAAGGAGCCAACCTGTGGCGCAAGCGAGAGAAGCTGGATGAGAAGGTTAAAGGACTACAAGCCTCTTATTGGGTATGGCAAGCACAACAACAAGGCATTCATGAAGCCAGGGACTTGCTTACGAAGATTTTGGAAAGCTGCCCTAAGCCTGCAGCAAACCATTGGCATGATTTAGCTCTTGTGGCCGAGCAGGCCATTAATCGCCATGCCGAGTACAAAATCGAATACGAATGGCTCTTGCTATGCCACCGCTTAGTTGTTGCCAATCAGTTTCATTTTAGTAAAGCCGAGTTACTGTTGGCCGACATCGCCCAGCTGCAACATGAGCACTGCGTAGTGGTCGACATTCGGTGGGAGCTTCCAAAGATTTTGCCGAGGTTAATTCAGATTGAAACCATTGGGCAACGCCGGGCTTTACTGGCCGCTGGAAAAGTATTTACGGGCAACGCCAGCAATGAGCATGGTGCAGCCTCTGCATCACGCGATGCAGCAGATGAGGATGAGTTAGTTGAAGGCAGGATGCGCGAAGGTAACTTGCGGCAACGGCGTTACCGCTTTGATAAGGTTAACCAATGGTTGCTGAATACGTTTGCCAAAGAAGCAAAGCGCCATCCCCAAAAAGAAAATAATACGGTTTACTAAATCTAGGGCTGTTGCTCTGCCTCGGCCCTGGCTTTATCTAGCTCTGCATCCTTTAAATCATCCGCTATGCCTTCGGCTGATTTCTTGGGCTGGTAGAAGCGCGCAATTAATAATCCCAGCTCGTAAAGTAAAGTCATTGGGATAGCCAACAGTAGTTGCGATATGACGTCGGGCGGCGTCACTACTGCCGCAATGACAAATGCGCCCACAATCACGTAGGGTCTGCTTTCTTTTAGCTTCGCTAGAGTAACGATGCCCATGCGGACTAGAACGACGACGACGACTGGTACTTCAAAGGTAATACCAAACGCCAAGAAGGTGGTCATCGCAAAACTCAGGTACTTATCAATGTCCGTACTCATCTCCGCGCCCAAGGGAGCGTTGTACTGTGCCATGAAATTAAATACCGACGGAAATACTAAGAAGTAAGCAAATGCCATGCCGAATAGGAAGAGGCTATAGCTACTTACCACGAGTGGAATAACTAATGTACGCTCATGCTGATAAAGACCTGGCGCAATAAAGGCCCACATTTGATAGAGCACCCATGGCAAGGCAATTAAGAATGCCACCAGCATGGTGACCTTCATCGGCACAAAGAAGGAGCCCGTAATGTCAGTCACAATCATTTTGCCGCCTGCCGGCAAGGAACTTAAGAGTGGCTGCGCGAAGATATGAAAAATATCAGGCGCCCAATAGGCCAAGCTAGCAAAAACAATAATGATGGCAAGGCCCGCTTTGATAACGCGATCACGCAACTCAAATAGGTGCGATAAAAAACTTTCTTGTAAACCTTCGCCAACGGTTGCATCGGCCTTGGCATCGTGATCGGCTGCATCGTTATTCAGTTTATTGCTGTTGCTATCGCTCGGCTGTGTCATACATTACTTAATAGAAGAAGTGTGGCGGTAGCGCTTCATGCGCGCTGCGCCCGACTGCACGCGCGTACGCGTGCCCGAGGAATGCTTAAACCAGGTTGGACGATTGCCGCGTTTAACGCGCCAGCTATCGCGGCCTTGACGCAAACTTTCGCGATAGACGGCGGCCTCATCGAGGCTCATATTGCTACCAAAGTTAGAGACAAAGGCGCTGGAATCAGCTTGATCGCTTAAATTGAGCTGGGCCTCTTGCACCGTTTGATTGAGGCTACTTTCGACATCCTTGAACATCGAGGTACTTTCTTCGCGGAGCTTCTTAAATTCATCGAGCTCCATTTGGCGATTCACCTCGCTGCGCACTTCCGACATATAGCGCTGAGCACGGCTAAATAAATTACCAGCCATGCGGGCGATCTTAGGCAAACGCTCTGGCCCGACTACTACCAATGCGACGACTGCAATCAACGCGAGTTTTGAAACTCCAAGATCAATCATGTAACGGAACTGCGGGGATTGCAATCATGTCTAGATTACTTATTGAGGTCTTTGGCCTGAACGTCCACAGTTTTGTCAGCGGACGCCGTTTGCTGGGCTGTTGCTTGTTGTGGAATCTGCTCTGCTTTGTCTTCACCGGTTTTCATGCCATCTTTGAAGCCTTTGACGGCGCCACCCAAATCACTACCCATATTGCGCAGCTTTTTGGTGCCAAATATCAGCATCACGATTACCAGAACAACCAGCCAATGCCAAATACTAAATGAACCCATTTTCTGCTCTCCTTGTCTTATTTATTCCAGGGGCGCGGCCCGCCCATCACATGCAAATGCGTGTGATAGACCTCTTGACCCCCATCTGCGCCATTGTTCAGCGTTAAACGAAAACCGCCGTCTCGTCCTGGACGGCAACCCTGCTCAACCGCCAAGCGTGGTGCTAATGCTATCATTCTACCCAGCAATTGGGCATCAAGGGGTGCATCTGACTCTACGGTAGTAATGTGACGCTTTGGTATCAGTAAAAAATGAATGGGGGCGGCTGGATTAATGTCCTTAAAACCAAAAACCTCCTCATCTTCATAGACTTTTTGGCAAGGAATGGTTCCAGCAATAATTTTGCAAAATATGCAGTTTTCGTAATTTTCCATGGTGCGCTCGTTCAAAAAGGGGCTTTTGTACTACAAAAGCGATGGGTTTAGTGTGTTCTGGCGGCTTTCTCAGCAATGCCAGAAACCCCTTCGCGGCGAGTGAGCTCTGCCAAGACATCCTCTGGGCGCAGCCCAAACTGAGATAAAGCCACCAGGCAATGAAACCACAAATCAGCCATTTCACCGACGAGGAGGGCCTGTTGCTCTGGGGCTAAATGGCCATTGCGACTGTCTTTGGCAGCCATGACCGTTTCGGTAGCCTCTTCGCCAATCTTTTTTAGGATGGCGTCATCGCCCTTAGAAAAGAGCTGGGCAATGTAAGAGGATTTGGGATCAACCTTACCCGCAGCCAAATCCGCGCGACGACCATCAACCACATCCGCTAAGTGGGCTAATACCGCATCTAAATTAGGGGAATTGCTGTCTTTGCTCATACCTGCATTCTATTCCACGGATTTTTGCCATGTACTCAATTTGGCATCCCAGCCTAAGAAAAAACAACTGTGCTCACCAGTATGACAAGCAATACCGTCTTTTTGATCTACCACCAACAAAATCGTATCACCATCGCAATCTAAGCGAATGTCTTTCACCGTTTGCGTATGGCCAGACTCTTCACCCTTGTGCCACAACTTTTGACGTGAGCGCGACCAATACACTGCCTCACCGATTTGCATGGTTTTAAGTAAGGCATCGCGGTTCATCCATGCCATCATCAACACGTCGCCAGAGCTAAACTCTTGGGCAATTACCGGCACCAAACCTTGCTCATTCCACGTCACGTCATCCAGCCATGCGCCTGGAGCAAGATTGGAATTGGGCTTAAACGACGTAGCGGGGGTATTCATAGGCCTTCATTCTGACAGAGTTGTCTGTTTCATAGATTTGATTATAGAAAGTTACCTTGAGTTCCTATTGCCAAATTATATCCAAATAGGTATAATTCGAAATGGATAAGTCATATAAACACATACTATGGGTAGGGTCGTCTAAAAAAGATTTAATGGCGATGCCTGATGAGATCAGATCAGCATTTGGGTTTGCACTGTATTTAGCGCAACAAGGCAAGAAACATCAAAATGCCAAGCCATTAAAAGGATTTTCAGGGGCTGGAGTACTCGAGGTTTTAGAGGACTGTCTTGGAGATACATTTCGTGCTATTTACACAGTAAAAATTGCCGAGGTTATTTATGTCCTACATTGTTTTCAAAAGAAATCGAAACGCGGCATTGAAACACCCAAACAAGAAATCGACCTAGTGCGCGATCGATTAAAAATGGCTCAAGATCATGCTAAGGAGTAAAGAATGAACGGTATTGAAAAAGGTTCCGGAAACGTCTTCGCTGACATTGGATTTGCCAATGATCAGGAGATGCTGGTAAAGGCCAACTTAGCTCTCAAGATTTCTGAAATTATTACGCAGCGCCGTCTGACCCAAATCGAGGCCGCAGCGGTCTTAGGCATACCTCAGCCTAAGTTATCAAAACTATTACGCGGTCAATTTCATGGGGTGAGTGAGACTAAGATGCTGGAATGCCTTAACAAGCTAGGCCGAGATATTCAGATTGTGGTTCGCAAAGCTAATCGGGACAAACGGATTGGGCGGACTAGCGTGGTCTTTGCCTAAAGCCGAACCGCTATTCCCTGGGCTGCCATAAATTCTTTAGCCTGCCGGACTGTATAGGTTCCGTAATGAAAGATGCTGGCCGCTAGAACCGCATCAGCACGGCCCTTCGTAATGCCATCAACCAAATGCTGCAAGTTACCGACGCCACCACTGGCAATCACCGGAACCGGAACGGCTTTACTGACAGCTGCAGTTAGAGCAAGATCAAAACCATCTTGGGTACCATCTTGATTCATGCTGGTGAGTAAAATTTCTCCCGCACCCCGACGGCTGACTTCAGTCGCCCATTCCACGACATCAAGCCCGGTTGATGTCCTTCCCCCATGGGTAAATACTTCCCACCGGTTCTCAGTAACGCGCTTGGCATCAATCGCAACCACAATGCACTGCGAGCCGTAATGTGCGGCGGCATCCGACACTAAGTCAGGATTGGCTACTGCAGAAGAGTTCATGCTCACTTTGTCGGCACCCGCATTGAGTAAGCGACGCACATCCCCGACTGCGCGGACACCACCACCAACCGTCAATGGAATAAACACTTGCGCGGCAACCGCCTCAATGATGGGCAGCAATAAATCACGACCATCGGAAGTTGCCGTAATGTCTAAAAAGGTTAACTCGTCAGCACCCTGCTCATCGTAGCGACGAGCAATTTCGACAGGGTCACCGGCATCACGCAACCCCACAAAATTAATGCCCTTGACCACGCGCCCTGCAGTCACATCTAGGCAAGGAATAATTCGTTTCGTTAGCACTGTTTAGCTACTGAGCTTTTTTGCAATTAGCGCAGCGTACTTGGCAGTTTGCTCATCGGCATACTTTTGCGCTGTGGTCAGATCTAAATCCCCCGAGTAAATCGAGCGACCGGCAATCACGCCCATCACACCCTCTTCTTCTGCTGCGCACAGCGCTTCAATGTCTTTGTTATTGGATAGACCGCCACTCGCAATAATCGGAATGCGTACGGCTTGAGCCAGCTTAATCGTGGCATCCATATTCACGCCCTTGAGCATGCCATCACGACCAATGTCGGTATAAACAATTGCCTCAACGCCATAGTCTTCAAACTTCTTTGCTAGATCAATCACTTCATGGCCTGTGAGCTTACTCCAGCCGTCGGTGGCCACCTTGCCATCGCGAGCATCAATGCCCACCATAATGTGGCCACTAAATGCAGTGCAGGCATCCTGCACAAAGCCAGGACTCTTCACTGCCGCAGTACCAATAATGATGGTACTAATGCCATCGTCGAGTAAGCGCTCAATCGTTTCCAGATCGCGAATACCGCCGCCCAATTGCACTGGAATGTCATCGCCAACTGCTTTTAATATGGCTTTGATGGCAGATTCATTTTTAGGTTTACCAGCAAAAGCGCCGTTGAGGTCAACTAAGTGCAAACGGCGTGCGCCTTTACTAACCCAATGCTTTGCCATTGCGGCAGGGTCTTCTGAAAAAACCGTAGCGCGGTCCATATCGCCCTGCTCTAAGCGAACGCAGTGGCCGTCTTTAATGTCAATTGCAGGAATCAGCAGCATGATAAATAGAAAAAATTAAGGTTGCCAAGTAGTAAAGTTTTGATAAAGCCGTAATCCGTATTCTGCACTCTTTTCTGGATGAAACTGCGTAGCAAAAATAGTATCGCGTGCAATCGCAGAAGTAAACCATGCGCCGTACTCCGTACTACCTACGGTGTGATTTTCGTTTTCGGGCACTGCATAAAAGCTATGCACAAAATAAAAGGGGGTTAGATCAGGAATGCCTGCCCATAAAGGGTGGTCTTTGTCTTGCCGAACCTGATTCCAGCCCATGTGCGGCACTTTGTATTCTGATCCGTCGGCCTGCAATTGACCAGAAAGTTCAAAACGCCTTACCTCGCCCGGAATTAGTCCTAAGCAGGGTGTAAACGCATCACTACTGCCCTGTTGCTCTACCCGAACCTCGCTACTGCGACCCAGCAGCATTTGCTCTCCCACGCAGACACCGAGCATGGGCTTATTTTTTGCGGCGTGCAGCAAAGCCTCCAATAAACCGGATTCACCCAACTGCTTCATGCAGTCGGGCATCGCCCCTTGACCGGGCAAGACAACGCGATCGGCTTTCTGAATCTGTTCTGGCGCAGTCGCAATCAGAACATTGGCATCCGGCGCAACCCGATGGAAGGCTTGGTATACGGAACGTAAATTACCCATTCCGTAATCAACGATGGCGATGTTTTGGGTCAACGGGAGACCTGTGGCTTAGCGACTAATTAAAGGACTGAAGTGCATGCGATGCATAGCAAACCTGCACTTCAAGCAATGATTAGAGGCTACCTTTCGTGGAAGGGACCTGACCCGCAGCGCGCGGATCGGGCGTTAATGCCATGCGCAAAGCGCGGCCGAAGGCCTTGAATACCGTCTCGATTTGGTGATGCGCATTGACGCCTCGCAAATTATCGATGTGCAAGGTCACGCCTGCGTGGTTTACAAAACCACGGAAAAACTCAATGCTTAAGTCCACATCAAAATCGCCTACCCGCGCACGGGTAAATGGCACATGGAACTCCAAACCAGGGCGCCCAGAAAAATCAATCACTACGCGAGAAAGGGTTTCGTCCAGCGGGACATAAGAATAGCCATAACGCGTAATGCCCGTTTTATCGCCAACTGCTTTGGCAATGGCTTGCCCCAAGGTGATGCCAACGTCTTCTACAGTGTGGTGATCGTCAATGTGGGTATCGCCATTGGCGATGACCTTCAGGTCAATCATGCCGTGACGGGCAATCTGATCGAGCATGTGATCTAAGAACGGTACGCCAGAGGCGAGCTCGGCCTTGCCAGTGCCATCTAGGTTGAGGGCTATCTGAATTTGGGTTTCCGAAGTATTTCGGGTAACGTCGACTTGCCGCATACATCTAAGCGCCTGTAGGCGAAGTGTTGAATGAAGCCTCATAATATCATTGCCGTTGGATTTGTTGTATTTAAATCATTCACTTAGCCAGTTGTTTTATTACCCTGCGGCATTGTTTAACGTTACCGAGAAGATTTCGATGAGTCGCTTTTGGAGCCCCGTTGTACAAACATTAACCCCCTATATTCCTGGGGAGCAGCCGCAGATGGAGCGGCTAGTTAAGCTCAATACCAACGAGAGCCCCTACGGCCCATCGCCCAAAGCGATTGCTGCGATTGCCGCAGAAAACACCAGCGACTTACGTCTTTACCCTGACCCTGAGGGTGCTCGATTGAAGCAGGCCATCGCCACACTGCATGGCCTTGACCCAAAACAAGTCTTTTTGGGCAACGGCTCGGATGAAGTCTTGGCCCACGTTTTTCAGGGGCTACTCAAGCAAAAATCGCCGATTTTGTTTCCAGACATTACCTATAGTTTTTATCCGGTCTACTGCAAACTGTTTGGCATTGAGTACAACACCATCCCTCTTAATGCTGATTTTGCAATCAATCTGGACGATTACGCCAAGCTCAATGGCGGTATTATTTTTCCGAATCCCAATGCGCCAACTGGTAGATCAATTCCCCGCTCCGAGATTGAGCGACTGCTCAAGAAAAACTCCGGCTCCGTGATCGTGGTGGATGAGGCCTACGTCGATTACGGCACCGAATCCTGCATACCGCTCCTGCGTGGGCCAAACTGCCCAGAGAATTTATTAGTCAGCCACACCCTATCCAAATCCCGCGCCTTAGCCGGACTTCGGGTTGGCTTTGCCGTGGGCCACCCTGCGTTGATTGAGGGCCTAGAGCGAGTCAAAAATAGTTTTAACTCCTACCCTTTAGGCCGCCTTGCGCAAGCAGGCGCTATTGCCGCCATTGAGGACCAAGCGCACCTCAAGGCAATGTCAGCCAAAGTCGTTAAAACGAGAGAAGTCTTAGTGAATGCACTAGACCGACTCGGCTTTGAAACCCTGCCGTCCACCGCCAATTTTGTATTTGCGCGTCACCCCCAGCATGCAGGCGCCATTCTTTATCAGCAACTGCGTGAGCGCGGCATCATCGTACGCCACTTTAAGTCGCCTCGGATTGATGCCTTCTTGCGCATCACGATTGGTACCGATGAGCAGAATCAGGAGTTGATTAGGGCTTTAGAGGAATTGGTTAAGTAAGCCGCATCGCATTACGCGGGTTTTTTGTTACTGCCCCACTTTACCTCTGTCGAATTTTGTCGATTACTTCTTCAGGCGCATCTCAGCAGCCCGAGCATGGGCCTGTAAGCCCTCACCATGCGCTAGTGTGCTGGCGACTTTGCCTAAGGTTTGCGCGCCCGCTTCACTGACTTCAATCATGCTGGAACGTTTAATGAAGTCATAGACGCCCAGTGGCGATGAGAAACGCGCTGTTCGCGCGGTTGGTAAAACGTGATTGGGTCCAGCGCAATAATCACCCAAGGACTCACTGGTGTAATTGCCCATGAAAATGGCGCCCGCATGGCGAATGAGTTCAGCCCACTTTCTGGGCTCCTGTGCGCAAATCTCCAAGTGTTCCGCAGCAATCATATTAGCGATGTCACATGACTCTGCCATATCCTTCACTTGAATTAACAAAGCACGATTGGTCAATGATGTTCGAATGACCTCTTGGCGCGGCATCTCAGGCAAAAGCAGATCAATACTACGTTGGACTGCATCAATAAATTGCGCATCGGGTGTGAGCAAAATTGATTGTGCTAGTTCATCGTGCTCGGCCTGCGAGAATAAATCCATGGCGACCCAGTCTGGGTTTGTTGTGCCATCGCAAAGTACTAATATTTCAGAGGGGCCCGCAATCATGTCAATACCAACGGTACCAAAAACGCGGCGCTTGGCGGCAGCAACATAGGCATTACCAGGCCCAACAATCTTATCGACCCCTGGCACCGTTTGTGTACCGTACGCTAAAGCCCCAACCGCCTGCGCACCACCAATGGCGAAGACCCGATCAACTCCAGCCAGCCAGGCAGCAGCCAGCACCAAGGGGTTGCGCGCGCCATCTGGCGTTGGCACCACCATAATGACTTCCTGCACGCCAGCAACCTTAGCTGGAATCGCATTCATCAGCACCGAAGATGGATAGGCCGCCTTGCCGCCGGGCACATAAATACCAACGCGATCGAGTGGCGTAACCTTCTGACCTAAACGCGTTCCATCGGCTTCGGTATATTCCCAAGAATGGCAACCCGCTTCGATGCGCTGTTGTTCGTGATACGCCCGTACCCGGCTTGCAGCAATATCCAATGCATTTTTTTGTTCTGGTGGCAACTGCACATAAGCCTGTTCGAGATCGCTGCGCGCTATTTCCAAATCCGCAACGCTGCTTGCTGTATTGGCGCTACTCAATCGATCAAAGCGCTTGGTATAGTCCAGTACCGCTGTGTCGCCGCGGGCTTTGACATCGGCCAAAATATCCATTACCGCAGCATCAATTGCATTGTCATCTGCGCTAGGTAAAGACAAGCTTGCCATCAGCGTCGCTTTAAAGTTGGCATCGCTGCTATTTAAGCGCTTGATCTTGATTGGGTCTGACATGGGTATTACTTCAGCTGCTCAAAAAAGGGTTGCAGCTGAGCACGCTTCCGCTTATACGAGGCTTGATTTACAACGAGACGCGCACTGATATCGGCAATGGCTTCCACCTCAACTAAGCCATTGGCTTTTAAGGTATTGCCCGTCGAAACTAAATCAACAATCGCGTCTGCCAAACCCACCAAAGGAGCGAGCTCCATCGAACCATAGAGCTGAATCGTATCGATGTGCACCCCTTTATTGGCAAAATGTTCGCGAGCGCAGTTCACGTACTTGGTCGCTACCTTCAAGCGCGATCCCTGACGAACTGCTTCGGCGTAATCAAAACCAGCGCGCACAGCTACCGACATACGGCATTTGGCAATGCCAAGATCAAAGGGAACATATAGACCATCTGTTCCTTTTTCCATTAAGACGTCCAAGCCAGCCACTCCAAAGTCTGCGCCGCCAAACTGCACATAGGTTGGCACATCGGAGGCGCGCACAATGATTAAGCGCACATCGGGATTCGAGGTCTCAATAATCAGCTTGCGTGACTTTTCAGGATCCTCCAGCGGCCGTATGCCGATCCTGGACAGAATCGCTGTCGTCTCTTCGAAGATGCGGCCCTTAGACAGGGCGAGGGTTAATTTCATGGAACTATTATTTCACGCGCTCGATGTTTGCGCCCAATTGGGTTAATTTTTGCTCCATACGGTCATAACCGCGGTCCAAGTGGTAAATCCGATCAACGATCGTCTCCCCTTGGGCCGCAAGACCGGCAATCACTAGGCTGGCCGAAGCCCTCAGGTCGGTTGCCATCACCGTAGCACCCGACAGAGCTTCAACACCCTGAGCAATTGCGGTATTACCCTCAATCGCAATATCGGCGCCCAAGCGGTTGAGCTCGTGCACGTGCATAAAGCGGTTCTCAAATATCGTTTCAGTAATGGTCGAGATGCCCTGTGCAATTGCATTCACGCTCATCAGTTGTGCCTGCATATCGGTTGGAAACGCCGGGTATTCCGACGTACGAAAGTTCACCGCCTTCGGACGCCCCTTCATCTTGGCCCGAATCCAGTCGGGTCCGGTTTCTACTTCCAATCCCACTTCACGCAATTTGACCAACACTGCATCCAAGGTATCCGGACGGCAGTGCTTTACCAGCACGTTGCCGCCGGCTGCAGCAACTGCGCACAAGAAGGTACCAGCCTCGATTCGGTCTGGAATGACGCTATGTTCAGCGCGGTGCAGCGCATCTACACCGTCGATGATGAGCTTGTCCGTGCCTATGCCGGTAATCTTGGCGCCCATTTTGACCAGCAACTCAGCCAAATCACTCACCTCAGGTTCGCGTGCAGCGTTCTCTAAGGTAGTTCTTCCCCTCGCTAATGTTGCTGCCATTAACAGGTTTTCGGTACCGGTAACGGTAATCATGTCGGTCAGAATCGATGCCCCCTGCAAGCGCTCTGCCTTGGCCTCAATGTTGCCGCCCTTGATTTTCATGATGGCGCCCATCGCCTTTAAACCTTTGATGTGCTGATCAACTGGCCTCGCACCAATCGCACAACCCCCAGGTAAGGAAACCGTTGCCTTACCGAGACGCGCCAACAAGGGGCCTAAAACCAAGATCGATGCGCGCATGGTCTTAACAATGTCGTAAGTGGCCTCAAAGCTGGTGATGTTCGCAGCATTTAGTATCAAATGCGTGCGATTTTCAGGGTTTGGAAAATCGACTTGGACACCCATGTTTTTGAGTAACTTGAGCATCGTACGGACATCTTGCAAGTCAGGCACATTGTGCAATTCAATGGGTTCTTTACTTAAAAGGCATGCACACAAAATTGGCAAGGCCGCATTTTTTGCTCCCGCGATCAGTACTTCACCTTGCAGCGGGATACCGCCAATCATTTTTAACTTATCCATTACGCTTTATTTTCTTTTTGTTGCTTCGTGCTTCATGCAAATTGCTGCTGACTTATTGACCCGATTTTTCTGCAAACTCAGCCGGTGTCAATGCCTTGATCGATAAGGCATGCACCTCGGCCTTCATGCGATCACCCAATGCGGCATAAACCAATTGATGGCGCTGAATCAATCGCTTGCCCTCAAATTCAGCGCTGACTACGGTTGCATAAAAATGCTGGCCATCGCCCTCCACCGCAAGGTGACTGCAAGCAATGCCTTGCTGAATATAAGACTGTATTTGTTCTGGGGTTGGAAACATCGGTTACTCCATAAAGTACAGCAATTGAATTCAATTCTGCTTAATGCCGTAATTTATACCCAGTCTTAAGCATGCGCAATGCGGCAATTGATACTGCCACAAAAAATCCACCGACAATGGCAAAGCTCATCCACGGGGAAACATCCGATACGCCAAAAAAGCCATACCGAAATCCATCAATCATATAAAAGAAGGGATTGAAATGGGAGATGGTTTGCCACACGGGCGGTAAAGTATGAATCGAATAGAACACGCCCGATAACATCGTAGCGGGCATGATTAAGAAGTTCTGAAAGGCAGCCAATTGATCAAACTTATCGGCCCAGATACCAGCAACCAAACCCATACTACCCAAAATGGCTGCGCCTAGAAAAGCAAAAACGATGATCCAAATCGGGTATTCAAAACTGGGTTGCACAAACCACGCCGTAATTAAGAAAACACCCAAGCCAACCACCACGCCCCGCACCACCGCAGCCAGCACATAGGCTGCATAAAACTCGAGATTACTGAGGGGGGCCAATAGAACAAAGACTAGATTGCCGGTAATCTTGGATTGAATCAAGGAGGACGAGGTATTCGCAAATGCATTTTGCAACAGGCTCATCATCACCAGGCCCGGAATCAAAAAGGCGGTATAGCTCAGATGGCCATACATCTCCACTTTGCCTTCTAGTACGTGACCAAAAATCAAAAGGTACAGTACCGCCGTCAGCACCGGCGCCGCCACCGTCTGAAACGCGACTTTATAAAAGCGCTTAACCTCTTTACGGAGCAGCGTCGGAAAGCCACTGCCATAGTCAAATGGTGCATGCTTCATGCAGCGTTTCCAGACATGATGTGCACAAAGACATCCTCTAAATCAACCACCTCGTCATTTTGCTTTTTTGCACCACCAAATCGGGAAAGCAAATTGGCTGTGGTATCTAAAGCCACGACCTTACCTTGCTTTAGCATCGCAATGCGTTGACACAATGCTTCAGCCTCCTCTAAATAATGGGTGGTCAATACGATGGTGTGTCCATCGTGATTGAGTCTGCTAATAAATTGCCACAGGGATTGGCGTAACTCCACATCCACTCCTGCCGTTGGCTCATCTAGAACGATCACTGGCGGGCGATGCACTAGTGCTTGCGCAACCAAGACCCGGCGTTTCATGCCGCCTGAAAGAGAGCGCATATTGCTATCGGCCTTTCCGGTCAAGTCTAAGTTGGCCATGATCTCATCGATCCACGCATCGTTATTGCGAATGCCAAAGTAGCCCGACTGGAAACGTAAGGTTTCCCGTACGGTAAAGAAGGGATCAAAAACCAATTCTTGTGGAACAACGCCAAGCATGCGTCGCGCCTCGCGGTTTGTCGACTGCACATCAACGCCCATGATTGACGCGCTGCCATGATCCGGCTTACACAGGCCGGCCAAAATGGAAATTAGCGTTGTTTTGCCAGCACCGTTGGGGCCAAGCAGGCCAAAGAACTCACCTTCATGGATATTGAGTGAAACATCGTCTAAGGCTTGTAGGGCGCCATAATGCTTTGATATTCCTTTAATCGCTATTGCCGAAGTCATGGTGCTGGCGTACCCAACAGCTCAGCAACGCCATAAACCTGGGCTAAGACACATAATTTCGGCGGTGGACTTACTAAGGTCAACTTACGCTGACCCTGCCGTAATTTTTTTTGCCATGCAATCAAGACAGCAAGCGCGCTGGAGTCAAAATCGCTCAGTGCAGCACAATCAACCGTCTCCAATTGCGCTAGATCGCGCAGTCCGTCAGCCTCAACCGCTAAGGCATTTTGCTGGGTTAAGGTAGACGGCAAGGTATAGGGCATAGCTCGCTCATCAATTACCAGGACGAGCAGAGGCTAGCATTTTATTGCGCTCTTTTAAAAAAGTGATCAGGCCATCAATGCCATTTTGATTAATTTGATTCGTAAACTGGTTGCGGTAGTTTTCTACTAGCCACACCCCTAAAACGTTGATGTCATACACTTTCCAGCCAGAGGGTGTTTTCTCCAAACGGTAATCAAGCGGAATGGGATCACCACGGCCCAGCACCACCGTGCGGACAATCACTTCGGTATCGGTGGGTGCCGCACGCAACGCTTTGTATTGAACGGTTTGATCGCGTACCTGACTTAATGCACCCGAGTAAGTGCGGATCAATAGGGTTTTAAACTCGGCGATCAGTTGCGCTTGTTGCTCTGGTGTTGCCTTTCGCCAATTGGGACCCATCGACATCTCGGTTGTACGCCGCATATCGGTATACGGCACAATTTTCTTCTCTACCAGATCGACTACGCGCGCAATATTACCCTTTTGAATTTCTGGATCGGCCTTAATTGAGGCCATGACATCGCTCACAATACTGCGAATTAATCCATTCGGGGTAGATTCATCGATGGGGGCGTTTTGAGCGCTAACCGGATTGACAAACCAGATTGCGGCCAGTGCAGTACAGATGGAAATGGCGTGGCGGATTTTCATATTTTGTTCAGACTCGTGTTTATTACTACTATGAATCAATACGGTCCATTTTAGCCCCGTCTGGAGCCTGCAGCAATCTGGCCTTAACTTGATTCAGGTCACTCGTATGGATTTTGAAATGGCGGCAGTGTTTCTTCATCGTCATAACCCGCCTTGCTTTGGTCAATTTGATACTGCCGACGCTGAATGTACCCATCCCGCACAAAGGAATACTTATCGATCGCCGCGCCTTCCAAGAGGTCACCAGCCTGATAGTAGTTGTTTCTGGCGTTCACGATACGCAAACCAGTC
>CAMEXM010000009.1 GCA_945947155.1 Polynucleobacter meluiroseus | reverse complement strand
TTCCAATACCACCTTCGCTGGCCATGGCAATGGCCAAACGCCCTTCTGTAACCGTATCCATTGCGGCCGAAACCAAGGGGGTATTAATGGAGATCTCCCGAGACAATTTTGATACCAAGCTGGCATCACGCGGAAGAACAGACGAATACGCCGGCACGAGAAGCACGTCATCAAAAGTGAGTGCTTTTTGGATGAGTCGCATACAAAACCCCTAGTCGCAAAAACCGATTATAGCCTTCTGGCCTTGCGTTTAGCCGCAACCGCCTTTAAATGGGCATCCCGATTTTGGTTGGCACGCTTGCGCCGGACCGTCTTTGGGTCAATTTTTAGGGGGGCATAGAGCTCTAAGCGATCGCCGTCATAAATTGGGCTGTCCCACTCCTTGCGCTTGCCAAAGACGCCGTAGGCCCCTTTACGGCTAAATCCTGCATCCTCAGGCCCGCTCGCCAATCCCGCCTGCACCAGCGCCTCGCCAACCGTTGGCACCAGACCCGCCCGCATCCTTAGTGTAAAGGGCCTCAGCTCTGGCTGATCCCCGCGGGCATCGCAGATCAGTAATTCCATTAGGGCGTTTCCTCGGCGCGCTTCACAAAGCAGTCGACAAAGGTACCGGCAATGTAACTAAACACAGGACCAATGACCTTGTCTAAAATCGTACTTTTGAACTCCCAATGCAGCTTGAAGTCGATTTTGCAGGCATCGTCCCGCAAGGGAATAAACAGCCACTGGCCAGAAAAATGCTTAAAGGGGCCATCGACGAAGCACATGTCAATTTGGGTGGGTCGGGTATTGGTATTACGCGTATGAAAAAACTGCTCAATGCCCTTGAACTTGATCTTAATCTTGGCGTCTAAAGTAGTTTCGGTTTGCTCATAAATCTCCACCCCGCCGCACCACGGCAAAAACTCGGGGTAGCGGGCAACGTCGGTTACGAGCGCGTACATGCGATCAGCCGATTGGCCAATTAAAACGGTCTTGTGGACGTCTGCCATAATCAGGTTAGTGGAGCAAATTAATCAATGAGTATCGTCGATAACAAAAAAGCCTTCTTTGATTATTTTATCGAGGAACGGTTTGAGGCGGGCATCGTGCTGCAGGGCTGGGAAGTCAAAGCCATTCGCGCGGGCCGCGCCCAAATTAAAGAAGCGTATGTTGTCATCCGCAGTGCAGAGCTATACCTCATCGGCGCCCACATTACCCCCTTGATTTCCGCGTCGACCCATGTGGTCACAGACCCCACCCGCACCCGTAAACTGCTGCTCAATGCCCTTGAGATTCGTAAATTGATTGGCAAAGTAGAGCAAAAAGGCTTTACCTTGGTCCCATTAAACCTGCATTTCTCCAAAGGCAACGTTAAATGTGAAATCGGCCTGGCTCGAGGCAAGAAGCAGCATGACAAGCGCGCCACCACCAAAGAGCGGGAATGGGAGATTCAAAAAGCCCGAATAGCGCGGGGCGATCTCCAGTAAGCACTAAATTAGTGCATACGGTACCGCCCCTGGATTGAGCCTAGCTTAAATCCGACTTTGCCAACATCTCCCAAGTAGCAACAACGCTATCGGGATTGAGGGAAATCGAGGTAATGCCCTTCTTGACCAACCAACGCGCAAAGTCAGGATGATCCGATGGGCCTTGGCCGCAGATGCCGACGTATTTGTTTTGCTTTAGGCAGGCATCGATCGAACGTTCGATCATGAACAGCACAGCTGGGTCACGCTCGTCAAAATCAATCGCGAGGAGCTCCACACCAGAATCACGATCGAGCCCCAAAGTGAGTTGAGTCATGTCGTTTGAGCCAATCGAGAAGCCATCAAAGTACTCTAAGAATTGATCGGCCAGAATGGCGTTCGACGGAATCTCGCACATCATAATCAGGCGTAGGCCATTCTCGCCCCGCTTGAGTCCATACTTGGCCATCATGTCAATCACACGCTCTGCCTGCTTAATCGTGCGCACAAAGGGCACCATGATTTCGACGTTGGTCAGACCCATGTCTTCACGTACCCGCTTCATGGCAGCGCACTCCAGCGCAAATGCCTCGCCAAAATCAGCTGACACATAACGGGAGGCCCCGCGAAAGCCTAGCATGGGATTCTCTTCATCGGGCTCGTAGCGCGAGCCACCAATCAGTTTTTTGTACTCGTTTGACTTAAAGTCAGACAAACGCACAATCACTGGCTTTGGATAAAACGCCGCGCCAATGGTTGCAACACCTTCGACTAACTTATCTTCATAAAACGCGCGAGGACTCGCATAGCCACGAGCTACACTCTCGACCGCGCGCTTTAAGTCCGGATCAATATTGGGGTACTCCAATACTGCGCGTGGATGCAATCCAATGTAGTTATTAATGATGAACTCAAGCCGCGCTAAACCAACGCCCTTGTTCGGCAGTTGGCAAAAGTCAAAAGCCAATTGGGGATTACCGATGTTCATCGTGATTTTGACTGGGATTTCAGGTAAATCACCCCGCGATACTTCAGTAACTTCGGTCTCAATCAAGCCATCGTAAATATTACCTTCATCGCCCTCAGAGCAAGAGACAGTAACCATCATGCCATCTTGTAATTTATCGGTCGCATCACCGCAACCAACCACAGCAGGAACTCCGAGCTCGCGGGCAATGATTGCCGCGTGGCAAGTACGGCCACCCCGATTGGTCACAATGGCTGCGGCCCGCTTCATAACTGGCTCCCAATTGGGATCAGTCATGTCCGCCACCAAGACATCACCTGGTTGCACACGATCCATCTCGCTCGGGTCACGAATGATGCGCACAGGGCCGGCACCAATCTTTTGACCAATTGCGCGCCCCTTCACCAAAACGGTGGAGTTACCTTTGAGTTTGTAGCGCATCTCCACCTGCCCTGCTGCTTGACTCTTTACGGTTTCAGGACGGGCCTGCAGAATATAGATGCGGCCATCCATGCCGTCTTTGCCCCACTCGATGTCCATTGGACGACCGTAGTGTTTTTCGATAATGACAGCAAACTTGGCTAATTCGGTAATGTCTGTATCTTCCAAAGAAAAGCGATTGCGCATTTCTGGCACAACGTCTACCGTAACCACGCGCTCTGCAGAACCTGCGGGTGCAAATTGCATCTGGATTAACTTTGAGCCCAATGAACGGCGAATGATCGCTTTTTTACCTTGAGCCAAGGTCGTTTTAAAGACATAAAACTCGTCTGGATTAACGGCGCCCTGCACCACCGTCTCACCTAGTCCGTAACTCGACGTGATGAAAACAACATCCTCAAAACCCGATTCGGTATCCAAGGTAAACATGACGCCCGCAGCACCCAAATCGGAACGCACCATACGTTGAATGCCCGCAGAAAGTGCAACCTCAGCGTGAGCAAACCCTTTATGCACCCGATACGAAATCGCCCGATCGTTGTACAACGAGGCAAACACTTCACGAATCGTTTTGAGCACATCATCAATGCCCTCCACATTCAGAAAGGTCTCTTGTTGACCAGCAAACGAGGCGTCCGGCAAATCCTCTGCGGTTGCAGAGGAGCGAACCGCAAAGGATCCTTTACCCGAATCATCCAACTTGGCAAACGCAGTCTGAATTTCTTGCTCTAAGCGGGGTTGCAATGGGGCAGTTTCAATCCAGCCACGAATCTCTGCACCAGCCTCTGCTAAGGCACGCACATCGTCAATGTTTAAATTGACTAAACGCTGCTGAATACGTTCAGTGAGGGTGTTGTGGGCTAAAAAGTCCCGAAATGCCAGTGAGGTAGTAGCAAAACCGGTGGGTACCCGCACCCCAGTAGAGGCAAGCTGGGAAATCATTTCGCCGAGGGAGGCGTTTTTGCCGCCAACCGATTCAACGTCGGTCATGCGGAGTTCTTCAAAAGGTAAAACGTAAGCGTCTTGGTGTTTTGGGTTGGACATAAATACTCTCTAAAGATAAGGAAACCGGCGCTGCAGCCGCATAAATACGGCATACTTATATAAGACTATTGTAGTGCCAGCCCCTCCATTTCCCATCAAAAAACCATGTCTAATATCACCCGCATTGTGTTTATCGTGTCTGACGGCACTGGAATCACGGCCGAGAACTTCAGCCAATCGATTTTGGCCCAATTTGAGCTTACTTTTAAGCTAATCCGTATTCCATTTACCGATAGCGTTGAGAAGGCGCTGGTCGCGGTACAAACAATTAATGAAGCATTTCAGCGCGATCAAGTTCAGCCAATTGTCTTTACCACCCTAGTGAATACCGAACTCAATGGCATTGTCTCTAAAGCCCAAGGCCTGGTTTTGGATATGTTCCAGACTTTCGTTGCCCCGCTGGAACAGGCGCTGGGCCTCAAGTCGACCCATGCGATGAATCGTTTACACCACAATGCGGATACAGCGGCCTACAAAAACCGTATTGAGGCCATCAACTATTCTTTAGCACACGATGATGGTCAGTCTAATCAAAACTTGGCCGATGCCGATGTCATTTTAGTTGGGGTCTCGCGTGTTGGCAAAACGCCCACCAGCCTCTACCTCGCGATGCAGTATGGGCTGAAGGCAGCCAACTATCCCTTAATTCCGGAAGATTTCGAGCGTGGCCAATTGCCCAAGGATTTAATTGCCCACCGATCCAAGATTTTTGGACTGATGATTGATCCCGAGCGGCTCTCTGAAATTCGCAATGAACGTCGACCCGGAAGCAACTACGCTAAATTAGAAAATTGCCGTTATGAGATCAACGAAGCAACTGCAATGATGCGCCGCCAATCGATACCATGGGTTTTAACCACCAGCAAATCCATTGAGGAAATCGCCACCACGGTGTTGCAAACCATACGCTCGGATAAAACCATCTTAGGCTAGTAACAACTGTCCTTGATTGTTTAGCTACTTGTGCGCACACGCACTGTTTCGAATAAACACACCGCTGCTGCAGTAGCCACATTCAGCGATTCCACCTGGGAATGCATTGGGATCGATACAGCCTTTCCATGCATTAAAAAATCATGGCATATGCCCTGCCCTTCGCTACCAAAAACCCAAGCAACGGGCTGACGTAATTGCTGATCCAGTGCGTATAAAGAAGTTTCACCCTGAGCGCTAGCCATACAGAATGGGGCAGCAATGCCCTCAATTGCCTGCTTCGTTGACCAGCCCTCATGCAAACGCAATGTGCGATGCGCCCCCATACCGGCACGCAATACTTTGCTTGACCAGAGGTGGGCACAGCCACTAATCGCAACAACATCGACAAAACCGGCTGCTGCTGCAGTTCTCAGCATTGCGCCCACATTACCCGCATCCTGAATACGATCCAGCACCAGCACATCCCCAGCGATCACATCCTGATGTGAGGGACTAATCCGTGTGAGGGACTCTGGTAATGAAAGCAGGCCTGCAATCTGAGGGGCATTGGCGAGCTCGCTGAGTTCGCCCCATAAACCAGCATCCAGATGAATGATGCGCGTATCCGAACAGGCAGCAGAATGCTCGCGGACCAGGGCATCAATTTCTGGATTAGCAATCCCAATATCCGATGTGATCAATACGCCAAGGGCAGGATCGGACACCCAGGCCTGCACGATGTGAATACCCTCCAATAAAACCCGCCCTGAACTTAAGCGCGCTTTTTGTCCTTTGGAGCCCGTTGCCTGAAGCGCCCTTAATTCTTTGAACAAAAGATTATCGCGTGAGGAAATAAAGTCGGTCATACCGCAGCCTGATCCAGTACCGCACGCACCGGAGAAAAGCTACGGCGATGCTCGGGGCATGCGCCCCATTGACGTAGTGCAGCTAGATGAACCGGTGTAGGGTAGCCCATGTGCTGCAAAAACCCATAGTCCGGATAGCGCGCGTGCAAACCTACCATTTGCCGGTCTCGCGTCACCTTAGCGACGATCGATGCCGCAGAAATCGCCGGCTCTTTACTATCGCCTTTAACAATCGCCTCTGCTGGGATGGGCAAATTCGGACAACGATTGCCATCGATTAGGGCCTTATCGGGCGAGCGCCCAAGGCGCGTGCACAGATCGTCCACCGCCCTTTGCATTGCTAGCATAGTGGCCTGCAAAATATTGATCTGATCAATTTCGAGTGGACTAGCCTCACCCACTCCCCAAGCCTTTGCTTTGAGTACGATTTCAGCATACAAGGCTTCGCGCCGCGCAGGCGTTAAGCGCTTCGAGTCTTTGAGTCCTGAAATCGGATCAAGTGGGTCTAATACAACTGCACCCGCAACCACTGCGCCAACCAAGGGGCCTCGACCGGCCTCATCCACACCGCAGATCCAAATCGCCTCGCTCATCTGCGCGACTCGCTCATGGTTTGAGTAATCGCTTGCGCAACTAGCAAGCCCGTTGGCTTACGCAAGGTCTCGTGCAGAACAGAAAAGCGTTCTTTTAGACGAGCTACCTCCTGCGGCTTACCCAGCCAATGCAAAACAGCCTGAGCCAAGTTTTCCGGCGTAGCATCGTCTTGCAGCAACTCAGGCACGACGAACTCGCCAGCCAAAATATTAGGTAAGCCGACATAGGGTAAGTAACCTTGGCGTTTCATGATTTGCGCCGTGAGCCACGGCACCTTATAGGAAATCACCATGGGTTTTTTCCACAAGGCCGCTTGCAAGGTTGCCGTACCGCTAGCAATCAAGACCACATCAGCAGCTTCCAAGATCGTATCGGCATTTCCGTCAATGAGGTGAATCTGGATATCCGGGTGCTGCATCCGCGTCCGTGCAGCGAGGTTTTCAAGGGCCGGACGAAGACGGGGCGTTGCAACGGGAATTACAAATTGGAGGGGCTGCCCTTGCAGGCGACTGGCAATTAAACCCATTGCCTCAAAAAAGACGGGGGCGATGAATTCAATTTCAGAGCCGCGGCTACCGGGCAAAACAGCAATCACATATCCGTCAAAATCAGCCCGTTGCAAATCTGCATTTTTTATCGCAGGAAACAAACTCAATCGATCGCGCGCGCTCTTTGCATCCGCTTCCATCGGAATGGTACTTGCCAGCGGATGGCCAACATAACTTGCGGCAATACCGGCGCGGGCGTATATCTCGGTTTCAAACGGAAAGATGCAGAGCATGCGATCGACTGCCTGCTTGATTTTTTTAATCCGACCACCGCGCCAAGCCCAAATCGATGGTGACACAAAATGGATTGTTGGAATACCCGCAGCACGCAGCTTTAGCTCTACCCCCAAATTAAAATCCGGTGCGTCAATGCCCAGGTACACATCGGGGCGGTCTAAATGAATGAAGGTATTCAGAAGGTCTTTGCGTAAACGCAAAATCGCGGGGAGTTGGGTTAATGCCTCAACGTAGCCGCGCACACTCAAGGTCTCCATTGGCCAGCGTGAATCAAATCCTTCCGCCTGCATTAAGGGTCCGCCTACGCCATAGGCAGAAAGACGAGCCATCTCCGGTATCTGGTTGAGTGCATGCAATACCGGTGCGGCCAATAGATCGCCCGAGGGCTCACCAGCAACGCAGGCTAACTTAGGCAATGCAATCCTAGCGAATAATACCGCGCGTTGAGGCGGCTATAAAGTCATGAAACTCAGTCAATTTTTGAGCTGTGGCTGCATCGCTACTACTCTCCTGAACCATCTTTTGAATCGCCACTTTAGCCTCTTCAAAACTCAGGCCATCCTTGTAAAGTACTTTATAAGCTTGCCGCAGAGCTGCAATGGTTTCCGGTGAAAAACCGCGGCGCTTGAGCCCCTCAACGTTAATGCCGTGGGGCGATGCCTTATCACCCGCAGCAATTACAAATGGTGGAATGTCTTGCACCAAGGCTGAAGCACCGCCCAGCATCGCATGCTGACCAATACGAACAAATTGATGCACACCTGACATCCCGCCCATGATGGCCCAGTCATGAACGTGAACATGACCAGCAATCTGTGCATTGCTCGAAAAAATGGTGTTGTTACCAATCTTGCAATCGTGTGCAATGTGCACATACGCCATGATCCAATTGTCGTTGCCTAGCTGCGTAATGCCATCGTCTTGAGCCGTACCGGTATGAATGGTGGTGAACTCGCGAATGGTATTGCGATCGCCAATCTGTAGTCGGGTTGGTTCCCCGCGGTATTTCATGTCCTGTGGCGCGCCACCGATTGCAGCAAAATGCGCAATCGTATTTCCAATGCCTAAGGTCGTGTGGCCCTCGATAACAGTATGGGATCCAATTTTACTGCCTGCACCAATTTGCACGTGCGGGCCAATCACCGAATAAGGCCCTACCTCGACATCACTGGCTAACTGGGCTTTGCTATCAACAATCGCAGTGGCGTGAATCCGGCTCATCACACACCCTTAGCCCGAACGGCACAGGTAATATTCGCCTCTGCTGCCAGCTCATCGTTCACCGTTGCCTTTACTTGAAACTTATAGATGCCCGCCTTTTCGCGCTCAAGTATGGCCGTCATAATGAGTTGATCGCCAGGTAGTACTGGTTTTTTGAAGCGCGCACCATCAATACCTGCAAAGTAATACACCGCATTTTCTGCCTTTGCCTCTGAAAAAGTCAGCAATGCCGCAGTCTGGGCTAAGGCCTCAATAATCAATACCCCCGGCATGACCGGAAAATCAGGAAAGTGTCCTTGAAAGAAGGGTTCGTTCATCGTGACATTTTTCAATGCGGTGATGCTGACACGTGGCGTTATCTCCAAAACACGATCAACCAGTAAAAATGGATACCGGTGCGGCAGTAGTTTCAATATCTGGTTAATGTCGATGGAAACGACGTTGCTCATGATTGCAATCCAATAAAAAGGCTAAGTTAAGTGACGGGCCAACCGGCAGACTAAGTTACCTTAGTCGGAGCCAGACTTCGTTTTCTCTAAATGGCGTAGGCGTTGCCGTATTTTATCTAGACCGCGCGCTATCGCGGAGTTTTTCTCCCAAGCAGCATGCGGCATAGATGGATAAACGCCCGTAAAGTGCTGCCCTGGCTCAGCAATGGAGCGAATTATGGAAGTTCCACCCGAAACGGTAGTACGGTCGGCAATGATTAAATGGCCAGCAAAATTAGCGTAGCCACCAATGACGCAATAGTTGCCAATGGTGGTACTCCCGGAAATGCCGGCACACCCAGCAATCACGGTGCACATGCCGATCACTGCGTTATGGCCAATTTGCACCTGATTATCGATTTTGCAGCCGGATCCAATCACGGTATTACTCATTGCGCCCCGATCGATGGTGGTTGATGCACCAATTTCTACATCATCCCCAATCAGAACGCCACCGGTCTGTGGAATCTTCACCCATTCGCCGCCAGTAGCACTAAAGTCGGGTGCAAAACCAAAGCCATCCGCTCCAATCACAACCCCGCTGTGAATGATGCAACGTTGTCCGATGTTGCAATCGGCGTAAATCGATACTGATGGATAAATAAGGGTGTCATCACCAATCCGCACTCCAGCTGCTAGCGTTGCATTGCCCATGATCGAGACGCGTTCGCCGAGCACGACCCCTTGAGCAATATGCACGAAGGGGCCAATATGGCAGGATGCTGGCACTGTCGCACTCGGATCAATTGCAGCCTGAGGATGAACGCCGGGCTGGCGGTGATTTGGCTTTTGCGCTGCAAAATACTGAGCCATGCGCGCAAACGTCGCATATGGATTGCGTGCCAGAAAATAGACTCGGCCGACTTTAGATCCCGCAGAAGACGCTTGCAAATAATCTAAATCAGACTGTCCAACGATCAATGCGCCAGCAGCACTATGAATCGCCTGCTGACGATACAAGGGATTGGATAAAAAGGAGATTTGCTTTGCTGTAGCTCGCTCTAGTGGTGCCAAAGAGTCCAGCAATATGGAACCATCACCCACCAAGCTGGCTTGAAATTGATTGGCCAGCTCGATGGCAGTGGGCATAACTTACTTCAGGTTATTGAGGGCCTTGATGACATCGTCAGTGATATCGGCGCGAGGACTAACGTAAGCCGCCTCTTGTACGATGACGTCAATTTTTCGTTGCTCAGCAATTTGCTTTAAGACGATGTTGGCACGCTCTGCAATCTTGGCACGCTCTTCAAAGGTACGCTGATTCAAATCTTCTGTGAATTCACGTTGCTTGCGCTGCAATTCACGGTCTTGATCGGCTAGCTCGCGCTGACGGCGAATCCGCTCCGCCTCAGACATCACTGCCGCATCGCGGTCTAACTTTTCAGCAGCCAATTTAATTTTTTGTGCACTATCGCGTAGCTCGTTTTGGCGTTTTGTAAATTCGTTCTGCAAGCGAGTTTGCATGGCCTTGGCCAAGTTAGACTCGTTGAAGACTTTTTCTGAATTCACTACCGCAACCCGATTTCCAGCATCCTGAGCCATGACTGGCGCAAGTAGGCCAGCAGAAATAAAGGCAACCAAACTACGCTTGGCCCACTGAATGGAGTTTTGATGCTTCATGAATCGTTCCTTACAATTAAAACGCAGTACCAACTTGGAACTGCAAACGCTGGATATTATCGGTTGGTTGGGCATTCACAGGGAGGCCATAACTAAACTTCAAGGGCCCCAACGGTGATATCCATGATAAACCTAAGCCATAAGAATATCGCAGAACTAGATTAATGTTCTCGCCGAAGGCATTACCGCCGTCCACAAAAGTAAACAAACGCAGGGTTTTATCAACCCCAGAGCCAGGTACTGGGAAGGTGTATTCCACATTGGTGACGATTTTAGACTGCCCGCCGGTGGGCTGGTACCTACCTACGATGGTGTTGAAGTAATTAGGCCCCAATGATCCTGGGGCGTAGCCACGCACCGACCCAATGCCGCCCACAAAGTAGTTTTTCATGATCGGGAAGGGCTTATTGCCATAGGCCTCGCCATAACCAACCTCGCCATTAAAGGACAAGATATTGCCCTTTGAGAAGGAATGGTACTTTTGGTACTGCCCAAACAGGCGATAGAAAGTCAAATCACCAACCGGGGTGCCCACTTCCGCAGACAGTTGCTGCAAGGACCCTTTTGAGGGTATCAGCGCACTATCACGACCATCACGCGCCCATGCCGCCGTCACTGGCACGTTATAGGTTTGTAGTCGCCCAGGAACCGGGGTGCCAAAATCCTGTACATACTGTTGGTATGGAATCGGCGTATTGGTTGTGGCGTAAATCGAGAAAATCTCAATTCCAGTGCCAAAGAAGACGCGGTCGACTTCGGTGTATGGGACGCCAAATTTAATATTCGAGCCAACGGTCTTGATTTGGTAATCGGGGTCGCCAACGTAGTAAAGCGGTTTGGATGAGCGGTAGTACAAATCGGTATAGCGGCTAATACCATCGTCCGTAAAGTAAGGATCAAATTGCGACAGGGTTAAGTTTTGGTTGATCTTACCCAGCGAGAAATTGAGGCCAATCGCAGTCCCGGTTCCGAAGGCATTCTCTTGATTAATACCTGCAGACAAAATCAATTTTTCGGTTGATGAGAAACCAGCGCCGATATTGATAGCTCCAGTAGGCTTTTCTTTTACGGCAACGCTGACATCCACCTGATCGGGAGAGCCGGGCACATCAGCAGTAGAGATATCGGTTTCAGTGAAATAACCTAAGCGCCCAATACGCTCTTTCGAGAGTCGAATCTTGTCGCTATCAAACCAGGAGCTTTCAAATTGGCGCATCTCACGCCGCACCACCACATCACGCGTCTTCGCATTACCAGTAATATTGACTTGACGAACATACACCCTTCTGCCTGGGTCAACCACCAAGGTAATATCAACCTCAGCGAGATCACGCCGAATGTCAGGCTGGGGATTAATCGATGCGAAGGCATAGCCATAGGAGCCCAAAATTTCTGCAATCGACTTAGTTGTTTCTGCCAACTTTGCTGAAGAAAAGGTATCGCCCGCTTTCAGAGCCAGAACTTGTTTAAGCTCTGCTTCTTTTCCAAGCAGCTCGCCAGCAAAACGCATGTTCTTAACCGTGAATTTCTTACCCTCACTAATGCTGATTGTGAGGAAGATACCCTTCTTATCCGGCGTGATGGAAACCTGAGTGGAATCAATCACGAATTCGAGATAGCCCCGATTCAAATAGTAGGAACGAATGGTCTCTAGATCGGCCGTGAGTTTCTGCTTGGAGTACAGATTGTCTTTGCTATACCAGGAGAGCCAACCACCGGTCTTTAATTGCATCTCGCTCAGAAGCGTGCTTTCACTAAAGACTTTATTGCCGATGAAGTTGATCTCTTGAATCTTGGCGATGGGACCTTCATCCACATTAAAAAAGATGGCGACTTGATTGCGCTCAACCGGAGTAACAGTGGCAACTACCTCGGCAGCGTAAAGGCCTTTGCTAACGTATTGGCGCTTCAGCTCCTGCTCGGCCTTGTCAATCAGCGCCTTATCGTAGAAGCGCGCTTCAGCAACCCCAACAGCCCTGAGTGATTTACGCACCACTTCCTGATCAAATTCTTTCATTCCGGTAAATTCAATACGGGAAATCGTTGGGCGCTCTTCCACGATGACGATCAAGACATTGCCTTGCGCCTGAATTTGCACATCGCGGAAAAATCCAGTGCTGTAAAGGGCCTTTATGGACTCAGCCCCTTTTGCCTGCGTAAAGGTTTCGCCCACCTGAATCGGCAAATAACTAAAGACAGTGCCCGGCTCAACTCGCTGCAGACCCTCCACCCGAATGTCTTTCACCACAAAGCTCTCAGCAGCTTGCAATGGCATGACCAAACTGGTCAGCAGAACAAATGTTGCTTGAATCAGCAATCGGAGGCTAAATCGAGGGGCTAATTGGAACAAATTCAAGATAAGAAATACCGTTGTAGGTCATTAAATAAAGCAAAAATTGTTAGCGAAATCAACAAGATAAAGCTTAACTTATGAAGCCATTCTTGCACTGAAACGGGTAAGCGTTTTCCGGATACCAGCTCCCATGCATCATACAGGAGCTGACCCCCGTCCAGCATGGGGATTGGGATCAAATTCAGTAGACCAATGCTTATGCTCATCAGGGCTAAAAAGCCAAAAAAAGCCTGCCAACCCACTTGCGCTGACTTACCTGCCATATCGGCAATGCTTAAGGGCCCACCCAGCTGGTTTAAGGAGGTTTCTCCAGTAACCAGGCCCAACATTAACTTGGTTGAAACCACCGTAATCAGCCAGACCCGTTCGCTTGCATAAAGAAGTGCATCTATGGGGCCTAGGCGCAGCATCACCATCTCCTCTGGCTTGGCGATTGCAGGCCTAATGCCTAAGGCTTGAAGTGGATCTTGGTTTGGCTGAACTTGCGGCAAAGCCTCAGCAGGGAATGGCATAGCAGTTCGGCTGCCGCTAGGGCTCGTCAGTTCCAAAACAAAGCCTTTCTCGCCCGTAATGGCATCCAATAGTTGCCAGCGCAATTGGTTCCAGCTAATGACCGGCTGAAAATCGGCTGAAGCGGCATTAATATCGCGCCAACCCGTGACCAGGTCACCTGCAACCAATCCTACCTTTGCAGCCACCGATGCCTCGGGTGGAGCCTGCAGGCGCGCCGGCAATTGCGTCGCGCCAGCAAGATAAATCACCATCAAAAAAACAATCGCCAAAATAAAATTGGCTAGCGGCCCAGCAGCCACAATAAAGGAGCGCTGCCATAGTCGCTTACGATCGAAGGCCGTGGCCTCATTTGCTGCATCAATGGTTTGCTCTGGATCGCGACCGTCGAGTAATTTGACATACCCACCCAGCGGAATCGAACCAATTACCCATTCGGTTTTATTTTGGCTGGTAAAGCGATACAAAGGCTTACCAAAACCAATTGCAAACCGCAATACACGCACACCGCACATGCGCGCCGCGGCATAGTGGCCATATTCATGAAAGCCCACCAAAATCCCGATCGTGACAATGAAGGTAAAAAGAGTAATAAGTCCTTGCACCGGATACCTTTATCTATTGGCTAGCGTGGAAACCAACTGCGATGCAACCCGGCGTGCCTGCGCATCCGCACCCAGCACAATCTCAATGGAGCTGGCAGGGACAGATTGAATGGCGGACAGTGTTTCACGAACCACACCAGCGATTTGTAAATACGGTAAGCGCTGATCCAAAAACGCAGCCACTGCCACTTCATTGGCGGCATTCAGAACAGCTGGAGCAGTGCCGCCCGCTTTTGCTGCCTCAAATGCCAGCGCCAAGCACGGAAAGCGATCAAAATCAGGCTCCGAAAATTGAAGGGCCGATAGTTGCGTTAAATTCAATGGCGCTACGCCAGCATCGATGCGATCCGGCCAAGCTAAACCATGGGCAATCGGGGTTCGCATATCAGGCTGGCCCAATTGAGCAATCACCGAGCCATCGCGATAGCGCACCATGGAGTGCACCACGCTCTGCGGATGAATCAATACCCGTATTTGAGTTAGCGGCAAGCCAAACAACCAGTGGGCCTCAATGACCTCTAAGCCTTTATTCATCATGGTCGCTGAATCGACCGAGATCTTACGCCCCATCACCCAATTGGGGTGTGCACATGCTTCATCAGGCGTAATGGTTTTTAATGCAGCAAGGCTCTTCTCCCGAAATGGGCCGCCAGATGCAGTAAGCCAAAGCTCCTCAACACCAAAATGGTCGCGTGTATTTCCATTCGATGTAGAACCAAAGCGATTTGGTAAGCATTGAAAAATCGCGTTGTGCTCGCTATCAATCGGCAATAGCTCCGCACCACCCGCTTTGACTGCGCTCATGAATAAATCGCCGGACATCACGAGGGCTTCTTTATTAGCCAGCAGAATGCGTTTACCGGCCCTAGCAGCGGCCAAGGTAGGTGCTAAACCAGCAGCACCTACAATCGCCGCCATGACGGTATCGCAGTCCGACTCCAGAACAGCAGTGAGCAATGCCTCTGGGCCGTGGAGGATGGTCAGTTGGCTGCTCTTTTCTGCCAGTAATTGCTTTAACTGAGCTGCGCCAGTGGCATCGGCAACCACGGCAATGCGGGGCTTAAACTCTAGGCACTGCTGCGCCAAGCGTTCGACCTGCTGTCCTGCCGTCAACGCAACGACCTGAAAGCGATCGGGATGTGCCCGCATTACATCTAGGGTATTAACACCGATCGATCCGGTGGAACCCAATACGGCAACGCGGCGGCGCAAAGAAGGGTTGCTGGAGCTACTCATCTCAGAAGTCCAACGAGTAATACGGCGATTGGCATGGTTGGCAAAAGCGCATCGATGCGATCGAGGACGCCGCCATGTCCAGGCAGCAAATGGCTACTGTCTTTTACTCCAGACAGTCGTTTGAGTTGGGATTCAAATAAATCGCCCACAATGCTGAGTGCAGCTAGGCTGATCACCAACAAAAACATCGGTAACCAACCCCACCCTAATGCAAAGGCACCAAAAATGGTTGCCGTTGGCGGAAGATACAGCGCACATAGGGTCGCAAATAGGCAGCACAGCACAATGCCGCCTAGGGCGCCTTCAACCGTTTTGCCTGGGCTTAACTGGGGAGCTAGGCGACGACGCCCAAATGCTTTACCAACAAAGTAGGCGCCAATGTCAGCGACCCAAACCAAAGCCATTGCTGTCAGTAACCACAGCAAACCCATTTCCCGCAAGAACACCAATGCAAACCAGGTGGCTGGCAGGATGATTAAACCCAAGGTAGCAAGAAAGAATTGCCACTTCGATAGCGTAAGTCGAGTGCCGCGGGACATCATGAGTGGCGCCCCAATAACCCAAAACACCATCGCCAATAACAGCAGCGCAATATCCACATCCACATTGGAAAAGAAGAGTAAGGCCGCAATCGCAATGAAACACAGGGCTGCATAGATCAACGCTGCTCGAGTAGCGCCGGGAGCAATCAAGCGACTCCACTCCCATGCTGCCAAAAGAATCATGATAAGAAAAAGCCCATTAATGTAGATCGGCGGCAATAGAAACAGGATAGGTAAAAAAACTGCCAATAGTAGTGTTGCAGTAATTACCCGGGTTTTTAGCATAAGGGTCGCTTAAGCGGAGGTAGAAAGAATTTCTGAAGCAAGCTGGGCACTGGTACGGCCAAAACGGCGCTCGCGTTGACTAAACCAATCGAATGCGGCCTGTAGATCGGTCGCAGCAAAGTCTGGCCAGAGCGTATCGGTAAAGTACAACTCGGTATAGGCTAGCTGCCAAAGCAAGAAGTTGCTGACACGCTGCTCGCCTCCAGTACGAATAAACAAATCCGGTTCGGGTGCGTAAGCCATCGATAAATAGGGCTGCAGCAGTTCTTCCGATACCGCGTCGGCGGCAATATTAGGATTGACACGCAACATTGCGCGCGTCGCTTGCAAAACATCCCAGCGCCCCCCGTAATTCGCAGCGATCGTTAAGGTGAGGTCGTTGCAGTGCGCCGTCTTTTCTTGGGAGAAGGTAATCATCTCCTGAATCGACTGATCGAATTGAGTTAAATCACCAATCAAGCGTAGCTGAATCCCATTTTCAGCTAAGCGGCCCACTTCGCCGCGCAAAGATTTAAGGAAGAGCTTCATTAAAAAGCCGACTTCTTCTGGGGGACGACGCCAATTCTCGGAACTAAAAGCAAACACCGTAAGAAATTCAACCCCCTGGCGGCGGCATTCCTCAACTACCTTGCGAACTGCACCCAAGCCCTCAGAGTGGCCCGCAACGCGCGGCATGTGACGCTTACTTGCCCAACGCCCATTGCCATCCATGATGATCGCTACATGGCGTGGCACTGCCCTTACCTCAGGCACCTCGATTGTTGAGCTGGTATGTTTAACCATGGGCTTTATTAATAAGCAAAGATCAGGACAGCAACTACACCGTCATGATTTCCTTTTCCTTATCAACCACAATTTTGTCAATGTCGATGACTGCTTTGTCTGTCATCTTCTGAATTTCATCGGTAGCCCGACGCTCTTCATCCTCAGAAATTTCTTTATCTTTCGTCAGGCGTTTTAAATGCTCATTGGCGTCCCGGCGTAAATTGCGGACCGCAATCTTCGCATCTTCACCTTCACTTTTAACGAGCTTGGTTAATTCACGGCGACGCTCTTCCGTCAGAGCTGGCATTGGTACTCGAATAACCGTGCCTTGTGATGCTGGATTTAAACCCAAGTCAGAATCCCGAATGGCTTTTTCAATCACCGCCACCATGGTCTTCTCAAACGGCTGGACATTAATCGTGCGTGCATCAGCCAAACCCAAATTAGCAACTTGACTCAATGGAGTTGGATTGCCGTAGTAATCAACCTGAATGTGCTCTAAGATGCCGGGGTTAGCACGGCCCGAGCGAATTTTTGCCAGACCGCTCTTTAAGGACTCAAGCGACTTTTGCATCTTTTGTTCGGTAGTGTTTTTAATTTCCGCTGCGGACATGCTGTTCTCCTATTAGACGTGCACCAAGGTGCCTTCGGACTCGCCCTGCACCACACGCAGCAAAGCTCCCGGTTTTAAGATTGAAAATACTTTAATCGGCAACTTGCGATCGCGGCACAAGGCAAACGCAGTTGCATCCATTACTTGCAGGTTTTGAATGATCGCCTCGTCAAAGGTAATCGAATCGTAGCGTGTCGCACTCGCATCTTTATTGGGATCGCTGCTGTAGATGCCATCGACTTTAGTTGCCTTGAGCATGATGTCAACGCCCATCTCTGCGCCGCGCAAAGCTGCAGCAGTGTCCGTCGTAAAAAAGGGATTACCAGTACCGGCAGCAAAAATCACTACCTTACCTTCGCTCATGGCCCGAATCGCTCTTGGGCGAATGTAGGGCTCAACCACTTGATCCATGCGCAAAGCCGATTGAACACGGGCTTCAACGCCCTTTTGCCGCAAGGCATCCTGTAGCGCCAAGGAATTCATCATGGTAGCCAACATACCCATGTAGTCCGCTGTAGCGCGGTCCATACCGGCAGCGCCACCAGCTACACCGCGGAAAATATTACCGCCGCCAATCACAATCGCCAGCTCAATACCAAGGCGGACCACCTCGGTGATTTCAGCGACCATGGAGTCGATGGTGGCTGGGTTGATGCCAAAAGCATCCTCACCCATTAACGCTTCACCAGAAAGTTTTAGGAGTACGCGCTTGTATGCTGGCATGGTCGTTTAGTCTGCTTAGGTTATTGATTTATATGTATTTTTTAATGGTTGATTCCCATTATAAAGGGCAAAGAAAGGGGCGTAGAAACTTTCGCTTCCACGCCCTCTTGGGATACAGAACCAGATAAAACCAAGGGGGCAACCCCCTTTACTTTTAAAGGGCTCTTTTATGCGCTTGCTTTTGCGGCAGCCACCTGCGCAGCTACTTCAGCAGCGAAGTCATCCTGACGCTTTTCAATGCCCTCGCCTACGATGAACATCGTAAATGACTTAATGGTCGTGTTTGCGGTCTTTAGCATTTGCTCAACGGTTTGCTTATCGTTTTTCACGAAGGGTTGATTCAAAAGCGATACCTCTCTCAGGTACTTTTGCACCGAACCCTCAACCATCTTCGCAACAATATCGGCAGGCTTACCGGATTCCGCTGCTTTTTGCTCTGCAATGTTGCGCTCGGTCGCAATGTTTTCTGCCGGCACTTCAGCAGTAGACAGGGCAACTGGCTTCATCGCGGCGATGTGCATTGCAACGTCTTTCGCAGCTACTTCGTCGCCAGTGAACTCGACCATCACACCAATGCGGGTTCCATGTAAATATGAAACCAACTTGCTATCACCAGAAAAACGCTTAAAGCGACGTGGAGTAATGTTTTCACCAATGCGGCCAATCAACTTGGCGCGAATGGTCTCAACGGTTTCGCCCTCAAGAGGCAATGCAGCTAAGGCAGTCACATCAGCTGGGCTGCTGTTGGCAACCAGCTTGGCGCAATTGTCTGTAAAGGCCAAGAAGTCATCATTCTTCGAAACAAAGTCGGTTTCGCAATTGACTTCAATTAAGGCGCCAGTAGTGCCATTGATGAAAGCGGCGACCACGCCCTCAGCAGTAACGCGGGAAGCGGCTTTGCTAGCTTTGCTACCCAGCTTCACGCGCAGAATTTCTTCTGCCTTGGCCATATCGCCATCGGCTTCGGTCAATGCTTTTTTACACTCCATCATTGGAGCATCGGTTTTGGCGCGAAGGTCGCCAACCATTGCAGCGGTAATTGCAGCCATTACTCAGCCTTCCCTTCTTCAATAAACTCTTCTTCGCCTTCTTTAACGGCAGTCAAAATCTCTTGTACTGAGTTTGCCTTGCCTTCCAAGATGGCATCCGCAATACCGCGTGCATACAGCGTTACTGCCTTGCTAGAGTCATCGTTACCAGGAATGATGTAATCAACGCCTTCAGGGGAGTGGTTGGTATCCACAACAGCGATGACTGGAATGCCCAATTTCTTGGCTTCAGTAATCGCAATCTTGTGATAGCCGACGTCGACGACGAAAATTGCATCGGGTACGCCATTCAAATCCTGAATACCACCCAAGGCCTTTTGTAATTTATCGAGGTCACGGTCATTGCCGAGTGCTTCTTTCTTAGAAAGCTTTTCCCAGTCGCCCGCTTCTTTGGCAATAGCCATATCTTTAAGGCGCTTTAAGGAACCTTTGACGGTTTTGAAGTTGGTGAGGGTGCCACCGAGCCAGCGGCTATCGATGTATGGCATGCCCGCACGCGCAGCTTCTTCGGCGATGATCTCGCGGGATTGGCGCTTGGTACCAACAAACAAAATAGTGCCGCGATTGGCTGCAATTTGTTTTGCCACTTTCAGGGCTTCCTGAAACATGGGAAATGTTTTTTCCAAATTGATAATATGAATTTTATTGCGATGGCCAAAAATATAAGGGGCCATCTTGGGGGACCAGAAACGTGTTTGGTGGCCAAAATGGCAACCGGCTTCCAGCATCTGACGCATAGTCACTGACATAACATTCTCCTAAGGGTTTGATCTAAGGTTAGGTCCTAGCTGCACTAAAAAATGCCACCCTGGAAGGCCTAACCCGCAATTTCGGCTCACCCAATACCGTCACATGTACGCCATCTAATCAACCGATCCAAAAATTATAGCTTAAATATCAATTAACTAGGACGCCCTGACTGGCTCATGCCCCCTACCTAGAGGCGCCTGAAATGCCCTTGGATTGCCCATAAAACAGCCAAGTCGTTGATAATAAAAGAATGAATAGTGTATTTACCGACGAAAACGACATCCAAGGGATGCGTGAAGCGGGCCGCCTGGCCAGCGAAGTGTTAGACCACGTAGCGCCTTTTGTGAAGCCTGGCATCAGTACTGGTGAGCTGGATCGCATTTGCCATACCTTTATGCGCGACGTGCAAAAAACCATTCCAGCACCACTCAATTACCAGCCGCCAGGGTATCCACCCTTTCCGGCCTCCATCTGCACCTCAGTCAATGACGTCATTTGCCATGGCATTCCTGGCGACAAAATCTTGAAATCCGGTGATGTTGTTAATCTAGACATTACCGTGATCACCCCTGCTGGCTACTTCGGAGATACGAGTCGCATGTTTATGGTGGGCGAGCCATCGGTCTTGGCGAAACGGTTAACCCAAATTACCTTTGAATGCATGTGGCTTGGCATCGCCCAAGTGAAGCCAGGCGCGCGCTTAGGCGATATCGGTCACGTGATCCAAACCCATGCTGAAAAAGCCGGCTACTCGATTGTGCGTGAGTACTGCGGTCATGGTATTGGCAAAGTCTTTCACCAAGACCCACAAATTCTGCATTACGGCAGACCAGGCACTGGCGAAACATTAGAGGCCGGCATGACCTTCACCATTGAGCCCATGATCAATGCCGGCAAACGCGACATTCGCACGATGCCAGATCAGTGGACTGTAAAAACCAAAGACCGCAGTCTGTCAGCGCAGTGGGAGCACACCTTACTCGTGACTCACAAGGGCGTTGAAGTCCTCACTTGGTCAGAAGGTAGCAACCCGCCCCCAGAATGCGTCGCCGGTTTGCATTTCCGCCCCAGCGCATAGATCGCCCTCGAAAACGGCATACCCCCATTCATGAGTACGGCCACACGAAATCAAGTTGCGATCACCAATGGGGTCCAGTTACGAAGTGCTCGCGAGCAAGCCTATGCTGAGTTTAAGACCCACCAAGGCGTCGACAAACTAAGCAAGCAACTCAGTAGCATGAGCGACGTTCTACTCATGAATTTGTGGTCGCAATGCCAATTGCATGCTGATGCTGCTCTGCTTGCGGTCGGCGGCTATGGCCGCAGCGAACTTTTTCCCTACTCCGATGTCGATATCTTAATTTTGTTACCCGACCTCGAGTCAGCAACGCTATCTGCTCGCGTCGAGCAATTCATTGCGCAATGCTGGGATGCCGGAGTGGAAATTGGCTCGTCCGTTCGGAACAGCGCCGAGTGTTTATCGGAAGCAGCCCAAGACATCACAGTCCGAACTACTTTGTTGGAGGCGCGCTTTTTAGGCGGTAATCGCGCTCTATTCACGCAATTCTCAAGAGCCTATTGGGATGCCATGGATCCCAAGGCCTTCTTTCAAGCTAAATTGCTTGAGCTCAAGCAGCGCCATCAAAAATACCAAGATACGCCCTACTCTTTAGAGCCCAATTGCAAAGAGAGTCCAGGAGGCTTGCGCGATATCCAAATTATTACTTGGGTGAGCAAAGCAGCGCGGTTTGGTAATGGCTTTCAGGATCTGTATAAGAAAGGCATCATTACTCAGCGTGAGCTTACCGAGATCAAACGCAATAAACGCCTACTCGAAACCATTCGCGCTCACTTGCATTTACTCGTAAAACGCCGTCAAGATGTACTAGCATTTGATTTACAGGCACCACTCGCGAGCGCAATGGGAATTGAGGCTGAGACCAATCGCGCGGCGAGCGAAGCCATCATGCGTCGCTACTACTGGGCAGCAAAAGCGGTAACCCAGCTTAATGATGTGCTGCTGCAAAACATTGAAGCCTTGCTATTTCCACAAGAATCAAAAACAACCCACGCCATTCCTGGGCAAGAGAATCAATTCTTCATTGAGCGTCAGGGCTTGCTCGATATCACCGATCCCATGCTTTATGAGAAACACCCCGAGGAGATTCTCAGAACCTTTTTAGTCTTTACTCAATCACCCACCTTAACCGGCCTCTCTGCAACCATCTTTAGGGCGCTGTACAACGTGCGCAAACGCATGGATAGCCAATGGCGCAAGGATCCCGCGAACCGTGCGCTGTTCATGGAAATACTCAAACAGCCAGACGGGGTCACACGCGCCTTCCAGTTGATGAACCGAACCAGCGTATTAGGTCGTTACTTACCTGCCTTTCGAAAAATTGTCGGGCAAATGCAGCATGATTTATTTCATGTCTATACCGTTGATCAACACATCTTGATGGTGTTGCGCAATGTGCGTCGCTTCATGATCATGGAACATACGCAGGAGTTCCCCTACTGCAGTCGCTTGATTGCCAACTTTGATAAACCCTGGCTGATTGTCTTAGCTGCCCTCTTTCATGACATCGCTAAAGGTCGTGGTGGTGATCATTCCGAATTAGGCATGCGCGATATGCGGCAGTTTGCCAAAGACCATGGCCTTAGCAAAGCAGATACCGAACTCTTGGTGTGGCTAGTAGCAAAGCATCTGAAGATGAGCCAGGTAGCCCAAAAGCAAGACATCTCCGATCCCGATGTCGTTGCGCAATTTGCGAAAGAGATGGGCGATGAGCGTCATTTGACTGCGCTCTATCTGCTCACCGTTGCCGATGTCCGGGGCACCAGCCCCAAGGTATGGAATGCCTGGAAAGCCAAGTTACTAGAAGACCTCTACCGAGCCACCTTGCGCGTGCTGGGTGGCGCCAAGACCGATGCCACATCGGAGTTGGCCCAACATCAAGAAGAATCTCGACGTAATCTCAGATTGAATAGGATTGAAGACGAAGCATATGCTGACTTATGGCAAAAATTGGACGTTGCTTTTTTCTTACGCCAAGATGCGGGTGATATTGCCTGGCTAACTCGGCATCTCTTCAATCACGTCAATAGTGTAGAGCCCGTGGTGCGTGCCAGATTATCGACGGTTGGGGAAGGTCTTCAAGTCGCTGTCTATATACCCGATCAAGCCGATCTATTTGCGCGCATCTGCGCCTACTTTGAGCGCAATGGCTTCTCGATCTGGGACGCCCGTATTCATACGACGCGGCATGGTTATGCACTAGACACCTTTCAAGTCACCGGCATGAATCGCCTAACCGAAACCGGCAGTTACCGCGATCTCATTCAGCTGGTGGAATACGAACTCAAGACGGCGCTTGAAAAAAGCGACTTGCTTCCAGCACCAAGTATGGGTCGCCTATCCAGGCAGTCCCGCAGCTTTCCAGTGCAAGCTAGGGTCAATATGCAACCCGATGATCGAGGTCAATACGTCGTGCTATCGCTCTCAGCAAGCGATCGTACCGGGCTGATCTATGCAGTAGCAAAGGTACTTGCAAAACACCGCGTATCGATCCATACCGCCCGCATTAATACTTTAGGTGAGCGTGTGGAAGACGTATTGCTACTCAATGCCGAAGAGCTAAGCAAAAATCCAAAGTTGCAAATCCAGATTGAAACTGAAATCCTAGATGTATTAGCAAGCTAGCGCGTATGCGCAATTGGTATTGCTTTACTCCTACCCTAGCAAACCCAACATCGTTGCCTCATCAATCACAGGCACGCCAAGCTCTTCCGCTTTGGTGAGTTTGCTGCCTGCGTCATCGCCTGCTACAACATAATCGGTCTTTTTAGAAACCGATCCGGCTACTTTGGCGCCAGCGCGCTCCAGCCGCTCTTTTGCCTCATCCCGCGATAAGGTAGGCAGCGTGCCCGTGAGTACAAATGTTTTACCCGCTACGGCCGCACTGACCTTTTTTTCTTCTACGCTGAGCGCCATGCCCGATGCTAGCAACTGCTCGATCACCTCACGGTTGTGGGGCTCTTGCATGAAGCCCGTGATCGAATCCGCCACAACCGGGCCAACATCCCGAACCGTTAGCAGGTCTTCGCCTGTGGCATCCATCAGGGCATGCATATTTTGATAGTGATTAGCTAGATCTTTTGCCGTGGTTTCACCCACATGGCGAATACCCAAAGCAAAAATGAAGCGGGCCAAGGTGGTTGTTCGCGATTGATTAATCGCCTGAATTAAATTATCAGCGGACTTCTCGCCCATGCGCTCTAAATTGGCTACCGCCGTAAATCCCAGTCGGTATAAATCGGCTGGAGTACGAACGAGATTGTTGTCTACCAGTTGATCGACAATCTTTTCTCCAAGGCCCTCAATGTCCATGGCGCGCCGATGCGCAAAATGGACCAAGGCCTGCTTACGCTGCGCGCCGCAAAACAAACCGCCACTGCAGCGTGCAATGGCTTCATCCGCTACGCGCTCAATATGCGAATCACATACGGGACAGCGGGTTGGCATCTCAAATGCATTCGTTTGAGTGGGGCGACGCTCTAGCACCACCGACACCACTTCGGGTATCACATCGCCCGCACGCCTTACCACCACAGTATCGCCAATGCGTACGTCTTTACGCCTTACTTCATCTTCATTGTGTAGCGTGGCATTGGTAACGGTAACGCCGCCGACCTCTATTGGAGAAAGTCGTGCTACTGGGGTAATTGCGCCAGTGCGACCGACCTGAACATCAATTCCGAGTACTGTTGTGAGGGCTTCTTGGGCAGGATACTTATGGGCTAAAGCAAAGCGCGGCGCCCGCGACACAAAGCCAAGCTGGGCTTGCTCCGCAAAGGAATTGACTTTATAGACAACGCCATCAATGTCATAAGGCAAGGCATCGCGCTTGCTACCGATCTCTTGATAGAAATTGAGAATATCGTCAACCGATGACAGAATTTTGCGTTCCGCACAGACCGGCAGACCTAGACTTCGATATTGATCGAGTAATGCGCTATGGGACTCTGGTAGCCAAGCTTGTGGCTCACACACACCTACGCCATAGGCAAAAAAGGATAAAGGCCGTTTTGCGGTAATTTTGGAATCCAACTGACGTAGGCTACCAGCAGCAGCATTGCGCGGATTTGCAAATTCTTTTTCACCTAAGCTGGCTGCCTCTTGGTTCATCTTGGCAAAATCAGCGAGGTACATAAAGACCTCGCCACGGACCTCGAATACCGCTGGAATGGCATCACCTTTGAGGCGCAGTGGTATCGCTCGAATGGTTTTAATGTTAGCCGTAACGTCTTCACCACTGCTGCCATCGCCACGGGTAGCCGCTTGGACTAGTAGGCCATTTTCGTAACGCAGGGAAATGGCTAGACCGTCAAACTTCAACTCGCCTGCATAAACTACGTGGGGTTTTTGCAAGCCCTCACGGCAGCGGCGATCAAAGCCCATTACCTCTTCATCATCAAAGCCATTATTAAGGGACAGCATGGGTACGGCGTGCTTGACGCTCGTAAATTCTTTTAAAGCAGTGCCGCCAACGCGTTGCGAGAGTGAATCTGGCGTAACCCAATCCGGATGAGTCTGCTCCAGCGTAATTAGCTCACGATACAGGCGGTCGTATTCACTATCGGGTAATAAGGGGGTATCGAGCACATAGTAGGCATGATCTAAGCGTGCCAGCTCTAACTGGAGCCAAGCATATCGCTCCGCTGACTGCATCGGATCCGAATGCAGCATGCCCTATCCTTAATTGAATAAGCGCGTAGCAGTCGCCGAGCCAGCTGCGATGCCACTTTGCTCGAGGCGACTGTATAGGCCATCCAAGTGTTGGCGAATTGCAATCACGGCATTCTCGGTCAGATTGACGCCATTATCATCGACAATCCGGCCTTGCATCAACTCAGCTAGGGCCACGCTCTCTGCGAGCATGCGCTCAAATCCCATTTGCTCTTGCGCTACTAAAGGAAGCTCTAATAATAATGAGATTCCGGTAATAGGCTGATCTGGATCAAGTGAGTTACTGGCAAACAATATTTGATCGTTTGAGAAAAAAACATAGGACCGACTATTTTTTGACAGCACAAAATTTCGTTCTTGCATCAGTGCGTCTAATTCGGCACGCGTTTTTTCTTTGCCATCAAAGGCCACATTAATACTGAGCTGAATATCGCTTTCTGCTGCAATCGCATCGAGCTCCTTAGCACTTTCAATCATGGTGCTGACACTGGGCATGTCAATTTGTGCGTCCAATACATCGGCTAAAGCTTGGCTGCGTGAACAGAAATCGGAAAGCTCTAGCACCCCGATCGGTCCTTTACGACTAGCAAGCTGAATCGCGAGTTGCAGTTCCGCGTAATTAGCATCCATGCCAATGGATTCCCAGTCGCCTTCGCGACCATCTGCCCGCAAGCCTTCGTATATCCAATGCGCGCCAAAGCGAGGCCAACCTGCTACCTCGCCCATGATTTCACTTCCCTTAATGGGGCTCTCAAACCGCAAAGAAATCACACAATCGATGCGCGGATCAATTGCAAAACGAGGTGCTTTCGTAGGAAGCACATGCATGGGCTCAGAAAATCCAGGCTCCATGCGATCGCCAAGCTGATTCTGTTTCGCTGCATCAGCAAATCCAGGTTCAACTGGCGCATGTACTTGGCGCTTCGCACGTGCGCTACGCAGATTAACAATTGCCACCAAGACCACAAGGAGAATGCCAATTAAGCCCAAGGCAAATTGCAATTCCGACAAACCCAGCGTCGCTGCGATTTGCTCCAGTCCCATTTAGGCGGCCTCAACCATCGATACCGCAGAGGCAATATCCACAGCAACAATACGCGATACACCCTGCTCCTGCATGGTGACGCCAATTAATTGGTGAGCAATTTCCATGGTGATCTTGTTGTGTGAGATAAAGACAAACTGCGTCTTAGCAGACATCCTAGCAACCATCTCTGAGTAGCGCAATGTATTAGCATCATCGAGCGGTGCATCGACCTCATCAAGCAAGCAAAATGGCGCTGGGTTCAGCAAGAACAAGGAGAACACGAGGGCAATTGCGGTTAAGGCTTTCTCACCACCCGAAAGCAGGTAAATCGAACTATTTTTCTTGCCTGGTGGTTGCGCCATCACTTGCACGCCTGAATCTAAGATTTCTTCGCCCGTCATCACGAGCTCAGCATGGCCACCGCCAAATAACTCAGGGAAGAGTCGTCCAAAATGGCCGTTGACCTGATCGAATGTGCCTTGCAAAAGATCGCGTGTCTCTGCATCAATCTTTGCAATCGCGTCGGTTAAGGTTTGCATCGCCTCGTTCAAGTCGGCCGATTGGGCATCCAGGAATGATTTCCGCTCACGCGAACTGGCTAACTCATCCAGCGCGGCCATGTTGACCGGACCAAGCGACTGAATCTCGCTATTCAAGCGGTTAACCTCGCTTTGCAGGTGTCCTACTTTGAGCTCGCCACTGAAACGGGTTTCAAGACTAATGAGATCGGCTTCTGCATCCGCAAGCAAAGTCGCAAACTGCTCAAAGTTGAGACGGGCAGCTTGCTCACGCAGTTGCAGGTCCATGACTTTGTCGCGCATCGGCTGCAAGCTACGCTCAATTAAGAGCCGTCCTTCGTCGGACTCGCGCAATTGGTGCAGCATCGCGTCTTGCTCAGTTCGGGCATTTGCTAATGCCGCTTCACGCTCGGCACGAACTACTAGCTGTCCCTGGAGATTTTCTTGGGCTGCTTCATCGCTCAGGCCCGCAAGCTCTGGCTCGCATGCAGCATACTTATCCTGAATCTCGATGATTTGATCGCGTGCCGTGCTTTGATCGCGCTGTAAATCGGCAATGCGCTGCTGCAATGAGCGGGTCGCAAAGGCGGCTTCTTGGGCCGCCATCTCCGCAGTGCGCAAGTTCGTGCGCAAACTTTCGCGCTCTTCACTGGTAAGCGCTAGATTCGATTGGGCATTTTCTAACTCGAGATGTAGCCGCTCTTTGTCGGCTTGCGCTTGATCCAATGCTGCCTGCGATTGCGCGCCATTGCTATTGTGCTGCTCCTGCTGCCTGCTAATTTCAGCCAACTCCGACTGAATTTGTGCAGCACGTTGACTATATTGCTCTTCTGCTTGTGTAAGCTGCATCTGCTCTACTTCAAATCCATGCGCTTCCTGAACGGCATGCTCGGCATTGATACGCGACTGCTCAGCAGCTTGGTGAGCAGCGTGGTAATTAGCGGCGCATTGGTCGAGCTCGTCTTGCAACTCGCTCTGAATTAAACGCTGTGCCTTTAACTGTTTCTCCAGGCTCCCCATTTCTTGGGCACGCGCCAACATGCCGGATTGCTCTGAGTCAGCAGCATAGAGCTGTACACCAACCCGGCTGACCAAATGGCCCTCTTGGGTCACTAAGGTTGCGCCTGCAGGCAACTTGTCACGGCGATGCAGTGCGTCTTCTAAATTATTAGCAATAAAGACTGCGCCCAACCACTCTTGCAACACCTGCATCACGCGCGGCGCGCCCGCACTCTGAATGCGAGACAGCAATAAGGTGAACTCCGCAGGTGCATTGATCTGCGCTGCAGGCAATTCATCGGCCAATAAAATGGCTAAGCGACTTGGCGGCGCGTCTTTCGCTAACGCAACTGCCTCTTCTGCATTTTTACCAGTGACCGCAGCAAGCCGCTCACGCAAAACCGATTCAAGGGCTGTTTCCCAACCGCTCTCGACCTTGAGGTCTTGCCATAAGCGCTTGCTTTCTTTCAGGCCTTTGCTTTCAAGCCATGGACCAATTTTTCCTTGTGCTTGCACGCTGGCCTGAAGTGCGGTTAAGGCGGTTAACCTGGCCTCGGTTTGGGCCAGATCCTGATTAGCCGACTGTATTTGCTGCTGCGCCCGGTTGCGCGCCTCATCCGCTGCTGGCACACGCTGCTGCATCTCTAAAGCACGGGATTTAGTTTCTTCCACCTTGCGCTGCGCCATCACTTGGCGATCCAAAGCCATTTGCAATGCTTCTGCATTGGGCTTTCGCATGCCGGTCAGCTCGGACTCAAGGCGCGCTTGACGAGCGCCAGATTCCTCCAACTGCAAAGCAATCGCTTTTGCTCGCTCGCCTAAGCTTGCTAAACGTTGATCAATGGCAGCAACACTGTCGCGCGCTGCATTCAACTGCGCAGCTGCTGTTTGATAAGCCTCTTCGCGCCCAGGCAACTGTTCTTGCAACGATGCCAGTTGGGTTTGTAAATTGCGCTCTTGTTCTGTCGCGAGACTTAACTCGTGCTCCGCAGAGCGCTGTGCTTGAGCCGCATCGGTTTCTTGAACGGTCCACCGTTGCAATTGCGACTGCAGATCCTGAGTTTGCTGTTGCAGACGCTGACGCGCCTCCTGCACATACCGAATCTCTGCCTCAACCTGAGTGACATCGGCATTGGTTTGATAGAGCTCACCTTGCGCTTCGGATACCTTATCTTGGAGGGCGTACTGCTGTGCCCGCATCGCTTCGAGCTCGGCTTCGGCATGGCGCAATTTCGCGGTCTGCTCTTCTAGCTGAACTTGTGTATCGCGGATGCCGTTGGCATGGCGCTCTTGTTCTTTGCCGGCCTCCGTTTGGCGCACAAGCCACAGCAATTGCTGCTGTGATTTCATTTCTACTTGCAATAGGTTGTGACGCTCTGCAACTGTAGCCTGACTCTCCAGGCGCTCAAGTTGCTTTTCCAACTCGCGCAAGATGTCTTGTACGCGGACTAAATTCTCTTGTGTATCTTCAAGGCGTGAGGCAGTCTCTTTGCGGCGCTCTTTGTATTTTGAAACGCCGGCAGCCTCTTCTAAGAACACCCGCAGCTCTTCTGGCTTGGATTCCAAAATGCGGTTAATCGTACCTTGACCAATAATCGCGTAACCGCGTGGCCCCATGCCCGTACCTAGGAAAATATCCTGAATGTCTTTGCGACGGACGACTTGGTTATTAACGTAATAGCTGGAGTTGCCATCGCGGGTGAGCACCCGCTTTACTGCTAGTTCCGTAAACGCACTCCACTGACCATGTGCGCGACCATCGGCGTTGTCAAACAGGAGCTCGACGCTGGCGCGGCCAGATGGCTTACGCAATCCAGATCCATTAAAAATCACGTCCTGCATCGATTCGCCGCGCAATTCACTGGCCCGCGATTCGCCCAAAACCCAGCGAACGGCATCAATAATGTTCGATTTTCCACACCCATTTGGCCCCACCACACCAATCAGTTGACCTGGCAACTCAAAATGGGTTGGATCGACGAATGACTTAAAGCCAGAAAGTTTGATTGATTTGAGTTGCACAGGGCGCTTTGCGGGGTAAAAAAAGTCTGACTGGTTCAAGAAAAAGGGGGTAAATTCCCTGATTAAGATGATAGCAAGTTAACAAAGCCCGACCCCGGAATTTGCTCCACCGATATAATGAAGTTTCGCCATTTAGGGCTAAAACCCTTAACAATCTGATAGTTATCTAAAAAGCATGAGCCAATCACCACAAAGCGTTATCGAACAAGCCTGGGACAACCGAGCCAACCTGTCTGCAGGGGACATTTCCACCGAAATCCGCAATGCCGTTAGTGCGGTCATTGACGGCCTCAATCGGGGGCGTATTCGTGTTGCCGAGCGCCGTTCTGTGGGGCAATGGGAAGTCAACCAATGGGTTAAAAAGGCAGTCTTATTGTCTTTCCGTCTAGAGGACAATAAAGTCATGCCAGCCGGTGGCTTTACCCAGTTTTACGACAAAGTACCCAGCAAGTTTGAGAACTGGACTGAGGCGGACTTCATTGAGGGTGGCTTTCGGGTTGTCCCTCCGGCTGTTGCGCGCCGCGGCTCCTTCATTGGTAAGAATGCGGTTTTGATGCCCTCGTACGTCAATATTGGCGCATACGTCGGCGAAGGCACCATGGTAGACACATGGGCAACCGTTGGTTCCTGCGCTCAAATTGGTAAGAATGTGCACTTATCCGGCGGCGTTGGTATTGGCGGTGTTTTAGAGCCAATTCAGGCCGGTCCCGTCATCATTGAAGACAACTGCTTTATTGGCGCGCGCTCCGAAGTAGTTGAGGGTGTCGTGATTGAAGAGAACAGTGTTCTATCGATGGGCGTCTTTATTGGCCAAAGCACCAAGATTTACGATCGGGAGACCGGTCAAATTCATTATGGTCGTGTGCCTGCCGGTTCAGTGGTGGTGCCTGGCTCACTCCCTTCAGCGGATGGCAAATACAGCCTCTACGCCGCCATCATCGTGAAGAAAGTCGATGCCCAAACCCGAGCAAAAACTGCCATTAACGAGCTCTTACGCGATTAATCATGAGCGCAGCGATTGAATTAACCAAAGCCCTGATTGCCTGCCGTTCGGTTACGCCAGCCGATGGCGGTTGTCAGGATTTAATCGCGAATCGCTTGAAGGAGTTAGGCTTTCATATTGAAAGCGTAGTGGGTGGCCCAAGTGACTTTCAGGTGACCAATCTGTGGGCCATTAAAAAAGGGGTACAGGGTGATGCTGGCAAAGTATTGATGTTTGCCGGACATACCGATGTGGTTCCCACCGGCCCTTTAGAAAAGTGGGAGAGTGATCCATTTACCCCCACCATCCGCGGTGACTATTTATATGGCCGCGGCGCAGCCGATATGAAAACCTCCCTTGCAGGGTTTGTGGTTGCTACTGAAGAATTCGTTATCGCCAATCCAGAGCATGCCGGTACGATTGCTTTTTTAATTACCAGCGACGAAGAAGGTCCAGCCAACGATGGCACAGTAGTGATGTGCGAGCGCCTTAAAAAGCAAGGTCAACGACTCGATTACTGCGTGATTGGTGAGCCTACCTCGGTTAATCAATTGGGTGACATGATTAAGAACGGCAGGCGTGGCTCCCTGTCTGGCAAGTTGCACATCAAGGGTATCCAAGCCCACATTGCCTACCCTCACCTCGGTGAGAACCCCATTCATTTGGCTGCACCCGCCATACAGGCACTGGTGAGCACCGAATGGGATCGGGGTAATCGCTACTTTCAGCCCACGAGTTTTCAGATTTCGAATATTCACGCGGGTACTGGCGCAAATAATGTCATTCCGGGTGAGCTCACCATCGACTTTAATTTCCGTTTTTCAACGGAGAGTACGCCTGAGCAATTACGTCAGAGGGTCGATGCCATTCTCACTGAAGCGGGCTTGAGGTTTTCGATTGATTGGGTTTTGGGGGGAAGCCCCTTTATCACCGGAGATGAAGCCTTGGCAAGTGCGCTGCGTAAAGCCATTCAAGATGAAACCGGCGTTATCACTGAACTCTCTACTACCGGTGGCACGAGCGATGGCCGCTTTATCGCCAAGATTTGCTCTCAAGTAGTGGAGTTTGGACCCATTAATGCGACGAGCCATAAGGTAAATGAATCCGTTAACGCCGAAGACATTGTGCCGCTGAAGAACATTTACAAGCGCGTACTTGAGCAGTTGATCGCCTAAGCCCATGGATCCAGAGCCTCAGTCCTACGACAACCCCATCGCTACCGTAGAAGAATCGATTAATCGGCTTACTGATCACCTGAATCAAGCCAAACTCAACTACGGGCACGGCGCTATCGATGCCCAGAGTGAGGCCTTGTGGATTATTAGCAAACAGCTGCAGATCAGTCCAAGTGACGCCTTAGATCAACTACAAGCACCGCTTGATCAAGGTCTTTATGGCGCTGCGCTTGCAATTGCCAATGAGCGCATCCGTACTCGCAAACCATTGGCGTATATTCTGGAAGAGGCATGGCTTATGGGTGTGCCATTCCATTGCAATGAACAAAGCATTGTTCCCCGCTCGTGGATTGCTGAACTCATTACTGAAGGAGCGCTCGAGCCATGGCTGCCTGCCGATGGCCGTGCCCTTGATTTATGTACTGGCAATGGCTCGCTTGCCGTCTTACTGGCGCTTTCTTGCCCAGATATTCATGTGAGCGCCTGTGATATTAGTGCGCCTGCCTTGGCGGTGGCCGCTCGTAATTTAGATCGCCATGGTTTAAGTACTCAGATTGAATTGTTTCATGGTGATCTTTGGAGTCCCTTGCCCGACCCCATTGACGAAAACCGCTTTGACTTAATTATCTGCAATCCTCCCTATGTGAATGCAGCTAGCATGCGCGCCCTCCCCGCCGAATACCATGCTGAACCCGCTCTTGCTCTGGCTGGCGGCGAAGATGGCATGGACTTGATTCGGAAGATTATTGCGAATGCATCGGGCTACCTTAGCGAGCGTGGTGCGCTGGTATTGGAAATTGGCAATGAAGTGGAACACTTTCACAAAGCCTTCCCCCAGATTCCAGTGATTTGGATGGACGTCTCCGCAGGGAATGAACAGGTCTTACTAATTCAGGCTGAAGACTTGCGCTAACGAGCGTTAGTCAATAGCGCTAACAATAGTGCTAACTGAGTTCGTTCGCAGCAGAGATGGCCTCATCGATACGCTCTACCGGAATGACGCGCAAACCTGGGATCTTGCTCTTGGGTAAATTGGCTTTTGGAATGATGGCGATACTAAAGCCCAGTTTGGCGGCTTCTTTGAGGCGCTCTTGACCACGGGGACAAGGGCGGATTTCTCCAGCCAAACCCACCTCACCAAATACGATCAACTCCTTCGGCAAGGCACGATTCCGAATCGACGATTGAATGGCCAACAGAACTGCCAAGTCAGCTGCTGGCTCAGAAATCTTCACGCCACCAACAGCATTGAGAAAGACATCCTGATCAAAGCAGGCAATTCCTGCATGGCGATGCAAAACGGCAAGCAGCATAGCAAGTCGATGTTGCTCGAGGCCTACTGCTAAGCGTCTAGGATTGGGAATGTGCGCCGTATCCACTAAAGCCTGAATTTCAACCAACAAGGGGCGGCTACCTTCTTGCGTAACAAGCACGCAAGCGCCTGGCACCATCTCCGCATGCTGAGAAAGAAAGATGGCCGATGGGTTGGAGACGCCCTTGAGGCCTTTTTCGGTCATGGCAAATACACCAAGTTCATTGACCGCGCCAAAGCGATTTTTTATCGAGCGCACTAAACGAAATGAAGAGTGGGTATCACCCTCAAAATACAAGACGGTATCAACAATGTGTTCGAGCACCCGCGGACCAGCAAGATGACCGTCTTTGGTCACGTGCCCCACCATCAGCATGCAAATGCCACTGGATTTAGCGTAGCGGGTAAGCTGCGCAGCACACTCGCGCACCTGCGCAACCGAGCCTGGCGCGGATGTTAAGGCGTCGGAGTAGACCGTCTGAATCGAATCCACTACTACCACTTGGGGACGGGCAGCATCAATCGTAGTCAATAACTTTTCCAGCTGGATCTCAGCTAGAACCTCCAGTTGCGGCGCAGTCAAGGCAATGCGCTTTGCTCGCAGCGCGATCTGTGCAGCGGATTCTTCGCCACTGCTATATAAAACAGAAACGCCAGCAGCGCTCATTTCCGCCAAGGCCTGCAACAACAGTGTCGATTTACCAATGCCTGGATCACCGCCGATAAGAACGACACCGCCAGGCACTAAGCCGCCACCGAGGACGCGGTCAAACTCATCTACGCCAGTAGGCAATCTCGGCATGTCCTCGGCCTTGATGGCAGATAATTTTTGACGGGGTACGGCCTGCGCTAAACCCTGAAAACGGGCATTGCTCGAGGTCGATTCAGAAAGACTTTCTTCCAGGGTGTTCCAAGCTTGGCATGCTGGGCATTGCCCTTGCCAACGGGGGGTACTGCCGCCGCATGCCTGGCATACATAAATGGTTTTTGCTTTGGCCAAAATCAGTCTCTTTACTGTAACTGGGTACCTGCTTTATTTTCTTGTGCACGACGCGGTGCATCTTTGCGTCGCTCCTCTAAGTCTGCTGCTCGCTTAGCAGCTTCCTGTTGTTTTTCTTCGAAGGCACGCTTATTTTGAGTACGCTCTGCCGCTTTAGCAGGATCCGCCTTATCCGCAATGCGCTTTGCGTCACGCTCGTCTTTTAGAAGCTCGCGCAGCTCCCGCTGTGCCGTATTGAGTTCAACTTCTTGCGCTCGAATCGGATCGATCTCTTTACGATACTGAGCGCGCGTTTGGCTAAGACAGCGATTCACTAAATATTTTTGATAACACTCAGAAGATGCTTTTTTCCAACGATAATCTGCCCACTCACGCTGTAGATTGAGCTCGGCCTCAATCAAATCAAGCTTTTCTAGTTCAGCCTTTTGCGCTGGCGTTGCTTGGGCTGCTCCTATCCCAAGTGCTAGACCCAAAACAATAGCAACGGAACGAAAGGTAGAGCAAAAAAAAGGGTGAATCAAATTTCCACCTTTGCGCCCAACTCAACCAAGCGATTGGTTGGAATCTTGAAAAAGTCCGATGGCTTTGCCGCGTTTTGCATCATCCAAGAAAAGAGGCTTTCCTGCCACAGCGCCATTCCGGGGGATGCCGATGGAATGATGGTGTCTTTTGAGATGAAGAAAGAGGTATCCATCAAATCAAAGGTAAGGTTTTCTCGTTTCTCCAGTAGGGTTAAGATTGAATTAATGTCTGGCGTTTCTTTGAAGCCGTAGACCGCGCGTACCAAGTAAACCTGACCTCCCAAGTCGCGCATCGTAATACGCTCGCTGTCATTTACATAAGGCACATCCCACGTACTCATCTTTAAAAAGAAAATCCGCTCGTGCATCACGCGGTTGTGTTTCAGATTGTGTAGCATGGCTACCGGAACATAATCAATGTGCGCCGTTAAGAAGATGGCGGTACCTTCGACGCGGTGCGGTGGATGCGCCAGCAGACTACTAACAAAAGCCTCCATCGGAATCGAATTGCTCACTAATTTATCGGTGAGTAATTTGCGGCCTTTGTACCAGGTGATGAGGCAGGTAAAGCAGATCAGGGCAAGCAGCAAGGGATACCAGCCGCCATCCTTAATTTTGATCAGTGTTGCCGTCCAAAAAGCCAAATCAATCACAAAGAAAAAGACAATGAGTAAAGCAATCAAAATGGGATTGATGTGCCATTCGCGCCGCATCACAACCGACAGCAAGATGGTAGTAATCAGCATTGTTGAGGTAACCGAGAGTCCATAGGCTGCAGCCAAGTTAACCGATTCACCGAATTCAATAATGGTCACAACCACCATAAAGAGTAAAGCCCAGTTCACTACCGGGATGTAAATCTGCCCACGCTCAGAATCGGAGGTATGAAGAATGTTCATACGGGGTAAAAAGCCTAAGGAAATAGCTTGGCTCACCAACGAAAAAGTTCCTGAGATCACGGCCTGTGATGCAATCACAGTTGCTGCGGTGGCAAGCCCTACCATCGGCCAAAGAGCCCACTCCGGCACCATCATGTAGAAGGGATTGCGAATGGCTTCGGGGTTAGATAGCACCAAGGCGCCCTGCCCTAAATAATTGAGTAGCAGGCTAGGCAACACGATCAAGAGCCATGCAAAGCGAACAGGGTTGCGGCCAAAGTGGCCCATATCCAAATAAAGAGCTTCAACTCCAGTAACTACGAGCACCACCGCACCCATCACGATATAAGCCGTTAAGGGGTGATCCGTAATGAATCGAATGGCGTACATTGGATTAAAAGCCAAAGCAATTTCGGGGGCGTTGCTGATGTTCCAAATGCCCAGCGCGGCAATCACCAAAAACCATACTAAGGTCACGGGTCCAAACAAATTACCAACCAACGCCGTGCCGTATTTTTGAATCACAAAGAGGCAAAAGAGAATGGCTACGGCAATCGGAATAATGAATTGCTTTAACGCTGGCGTTGCAATCTCAATGCCCTCCACCGCAGACAAGACTGAAATTGCTGGCGTGATAACAGACTCACCAATCAGCATACAGGCGCCCAGCATACCCAGAATCATCAAAACAAAATATTCCTTAGTGCCGCTTTTCACCGAACGCAGTGCTAAGGCCATTAAGGATAAAACACCGCCCTCACCTTTGTTGTCGGCCCGCATCACGAATAAGACGTATTTGAAGGTCACCACCAAAATCAAGGCCCAGATCATCATAGAGATGACCCCGTAAAGGGCTTCAGGGCTAAACGCAATGCCATGTTCGGCATCAAAGCATTCTTTGAGCGCATACAAGGGGCTGGTGCCAATGTCACCGAAAACCACACCAATCGCAGCCAGCATTAAAACGCCCAGGCTCTTCTTATGCTCCCCTCCATCGCTGCTCTCATGCAGATCAACGGGCTTGAGCAGGGTTGAGCTCGAATATTCGGGATTACTAATGGACATGACGCCGCCTTAAGTGGTGTTGCACGGCAATATGTTACTCCTTAGGGGGATGCAAATGACCGAGAAATGGAAGATAAATTCAGCATGAACCAGCTCAATTCAGCAATAAAGCTCGACAGCAAAGGCTTAAAAATGCTAGAATCATAGTCTCAGACGCGGGGTGGAGCAGTCTGGCAGCTCGTCGGGCTCATAACCCGAAGGTCACAGGTTCAAATCCTGTCCCCGCAACCAAATTAAGTGATATAGAACAACGGGATACGAAAGTATCCTTTTTCTATTAAGATTTCCAGCAATCGAGGGCACTTAGCAAATCGCTATTGACACCTCAATATTGAGAGTGGTAATTTTTGTCGCAAAAGGGGAATGCATTTATGTTTGCCAAAACACTTATTAGCCTATTGTGCGTGTTCACGATCGTCGTTGGCTTTATCGTTTACGTGCAAAGTGGTGATTTCGCCATTTTTGCGATCGGCATGATTGCCTATCTCGCCATTTCCATTCTGGGAAATTTCACCATACCTGGCAATTCTACTAATGGTCAAAAGACCTAACGTACTTGAAACAATTTTTAGAGCCCATTCCAATTTTTTCGACCATGAAATCACCAACAGAAAAACCCGTTGATGCGAATGCCGCAGCCGAAGCGCCGGCAGAGCAGCCCAAAAAGCCGAGCAAGTCGAGCTCTAGGCAAAAACTAATTCCCATCGAGGACCTCGATCCCGATGCGCCCCGCTCTGTATTTCAGGACCGCAATTGGAATAAAGAACTCAAGCAGCATTAAGCTAGTTTGCGGTTTACGGCTGACCGCTGCGGTCATGCCAAATACGACGCCTATCCACACGTAACAGGGTAGGCGTATTTTTTTGTCCAGGTATTTTTCCGAAGCGCCATAACTGGGCACCCGTATACGGGGTTTGTAAAAATGGAATGCCTAAATCTTGATAGCGTGCTTGCACTGTTGGATGAGGATGGTTGTAGCGATTACGATAGCCATTTTGTACAAAAGCCCAATCTGGATTGATCACTTTTAGGAAGTCCAAAGAGGATGATGTTTTGCTGCCGTGGTGGGGTGCCATGAAGACAACGCTACGTCCTTGCCTTGGAATGGGTTGATGGCGTAAACGCTCTACCAGCGCCGCCTCCGCATCGCGCTCGGCATCCCCAGTCAACCAAAAAGAAGTGCTGCGATTGTGTACCTCAAGGACGCAACTCATTTCATTGGGCTTACCACCATAGTGACTCGCATCAAAACTCATCTGCTCATGTGGATGCCAAACCAAAAAGTCCACTCCATCCCAGCGCCACGATTGACCATACCTACAAGGTAATACGGGGACTTTTTTCTGACGCAATGAACGCAACAATGGATTATGGTTAGGCAAGGAGCCTAACATGGAGTCAAAAGCAATTTCACGCAATAGGGTTTGGGCGCCGCCCACGTGATCGCTATCGCTGTGGCTAATCACCATGCGATCAATCTGCCGAATGCCCTCACCCCGCAAAAATGGCAAGATGATGCGCTCACCCGCGTCATCTTTCTTGCCTTGGATCGGCCCTGTGTCATACAACAGTCGTTTTGATTGGGTCTCGATCAGCACTGCAGTCCCCTGCCCAATATCCAGCACCGTAGCCTGAAATTCACCGTAGGCTAAATCTGCCTTAGGTGAAATAAATAAGCAGGCACATAATGCGCACCCCGCCAGTCGCGATGCAATGCTCTCGCGTATTGGTCCTGGACGAATGGCAACGACGATACCCATCAGAGATAAAGCCAAAAGGACTGGACCGGGCTGATGCGAATACGCTACCGCCCAATCCCAACTTGCCATTAATTTTAAAAGAAGCGCGAGCCACTCCATCGCGGTATGCGCCAACAGTAGTAATGGCCTGGCCACGGCATCCGGCATCACGACGCCAATCATGGCAAGCGGGGTCACAATGTAACTCACGAGCGGAATCGCAATGGCATTTGCTAAGGGCGACACTACCGAAAATTGGTAGAACCAATATAAGGTGCACGGAATTAATGCTAAGGTCACTACGGCTTGCAGGCGGCAGGCCTCTTTTAACGCCTGGATCATTCGCTCGACGGTGCTTACCTCGAGCTCTTTTCCAGTGGGTATGCCGATTAAGCCACTGGACTCACCCATTGCATACAGAATGGCGGCAACAGCGCCGAACGAGAGCCAGAAGCCAGGGGTATAGGCTACCATTGGATCCAACACTAAGACGACCAGTAAGGCCCACCACCAGATATCAAAGGCGCGCGGTATTCTGCCGGACCAAACGGCGATCGCCACAACCCCAACCATATACATAGTCCGCTGCGCCGGTATCTGAAAGCCCGCGATCCAAGCATAAAAGAAGGCAGTCATAAAACCGGCTGCTGCTGTTACACGTGGCACTGGCATTACTAGAGGCAAATTGCCGCGGCGCCACACCCGCGATGCCAGTAGCGCGCCCAATCCAGCCAGCATAGTAACGTGAAGGCCCGATATCGAGATCAAGTGTCCGATTCCAGTTGCATTAAATACACGCCAATCTGCCTGATCAATCGCATTTTGATCACCCATTACAAGAGCGACCAAGACGCCGGCATAGGGTCTGTTGTCGTGCAATAGGCGTTTTATTTTGTCGCGTAAATGCCAGCGATGGCTTTCAATCCACTGCGCAAAAGACCATGGGGCAACCTGCTCCAACTTCTCGCCTGAACGAATGGATCCGTACGCACCATAGCCCTGATGAAAGAGCCACTGCTCAAAATCAAATCCATGGGGATTAATCACACCATGGGGTCGTTTGAACTTCACTCGCAGCCGCCATTGCTGACCGGGCTGAATCACGGGTATACGCTCTGACTCCCGCCACGCAGATGACCATGTTAAATAAACTCGCCGCGGTAATGTCTCAACATCAATGCTTACCCCACGTGGTAAGCGTGTGTAACTTGTAATCACAAATGCAAATGTTGCACCCTGGTGATCCCCCCGCGGCAGGCCGTCGACTCGTCCCTCAATCTGCAGATCAAGTCCTTCAAGCGCTGCCGGAAAATCGTATTGCAATCGCTCCTGAACAAAATACAGACTCCAGGCCAAACCGGAAAGGACACACATCAAGAGGATGGCCGCTTTACGCAGCGCTGCGATCGGAATTACCAGTAACAATGCAGTCACTGTGAATGCCGAAATAGCCCAAAGCAGCGCATTGAATGGCAGTGTTGCGAATAAAAAGGGAAGCGCTCCCCCGGCGATCCACGCCGTAATTGCATAGCGCAAGGATGTTATTTAATGCGAAGTAGGTTGAGGGTTGCCGTCCAACGCGGTAATGCCGAAACTGCATTACTCCAACTAGCGGCAGCAAAATCAGTGATGTCCATCTGCCGTAAGGCGGCGAGTTCAGCCCCAATCCGCGGAATGAATTGCGGTGCATTGTGCGCTATCCCCTCCTCGCGTAACCACGCCGGCGGAATATCAGGCGCATCGGTTTCTGTAACGACACTACTGAGCGGTAATTGCGTAGCGAGGCGACGAATCTGCAATGCCCGGGTATACGTTGCAGCACCGCCAAAACCCAACTTAAATCCCAATTGAATAAATTGCTCTGCTTGCTGCATACTGCCATTAAATGCATGGGCGATTCCGCTGCGAATACGGCGCTGACGCAAGGCCTTTAAGATCGCATCCTGCGAACGCCGAACGTGCATTACGACTGGTAAGTCATAAGCCTCTGCTAAATCCAATTGCTGCTCAAAAAAGTAGGCCTGGCGGGTGCGATCGAGGCCTTCCACAAAATAATCAAGGCCAATCTCACCAATACCAACAAAACGCGGATCCTGCATTGCGCCCT
>CAMEXM010000008.1 GCA_945947155.1 Polynucleobacter meluiroseus | reverse complement strand
TGGAATCATTCACAAAAACTTAAAGCCAGCCGAGCAGGCGCGTGAAGTCGCTAAAGTAAAGCGCTATGAATCCGGCGTGTTGCGCGACCCGATTACGATCGGCCCCGAAGTGACGGTCAGGCAGGTGATTAGTTTATCCAGAGAGCATGGCTTTTCTGGTTTTCCAGTGTTGCAAGGTAAAACGGTGATTGGCATTATTACCAATCGCGATTTACGCTTTGAAGAAGATTTGGATGCCCCGGTTAAAGTGAAGATGACGCCGCGGGAGCGATTAGTCACGGTAAAAGAGGGTTGCACCCTCGAAGAAGCAAAGCGTTTGATGAGTAAGCACCGTCTCGAGCGTGTCTTGGTTGTCAACGATGCCTTTGAATTGCGCGGCCTAATCACTGTAAAAGATATTCTGAAGGCAACTGAGCACCCCAATGCCTGCAAAGACAGTGAGGGCAAGTTGCGTGTCGGTGCTGCGGTGGGTGTCGGCGCCGATAACGATGAGCGCATTGAGTTGTTAGTCAAAGCTGGGGTGGATGTCATCGTGGTGGATACCGCCCACGGACATAGCCAGGGTGTACTCGATCGTGTGCGCTGGACGAAGAAAAATTATCCGCAAGTGCAAGTCATTGGCGGCAATATTGCTACGGGTGACGCCGCATTGGCCTTAGTAGAGTATGGTGCCGATGGCGTTAAGGTGGGCATTGGCCCCGGCTCGATTTGCACTACACGTATTGTTGCTGGCGTTGGCGTTCCTCAAATTACTGCCATTGTGAATGTGGCGCACGCATTAAAAGGCACTGGTGTTCCATTGATTGCAGATGGTGGTGTTCGCTATTCCGGGGATGTGGCAAAGGCCTTGGCTGCAGGCGCCCACTCCGTAATGATGGGCGGCATGTTCGCGGGTACCGAAGAGGCGCCTGGCGATGTATTTTTATACCAAGGCCGCTCGTATAAGAGTTACCGAGGCATGGGCTCACTGGGTGCCATGACCGACGGTGCTGCAGACCGCTACTTTCAGGAAGACATTAGTGCAGCCAATGCGGAGAAGTTGGTGCCGGAAGGCATTGAGGGGCAAGTACCTTATAAGGGTAGTGTGCTTACCATCTTGCATCAGTTGACCGGCGGCATTCGCTCATCGATGGGCTACTGTGGTTGCAAATCGATTACTGAATTGCATGAGAAGGCGAATTTTGTGGAAATCACTTCGGCAGGTGTGCGTGAATCGCACGTCCATGATGTGAAGATCACTAAGGAAGCCCCCAACTACCACATCGATTGAATGTGGATTACCTGATGCACGATAAGATTCTGATTCTGGATTTTGGCTCGCAAGTCACGCAGCTGATTGCGCGGCGGGTTCGCGAAGCCAAGGTGTACTCCGAGATTCACCCCTACGATTGCGATCCAGACTTTATCCGTCGCTTCATCCAGGAAGAGGGCGGCAAGGGAATTATTCTTTCTGGTGGTCCCAATTCAGTGACGGAGGGCGAAAGCCCACGAGCACCGCAAATTGTGTTTGAGCTAGGCGTTCCGGTACTCGGCATTTGCTACGGTATGCAGACCATGGCTACCCAGCTGGGTGGCGCCGTTGCTTCGGCTGAGGCGCTTGGTAAGGCCCGTGAATTTGGCTATGCGGAAGTACGTGCCCATGGCCACACCGCCTTACTCAAAGGCATACAGGATTTTGCGACAAGCCAAGGCCATGGCATTCTGAAAGTGTGGATGAGCCACGGTGATTCCGTAACCGCATTGCCTAATGGCTTTAAGCTCATGGCATCGACCGACTCTTGTCCGATTGCGGGCATGGCGGATGAGGCTCGGCATTTCTATGCCTTTCAGTTTCATCCGGAGGTAACCCATACCCTGCAAGGCCCCGCTATTTTGGATCGCTTTGTGCGCACGATTTGTGCTTGCCGCGGTGACTGGGTCATGGGCGATTACATTAGCGAAGCCGTCGCTCGCATTCAGGAGCAGGTGGGTAGCGATGAAGTGATCTTGGGCTTATCGGGCGGCGTTGACTCCAGCGTAGCAGCGGCATTAATTCATCGCGCCATTGGTAAGCAACTTACTTGCGTCTTTGTTGACCATGGCCTCTTGCGCCTCAATGAGGGTGCGATGGTAATGGAGATGTTTGCCCGCAATCTGGGAGTCAAGGTGATTCGGGTCGATGCCGAGCAAGTCTTTATGTCGAAGTTGGCTGGCGTGAGTGATCCAGAAGCCAAGCGCAAAATTATTGGCAAGGAGTTTGTGGAGGTTTTTCAGGCTGAGTCCGCAAAAATTCAGAATGCCAAGTGGCTTGCTCAGGGAACAATCTACCCGGATGTGATTGAGTCTGCCGGTAAAGGCAAAAAGGGTGCGCACACCATTAAGAGCCACCACAATGTTGGTGGTCTGCCAGACGATATGCATTTGCAATTACTTGAGCCCTTGCGCGAATTATTCAAAGATGAAGTGCGTGAGTTGGGCGTTGCCTTGGGCTTACCCCGCGAAATGGTCTATCGCCATCCTTTCCCAGGCCCGGGCCTGGGTGTGCGGATCTTGGGTGAAGTGAAGCAGGAATTTGCGGACTTGCTACGCCGTGCTGATGCGATTTTTATTGAAGAGCTACGCAATACCATTGATGATGCAAGTAGCCAGTCATGGTATGAACTCACTAGTCAAGCATTCGCTGTTTTTTTACCCGTCAAGTCGGTCGGAGTGATGGGTGATGGACGCACCTATGAATACGTTGTTGCCTTGCGTGCAGTTCAGACGCAAGACTTTATGACCGCCCACTGGGCACACCTGCCCCATGAGTTACTCGGCAAGGTATCCAATCGCATCATCAATGAAGTCCGCGGCATTAATCGCGTGGTCTTTGATATCAGCGGTAAACCCCCCTCGACCATCGAGTGGGAGTGACCCTTAAGGTTTGCAGGTGCTTGAGCCTAAGCTAAATCTCCCGGCATTGCCAGCAGGTCGGCACTATCGCTTTCATGCGATGAATAAGCCATCGGGTGCAGAGTGCAATATCGACTGCGACTACTGTTTTTATTTGCATAAGACCGATTTACTCAAGCACGATGAGCATGCGCGGATGAGTGATTCGTTTCTTGAGCAACATATTCGGCAGTACATTGAAGCGCAAACAGGGGATCAGGTTGTGTTCTCGTGGCAAGGTGGCGAACCTACCTTAATGGGCTTGCCTTTTTACCAAAAGGTGGTTGATCTGCAGGCAAAGTATGCCAAGCCAGGTCAGCACATTGAGAATGACCTGCAAACCAACGGCATTGCGCTCGATGATGAATGGGTTGCATTTTTAAAGAAACATCAGTTCCATGTGGGTTTGTCGATCGATGGCCCTAGGGAGTTGCACGACTACTACCGCAAGACCCGAAATGGCAAACCCACCTTTGACTATGTTGTAAGCGCCGCTAAAAAGCTGGCTCAGGCAGAGGTTCCGTTTGCGGCTTTGTGTGTTGTCAATCGCCAAAATGCAAAACAACCCGAAGCGGTGTACCGTTTTTTGACAGAAGAACTTGGTACCTGGCGAATTCAATTTAATCCTGCTGTTGAGCCGCGCAGCTTTAAGCAGAGCGCTCCAGGCAAGATGGATTTTTCATCAGCGCCAATACAGGACTCTGAGCGAGCGAGGCCAGGCCACCCCCTCTCGGTCGTTACTGACTGGTCGGTTGACCCCGATGAGTACGGCCATTTTTTGTCGGTCGTTTGGGATGAATGGCTTAAAAAAGACTTTGGCCGCATTCATGTGAATTTATTTGAAACTGCTATTGCGCAAGCGGCAGGTCTACCCGCACAAACCTGCACCCAAGCCGAGTTTTGCGGTAAGGGCTTAGCAGTCGAGCACGATGGTGAAGTCTATTCATGCGATCACTTTGTCTATCCAGAATATCGCCTCGGTAATATTGCAGAGAAGCACTTGGGCGATATGGCGTTTTCTGCTGAACAGGAAAAGTTCGGTATGGACAAGCGCGATACCTTACCCAAGCAATGCCGTCAGTGCGATTATCTGCAGCTTTGTTGGGGGGAGTGCCCCAAAAATCGCCTGATCAAAACCAAGGATGGTGAAACCCAGTTAAATTACTTGTGCTCTGGCCTCTACCGCTTTTATGAACACATTGGGCCGGACGTCATTCGCATTTTGAAGCACCTAGGGCGCCTACCCAAGTAAATTGTTTTCTGGGTCAAAGCCCCCTATTTGGCCTGCGCCGTTGGGAAAATGGTGCGCCAATCTTTTTTCATATCGACAACAAGCCAATTGTGTTTTTGGGCTAAATCAAGTGCGGTATTGAGTTTGCCAATAACCGATTGGCGATCGTAGGCAACCTCCCTTACGCCATCCGTATGGTGAATGATTCCACCTAGCCGCGGGCCAGGGGCTCCAGTAGTCCAAAGCAGCATATCCTGGTCGCCATCGGAATTGCCAAAGGCAATGACAGGACGCCTGCCAATCTGGTGCTGAATCGAGAGGGGTTTATTAGGACCATCATTAATCCACTCAAGCTCTGGCAGTCCAACAATGCGGTATTGGCCATTAACCTCAATAAATTTGGATTTGATAGTGCTACCAATAATCCGCTCCGGTGGAATACCGTAGGTCTTTTGCGTCCATGGGCGCATGAACTCTGTGCCACCACCAGAGACAATTTAGTTGGTGTAGCCATTTGATTTCAGGTAAGCCAACAACTCGATCATCGGCTGATAGATCATTTCAGTATACGGTCTATTGCTGACCGGATGGCGTGCCGTTATAAGCCAATCACTAACGATGACCTGAAATGCTTCGGTGCTCATGCCTGCATGCGTGGCTGCAATCAGTTCAAATAAGCCTTTTTGACCGCTGGCCTTCATCGTTGGAATATCATTTTCTAATACGGCCTTAAATGGCTGCTGCGTTTTCCATTGTGGGTTTTGTGGAGCCAGAGTTTTGATTCGGTCGATTGCAAAAGCAAGTTGAACATAGATAGGTTGCTCGCTCCACAGCGTGCCATCGTTATCAAATACGGCAATGCGCTCTTCTGGCCGAATAAATTGCTTAGAGCCAGGTTGGGTTGTCTCTTGTACAAAGCGAATGATTGCTTTTTTGCTTGGACCATCATTCCATGCGGGTAGCGGGTCTTGGGCAAGGGCGCTGCCAGAAAATATGAGAAGCAGGCTGATGAAAATCGATTTCATGATGATCGGGGTAATTTAATTGGGCATCGAAATAAAAAAAATCTGCTAGCCAAAAGGGTAGCAGATTGGTATTGCTACAACTGACTCGCTTATTTACTTTGCGTTTTCGTTACGGCCTCCATGGCGCGATCTAAATTAAAGGTGCCTGGCTTTTGGCGTGGCGGAAATTCTTTAAAGCTTTGCAGCCATTTACCAACATAAGCACCTGCTGGGGCAATCATGAACATCCGATCTAGATACCAGCGCTGGTAGCCCATAGCGTGCTCTTGCTGAGCGCGCTCAAACGGATCCATGCGGAGGTTGGTTAAGGCGGGCGCGCGCAATACGGTGAATGGCTTTTGCCATACCTCAAGGCCTTCTGCCTCCTGCTTCATGAAGGTGAGCTTCCAGTTGTCGTAGCGTAATGCGGCAACGCTGCCATCGTCTGTCCAGTAAATAAATTCTCTGCGCGGCCAGTCTTTGCTTTCACCCTTAAAGGAAGGTAGAAGATCATAGCCATCCAGATGCACCTTGTAGGATCGGTTACCAATCTTTCGTCCTTTGAGTAGATCTTGTTTTACGGTTTTGTCGCCAGCCGCAGACAGCAATGTGGGGAGCATGTCCTCATGCGCTGCGATGTCATTGATTACGGTACCTGGCTTAATCACGCCAGGCCATTTAATCATTGCTGGTACGCGGTAACCGCCTTCCCAGTTAGTATTTTTCTCGCCGCGGAACATCGTAGTGCCGCCATCAGGCCAGGTAAATGTTTCAGCGCCGTTATCGGTGGAATACATGATGATGGTGTTTTCATCAAGGCCGAGCTCTTTCAGTTTGGCAAGTAAGGTGCCGACATGCCCATCGTGTTCAACCATGCCATCGGCATAGACACCAAGACCGGTTTTGCCGCGGGAGGCTTCTTTTAGGTGCGTAAAGATATGCATGCGGGTGGAGTTCCACCAAATAAAGAAGGGCTTATCTTCTTTTTTGGCGCGCTCCATAAAATCCAGCGTCTTGACCATCACTTCATCGTCAATGGTTTCCATGCGCTTACGGGTCAAGGGGCCAGTGTCATTGATCTTGCCGTCCGCAAAACTATGAATTACCCCACGTGGACCAAATTTCTTTTTGAATTCTGGATTTTTTGGGTAATCCACATTTTCAGGCTCTTCCTCTGCATTGAGGTGATAGAGGTTGCCAAAAAATTCATCAAAGCCATGGGCAGTTGGCAGCATGTCATCGCGATCGCCCAAATGGTTTTTACCAAACTGACCTGTTTTATATCCGCGCGCCTTTAAAAGGGTCGCTAGTGTAGGGTCTTCCTTGCGCATGCCTTCGGATGTTCCAGGTAGACCAACTTTCGTTAGGCCTGTCCGAATCGGAGATTGACCGGTAATGAATGCGGCGCGACCAGCAGTACTGCTTTGCTGACCATACCAATCAGTAAATAAGGCACCTTGTTTTGCAATGCTGTCGATATTGGGTGTTTTGTAACCCATCATGCCCTGGTTGTAGGCGCTGATATTGAACTGACCAATGTCATCCCCCCAGAGAATCAAGACATTGGGTGCCTTTTGGGATAAGGCGTTGTTAGACATTAATGCGCCTGCAGTCATAGCCAGTGCAAGGGCAGATTTTTTTAGTTTGAGTGACATGGAAATTTCATTTGGGTACAAATAAAAGAAAATCTTATGAGAACACGAAGCCTATTCTATTTATATTAGCTCTAGGGTGAATATGCTGCTGTTAGCCAAACCATTTTGAGAGGCTTTGTATTGGAATAACGCGGGTCGTTTTGATTAGTTATTTTCGTAGACTTTACTCACCTTTGCTTTGAATTGCCGACCATTCGATTTTGCTAAGGTACTGATTTTTATCAGAATTAGGCTGTTACAATGCAAGAATTACTAATTTTTGAAGCAGATTGTATTCGCGTAAAACATACCTCTTTCTAGAATAAGTGTTTGATTTAATTGCTTTAATGCACTTGCCATAGAGAATCAGGCAGCAGCTGAGGGGCTGTTTTAGAGAAATTGCATCTGTACAAAGTAAGCGAGAGAGCAAAGCAATATGCAAAAAACCCGCAGACTATTTATTGCCGCTTCGGCCATAGCGCCAATCGGATGCAGTATCCCTATTTCCCGTGACCGCGGTATTCCAGTAGCGGGGCCGATGCCGATGCCTTTGGTGCGTTTGCCGCAGATTGGGCAGGAATGGCGTTACCTCGAGCGTGATTTTTTTAGCGGCCAAACTCGGGGTGTGGTCGTGGAGAAGATAAGCAGCATAGGAAAGACGATTACAGTCAGTCGCTCGGACGAATCTGGCTCGCCATTGCCCAGCGAAATTCAAGGGCCGCACGGCATGGTAATTACCGATCCCCATTGGGGCAAGGTACTTAACTTCAATCCAGCGATTCCATTGTGGCCAGAAAAAATGAGTGGCAGTTGGAATAAAGAAGTGTTTTCTAAGTACAACATCAGCGGGTATCCGCAAAATAAAAACGATTGGCAACTCTACATGAGTGCCCACGGCTGGGAGAAAATCACTGTGCCGGCAGGTGACTTTATTGCGCTTCGGTTTCAGAATCTCATTAATTTTGAGAATAATGATCCGAATGTAGTTAACTCTATACGCCGCGAGACAATCTGGTTTGCGCCACAAATTGGGCGCTGGGTTGCACGCGAATCATCGGGCTCCTTTCAAATACAAGGGTCGATAGGCGCAGTCTTGCTAGAAAACAGCACCAAGTGGGAGCTGCTGTCGTGGACTTAATATAAATTGAAGATCCTTATTTCGTTGTATTCCTTGCAGCGTATGCTGAAGTTTTCGACTGCGCTTGCTGTACTCTTTCTTACCGCTTGCTTGGGTTCGGTTGTGCATATCCCCAAGACTCCCATTGCGACACCCGTTACCATTCCTGCTGTACGTGCTCCGGCAGTAGGACAGCAATGGGTATATGAGGTTCGTAATTACTTTAATGGCGAGTTGGTTGATGTTGTTACCGAGACAGTGGTTGAGATTGGCCCTAAAGTACGGATTACACGGCATGGTAAAAAGATGGGGCCGCTACCTGATGAGATTCAGGAGCCTTGGGGTATGAACTTACAGGACCCCAATTGGACACCGCCCCAGCGTTTTATAAAGCCTGTACCGCTTTGGCCTGAAAAGCTGGTGCCAGGTTGGTCCGGCTTTTATCGAACCCGTTATCAAGTGGTAGGCTTTCCGGAGAACGATTTTTATTGGGGTCTTAATATCGACGCAAAAGGATGGAGTCGCGTAAAGACGTTGGCCGGTGAGTTTGATGCATTGCATTATGTCAATACGGCCGATTTTTTTGAGAGCGACGATTGGTTTCGGATCGCTAGTAATCGCCGTGAGAATGCATGGTTTTCAGCTGAGGTTGGCCGTTGGGTCGTGCGTGAACGCTTTGGTGAATACCTTTGGATGGGTTCGCGAGGCTGGTCTGAATCGATCAAAGAGGATTACTGGCGTTGGGAGCTGATCTCGTGGAAGTGATCAAAATCAATGTATAGCGTAAAAGAACTTTTCGCTACGCTACAAGGCGAGGGCGCGCATGCCGGTCGCGCAGCCGTTTTTTGCCGTTTTACAGGATGCAATTTATGGAGCGGGCGTGAAGAGGATCGTGCAACTGCAGTGTGCCAATTTTGCGATACCGACTTTATTGGTACAGATGGCGATGGCGGTGGAAAATTTGAGACCGCTGCAGATTTAGCTGCTCAAATTGAGCTTGCTTGGCAGGTAGCGGGTGGTGCTAGCCACCATCGTTATGTTGTCTTTACTGGCGGCGAGCCTTTGTTGCAACTCGATGCCGATTTAATCAATGCACTGCATGCATTGCATTTTGAGATTGCGATAGAGACTAATGGCACGCTGCCTGTACCCAAAGGGATCGATTGGGTCTGCGTTAGCCCAAAGGCAGGCTCCGAGCTCGTTGTTTTACAGGCCGATGAAATGAAGTTGGTGGTTCCGCAAGCAGGTCATGATGGATTGGATCAACTGCTGACGCGGTTTGAGCGAATGGACTATCGACATCGCTACATTCAGCCCATGGACGGGCCGCTGCGTTCAGAAAATACCGCATTCGCAGTACGTCTTTGCCAAAATAGACCGCTGTGGCGGCTGAGTTTACAAACCCATAAATGGATCGGAATTCGATGAGTAGCCCCACCCCCGCAATCACCATTACCCGTCGCCTCGAGTTTGATGCAGGGCATCGTATTCCGCATCACAATGGCCAGTGTCGTCACCTGCATGGGCATCGCTACGCAATTGAGCTGACCGTATCGGGCGATGTGCTTGAGGCGCCTGGAGCCGCAGATGATGGCATGGTGCTCGACTTTGGAGACATCAAGCGTCTGGCAAATGAACATCTAGTTAATTTATGGGACCATGCTTTCTTAGTTGCGAAAGAAGATCAGGCAGTAGTGGAATTTTTAGCCACCATGCCGAATCACAAGACAGTGATATTGGATCATGTTCCCACCGTTGAAAACCTCGCGCATGCTGCCTTTGCAATCTTGGAACCTATTTTTGCAGAAGCGTTTCAAGGAAGGCTACGCTTGGCTTCCATTCGTTTATATGAAACCCCCAATTGCTGGGCGGATATCACGCAGGCTTAAGTAATGCAGGCCGATCTCGATCAGCAATTTATGGCGCTAGCCATAGAGCAGGCCAACTGCGCTGCTTTAGCTGGTGAAGTTCCGGTTGGTGCCGTGCTAGTTCGCAATGGCTTGGTATTAGCAAAAGCCTTTAACCAACCGATTGGTTTGCATGACCCTAGCGCTCATGCGGAGATGCAGGTACTGCGTGCTGCTGGTCAGATTGAAGGTAATTACCGCTTGCCTGGAACGACGCTGTATGTCACTCTAGAGCCCTGTGCGATGTGTGCAGGAGCGATGCTGCATGCACGAGTGGAGCGTGTAGTTTATGGAGCGCCTGATCCTAAAACGGGGGCTGCTGGAAGTGTGCTGAATTTGTTTACTAACCAGCAAATCAATCACCAAACTCAGGCTGAGGGCGGTGTGTTGGCGGAAGAATGCGGCCATGTTTTAAAACGCTTTTTTAAGGAGCGCCGGTAATGCAAGTGCAGTTGATTGCCCCATCGGGCGCTAGTTTGGATGCGCGTAGCCCGCAGGCTGGCATTTCGTGGTTAATGGAGCAGGGCGTATCGGTACTTAATGCAGAGTGCACGCAGCGCGTCCATCAGCGTTTTTCAGGCACGGACTCCGAGCGAGTCACTGAGCTAAATAGCCTTGCCGCATTACCAGCAAGCACAACGGTGATGGCGATGCGCGGCGGTTATGGATTGCATCGCCTGCTCGGGGGAATTGAGTGGCAAGCACTTCATAAAGCAGTTACAGCCGGCCTGCAGATTTGCGGGCACAGCGATTTCACCGCATTTCAGTTGGGCTTACTTGCAAAAACGGGCGGCATTAGTCTGGCTGGACCAATGCTCAATTACGATTTTGGTCGTATCGAAAATAATCAGGTTGTGGTACCCGATGCATTTATGTGGGCTCACTTTAGGCGTGCGGTTCAGGAGCGTAGCCTGAGTGCGCAAGTGAACGCAAGCCAGCCACTAAGCGCCTTGGGTAGTAAAACTAAAACTATTACTGGCATGCTTTGGGGTGGTAATCTTACTGTCCTCACCAGTTTGATTGCTACGCCTTACTTTCCTTCCGAGCGGCAATATCAGAGCGGCATTCTCTTCCTTGAGGATGTGAATGAGCATCCTTACCGAATTGAGCGCATGCTTATGCAATTACTCGACGCTGGAATCTTAGCCAAACAAAGCGCAATCATGTTGGGTGGATTTTCAGCCTACCGTTTGTATGACAACGATCACGGCTATAGTTTGCAGGCCGCATTTGAGGCAATCCGAAGTCGTTTGCCCTATTCGATTCCCATTCTGACTGATCTGCCATTTGGACATCAGCCCAATAAATTGACATTACCGGTGGGGGTGATTGTTGAAATCGAAGCAAGCGATGCTGGCTATTCCATGCAGGCCGATTGGTAATTCGCTACTATTTATGTTTACGTATTGAGCTTACGCTTCGCTTGATTGCAAGGTGTAGTTGGCTCCAGAATCCAAGCCCAAGGCGTTTTTCAGAATAGGCAATGCATCTTTCAAATGAGCGTGCAGAGTCCAGGGTGGATTAAATATAAACATGCCGCTAGCTTGCAAGCGCCGCTCACCGGGGGCGTTTTCAACACGCAACTCCGCACGAAGCCAGTTCCGTTGATGGGCTTTGGCAATCGCCCCCAGCCGATCTGGCAATGCGATCGATTCACGCCGCGCAATTACGGGGTACCAGATGGCATAACAGCCTGTAGCAAAACGGCCAAGCGCTTCCTCTAAGCACGATTCAAGATTACGGTAATCGTTTTTGTCCTCATAGGATGGATCAATTAAGGTAAGTCCGCGTCGACTGGGCGGTGGTAACAATCCCTTGAGACGACTAAAGCCATCTGCAGAATACACATCCACTTGTTTTGCACAATGGAGTTGATTGATATTGCTGCGCAAAATATCAATTTCATTGGGGTGGAGTTCAAATAGACGCAGGCGATCTTGTGGTCGTAATAAACGAGCCAAGATAAATGGAGAGCCTGGATAGAGTGCGGCACTTTCTGGCGCATTTTCAATGGCAACGCAGGCTAAATAGTCAGAGATGCTTGTCGGCACATGGGTGTCAGTGCTCGTCAGATAGTCTTTGAGGCGAACGATGCCGCCAACCGATTCTTGGCTAATGGCGGCAAAGCCATCTTGCAAGTTGTACAAGCCTGCACCGGCATGGGTATCGACAATTGACAACGCCCCTGGCTTTTCTTGCAAGTAATGCAGCAATTGAATGGTGATTAAATGCTTCAGAATGTCCGCGTGACTGCCCGCATGGAAGGCGTGTCGATAGCTAAACATCTTTTAGATACGCCTACGGGATTGCTGCTGCAAAAAGAGCACCAGCGTGAGTAATACGAGTGCGATGCCGGCATATTGCAATGGCATATTTAACGAGTGATCCAAGGTCTCATTTAAAAGGACGTAAAGCGAGGCAAGGCCGCCGATGGCGATCACCCTTGGCCATGGACTGCGGGGTAATAGCTGTTTGTTTGGTAAGAAAGATGCCAACTTGGCGCCAATTAAGCCGCACCAGATGCCAAGCCCCGCGCCAACAAGCACATCCGTCAACCAGTGCGCGCCTATGGCATTGCGTGAAAGCGCAACAGCACTTGCCGCAATAAATAGCAATACAAACGGTTTGCGTTTTTCAGCGGGAACAGTGAAAAAGTAAGCACTAGCAACTGCAAATGCCGTGAGGGTATGGCCTGATGGCATTGCCTTATGAAATACTGCCTCGCCAATCCGGTAAAACTCATGCTCTTGCAATATGCCAGCAGGACGTGGCAGGTTAAATGCATTCTTGAGAAGCGCGCTAACAATGGCGGCGACTCCGCCCGCAAAGATCCCTGCGCTGAGCGCTCGCGGTGCCAGAATTAATAGGGGAAATGAAAGTGCAAATACGCCCCAGCCATTGCCAAAAAATGTAATCCAAGTCCATATCCAATCGGGAGCTATGCGGGTTGATCCATTAATCGCAAGGAAAGTACTTTCCTGCGCATCAGCAAAGTAGAGTGCGGCACCGATTCCGATGGGAATGAGGGGGATACTCCAAGCAACCCAAGAAAAGCGGGCGGGCATGATTCGCTTAGCGCGCGCGATCGGTAGCGTCCAACTGGACTTCTACCTTGGCGAGAACATCGGCCACCGTAATGGCTTGCATGCAGACATTATTTTGGCACGGTGTTTTACGGTGATTGGCAGCACTGACGCAGGGCGAGCAAGCCAGATTTGCAGTAATCGCAATCGAATTGCCAATTGAGCCATAGAGCATTGGAGTTTCAGGTCCAAACAAAACCACGGTGCGCAGTGCAGTCACTGCAGAAAAGTGACCCGGCCCAGAATCATTCGTGACCATGACATCCGACAGGGTGTACAGCGCAGGAAGTTCAGCAAACTTCACTTGTCCAGCGAAATTAATCGCAGCTTTCACTTCGGCAATGCGCCGCACGTGTTCAACATAGTCAAATTCAGCAGGGGATCCCGTAATCAAGATCAAATCCGCAGGCCAGCGGGCATGCACTACGCGGATGAGCTCCGAAAAGCGCTGCTGAGACCAACGCCGCTGCGGGAGTAGATCGCTGGCATTGGGATTGATCAAAATGAGGCGCTGTTGGCCGTGTCGGTAGGGTACATCGGCATTGCGCGCCAGAGATTCAATACGCTCTAACACCCCGTTACGTACAGTAGGGTCAATCACTGCTTGCGCTAACTGAATTTCCTCATCGCGAATCTGAATCTTGCTAAATGGGACTTCGATTTCAGTGGCAAAGGCCGCATGAATTAAGGAAAAGAAATTCTTGGTAATGTGAATGTGTGGGTTGTAATGCACCTTGCGCGTTAGCATCGTGCCGCGCCACAATCCCTCGCCATGGAAGATGTGATAACCCACGCGCCTGCGCGCGCCACACAGACCCGTTAGTAGGGCAGTAAAGCGTGAGAATAATTCCAAGTCGATCACAGTATCGATGCCACATATACGTGCCTTGATTAAAAAAGCGATCGTATCGACAAGCAGTGTTCTCAGGCTAGAGGCATCAATCGTGAAAATGTTTTCAGGTTTTAGAGTATTGAGCAAAGTCAGGCTGGCCTGATTGCTTTTGAAGATCAGGAAGAAAAGTTCCGCGCCACGTGCTTGGGCATTGCGCATAGCGGGGTCCACCAAAATTGCGCTACCCATTTCGGAGAGTTCAATAAAAAGGAGTTTTTTGGGTGCTTTGGGGCCGGTAGTAAAAATTCCCTTTATCAAATCGATTAGCGCCACCACCGGACTCATCATCGCGCACAGCGGTACTCCGACCCAATGGTCGATCGCACGCATGGTATTGACACTAATACTCATAAATAACTTGGTTTCGGGTTAAAAAGAAAAAGCATGGCTATTTTCGCTTGAGTAGGGGGTAAGCACCAGGCAAAACGCACAAAAGGGTCATGGCGCCATAGCTAATCGACCCCAGCACGGTCAAAGAGGGGTTAATACTCCATAAAGCGAGAACCGATACCAAGGTCGCCTCCCGTAGTCCCCAACCGGAAATGCTAATCGGCAGCATGAGCAATAAGCTAAGGGCAGGCAAGCCGATCATGAGTGCTTCAATGGGTACTTCAGCACCATAGGCTTTTAAACAAAAACCCAGAGCAAGAATAGTTAAAAAATGAATACCCATACCAAATAGGGCTTGGGCGATATTCATGGGCCAGGCAAAGGCCATGCGCACCCCAGGTAATGCACTGCTCATCCGAAAGCGATCCAGTAGTTTTTGCAGTAGCGCGCGCGTTGGTCCCCACGCCAATCCAATCGCCGCAATCAGAAACGATGCCACCATGACGGCGATAACTGCATAGCCGAGCTGATTTCCCCATGCGGCCAAGGTAGCTCCGCCCAAAATGAGGCCGATACCACCCAGTAAATTATTTCCCGCAAGTCCCAGTAAGCGATCAACGAAGGTCATTGCAAATCCGAGTCGCAAGCTAGGATTGGCTTGCTCGAGCCTGACTTCCTGATGCAACTCGGTATCGAGCTTTTTTTCTTCAGTGCTACTGCTAGCCAATTCGCCACTAGGCTTTAGGTGGCTGCCGGTAATGGCGCGGTAACTGTCGCCGCCTAAGGTGCTGGGAAGACCCTGATTAATCAGCCCGCCTGCAAAATACAAGGAAATGTAGCCCGCAATGCTGCCCTCAAAACCGACGCTGCGCATGAGCAAACCCCAGCGTAAGCCGCCGCATAAAAATGCACCACTTAAACAGAAAAAAGCCGCCACAAACCACAGCGGTTCTATTTGTAATTCAGATGCGAATAAGGCTGCCCAATCAATTCCGCTGGTTGCCTTCCATAACAAGGCAATCGACAGCACAACCCGTATGGTTGGCCAGCTACGTTTTAGAAGGTATTTCCAGCGCGGGGACGTGCTCACTGGGGCAGATTTTGCGCTCATAGCCGTAAGGATAAAGCAGGCGAGTACTTAGTTCAGATCTTTTGCCGCCCAGTTTTTGCACAGACTGAAGTCAAAATGGGATAGAACGCGTCCAAGATGCCTCACTTCTACCCGTTCCAAGGCTTGGCATTCAGTAAATGCCCCTTGTAAATGGGGTTGAGCGCCTTTTACTGGGAGGGCGTATGGCATTGCAGACCAGTTGACAACAATCGCATCGGAGCCGGGTTTTAAGTTGCCAAACCACAAATCAAACTGGTCTTGGCGCTGGTCCAAGATGAACATGGGCGATGGTCTTGCATACCAAGCAATGCGACTACCCAAGGTCCAGTTTTGAACAGCAATACCAGTAGCCGAGTGGGTTTTGCTTAGAGCCAATGCCGTTTTACCTGCCTGATCCCAGCCATATAAATCTGCAATCGGATTGTTTCTCGGATTGTTACTGACAATACCGCCAGACAAAACAAAGCCGAAGCCAATCAAACACAGCGCAATCTGAAGAATAAAAATACATCGAATGAGTCGGCGTTGTTGTGTTGCCCATGCACTGGCAATGCCAATCCCCGCAAAAGGCGCCAAGCAAAACCAGGCCGGTGAAGTCCAGTGAGGCAAGCCACCACCACCTGAGAGCCAAGCAAAAATTCCAAACGGAATCCAAAAAAACCCGAGCAGACAAAAAATTGCTGCCGGAGAATTAGCCCAGTAGCGCCGCAAAAAGAAAAGCATGCCAACGATGTAGAGGAAACCAAACGCCACTAATTGCAAACCAATGAAGCCTGCAAAGCGACGAAACATCCATTCACCGCCGCTACCATGGGCCAGCTGGTACTTAAATGAAATCCAATCATTTGCCCAGTTCCAGTACAGCACCGGTGAGATGAGTAGCAGTGCAAACAATATAGCGAGATAAAAACCAGCTTGATTAATCCAAGGCTTGCGGGGCGGGCAGAAAGCAACCAGGATCAATGCAAACGCAGTGAAGGCAGCAGTGTATTTGCTTAGGCCCGCAAGGCCCAGCAAAGCTCCGGTGATGAGCCAATCACGCAAAGTAAAGTTGCGGCCTACTTGCATCCAGCGTAAGGCCATCCAGAACAGCCCCAGGCTCAGAGGCGTCAGAATGGAGTCGGGTAATAAGCCTACCGATAGAACATGCGGTAGCGGTGCTGTAATGACAAGCAATACCGCAGCAAGGCTAGATGATCCGATGGGTGGCAATGCTGGAGTAGCGATCGACACCTTGGATTGTAAGAAACGCTGCAGCTCCGCTGTGACGATAAAAACCAAACCACACGAAATGAGCCAAAGTAATTCTGGAACGAGCCTTAAAACACCGGTGCTGGCATCAAGGGAAACCAGTGGCCACTGAATCCAACCAACTAGGGGTGGATGATCAAAGTAGCTCCAGGCCATATGCTTGGCATAGAGCAGGTAATGGGCCTCATCCACCGAGAGTTCAAATGAAAAGCCCAATGCCAAATGAATCAGTGCGCCTATTGCAATGCAAATACCGGCCTTGCCTGTAAATGAACAGGACTTCCAATAGGAGGCCACTGCAGAAGACAAATTAAGGCACTTCTTTGCGTAAGTAAAGTTCAAAAAGCGCGTGATAGCCAGTGCGACCATGCCCTTGGTGCATCAGGATGTCATAGAGTTTTTTAGCCTGCGTTAGTCCGGGGAGCACCAAGCCCATGCGATCTGCCTCAGCGATCGCTAAGCCAATGTCTTTGACAAAATGCTCCAACATAAAGCCGGGCGCAAAATCCCCTTTGATCATGCGCGGGCCTTGCACATTTAACTGGATGCCGCCGGCAGCGCCACCACCAATCACATCCAAGACGGCAAGGGGATCGAGACCCGCGGTTTTGGCGTACATCAAACCTTCGCATACGCCCATGATGCTCGAGGCAATCACAATTTGATTGCAGAGCTTCGCGTGTTGACCTGCACCAGCTGGTCCCAAGAGGGCAATATTTTTACCCATCAACTGAAAGAGGGGGAGCACCGCATCAAATGCGTTTTGCTCACCGCCCACCATGATCGATAGCTTGGCATCGCGGGCACCAATGTCACCACCCGATACAGGCGCATCGAGGCAAGCGATGCCTTGCTCGAGACCGTGAAGGGCAATTTGTTTAGCCAGTTCTGGGCTCGAGGTAGTCATATCAATCGTGATGCAGCCCTTGGGTGCGTGCTGCAAAATACCGGACTCACCCAAGTACATTGCTTCGACATCCTTGGGGTAGCCAATGATCGTAATAATGACTTCAGATGATTTAGCCAGCGCAATAGGACTATCAAACCATTGCGCGCCGCGTACTAAGAGATCTTCAGCTTTGCTGCGGGTGCGGTTGTAAATATTCAAGGTATGGCCAGCGGCCATTAAATGACCTGCCATGCTTTTGCCCATAATGCCGGTGCCTATAAAGCCTATCTTCATGGTTCGAATGCCTAATTGAGTTGATAGTGTTAGTTAGCCAATTTTAGACTGCTTGTGCAATCCAATATTGCGTTTTGCACCCAGCCAAATCAGCGCCAAGACGATGCAGGCTAAGGGGGCTATTGAACCCCAATTGAGTAGCGCCCACCCTTGGGTTGTAATTAAAACACCGGAGCTGAGTGCTGATAGGGCGGTCGTCAAAAATACAAAGAAATTAATCGCACCTTGGGCTTTATCCCGCTCTTCCGGTCGATAGGCCTCTAGGGCCAAGGTAGTACTGCTGGTAAATAAAAAGTTCCAGCCCACGCCCAGCAAAAAGAGTGCGATTAAAAAGTGGGTAAAGGTAACGCCAGATAGCGCAATGGCAATACATGCAATGTAGAGCAATACACCGATGAGCATGACCCACAATACGCCCCAGCGGCGAATTAAATTACCAGTGAAGAAGCCCGGCGCAAACATCCCAATCACATGCCACTCGAGCACCCATACGGTTTGATCAAACGGCAGTTTGCACATCTCCATGGCCAAGGGGGTTGCTGCCATAAGTAGGTTCATGACGCCGTACGAAAGGGATGCAGAGACGGCGCAAACAATAAAGAGGGGTTGACGCATGATCTCCGAAAGGGGTCTGCCGGTTTCTTTGGTTTCGCTGGCGGCACGTTCCTGAAACTGAATCAGGCTGATCGCTACAAACGCAATAACGGCAACAATAGCTAAGGCAACGTAGGCCCCTGCAAAGGGCGCGCTCAACCAGTCGCGGGTTTGGTTGGCTAAATTGGGGCCAAGAACAGCACCAATAATGCCACCAGCCAAAACCCACGAAACCGCCTTTTCTTTTGACGTTGGTCCGGCAAGCTCGGCAGCAGTAAAGCGATACAAGAGGCCATTGGCGTTATAAAAACCCGCAATCACGGTAGCAGCATTGAGCAGCCAAAAATTACCTTGAAGCACGGCGAAGGCGCAAAGCAGTGCGGACAGACCAGCAACCACCAAGCCGATTTGGAAGGAGCGCTTACGCCCCCATTTTTTTTGAGTTCGGGCTACGAGGGTAGTCGAAAGAGCACTACCGATTACATACCCCATGACTGGAAGGGTTGCTAACCACGGTAGCGGAGCAAGCATAAAGCCCACTAAGCCATTGATTGCAATAAAGGTGACGTTATTCGTCAAATACATGCCTTGCGCAAACGTCAGCAACCAAAGATTTTTATTCATGAAATACGCCAGTGAAAGCATTACGATAAAGCATCTCCACTCACCCTGACGCATTTCATACGCCACATGATCGATCCAATTGACCAATTGAAGCCACATGCATGTCGTCGCATTGGTATTTCGGTTTGCCTAGCGCTCGCTTTGTCTGCATGCGCTGGCTGGTCCGATGATCCGGGGGAGGTCAGCGTACAGCCGACTGCAGAAATGCCAGTACAGGAGACATTGCCGAAATTTTCCGAGCAGCCTGCCAAGTCGGTCTTACCGAGCGGTTGGAGTTTTTATCGCCTAGCGCCTTACAAAAAGAATACAGCCTATCGCCTTGAAAACTACCAAGGTAAAACCGTACTGAGCGCCAATTCCATAAGATCCGCATCGGGTTTGGCTGTGAAGCTGCGGCCCCAACCCGCAACGGATTTATGGCTAGAGTGGGAGTGGAAGGCAATTGGCAAGATTCCGAATGCAGACAATGCTATTCGCTATACCGACGATGCTCCCCTGCGCATATTGGTTGCGTTTGATGGCAATAAATCCAAGCTGCCTTTAAAAGAACAGCTCACATTTGAAGTGGCCGGCATGCTCAGTGGACGGGAGATGCCCTATGCCACCCTCATGTACATCTGGGCTGGTAACAGTCCGCTCGATAGCGTGGTGGCGAACACCTTTACTAGCCGCGTCAAAATGATTGCAGTGGATTCAGGATGGCAACAAACTGGACAGTGGCGTAAGCATGCGCGCGACTTAACTGCAGACTACCGTACCGCCTTTGGTGAAGAGCCAGGCGATGTGATTGGGGTGGCACTCCTCACCGACACTGACAATACTAAGTCGCAGGTCAGGGCCTTGTATGGTGATATTGAGTTGGTACGCAAAACACTCAAACAAAAATAATTTAAAGGCAATACAAAAGTAGTACTTTACTTTGGCTTCCAGAGTCCCAGCAGTAAGGCATTACTTAACACAAATAGACTCGATAAAGCCATAGCACTTCCAGCAATCGCCGGCGTCAAGTAACCCAAGGCTGCCAAGGGAATACCAATCACATTAAATGCAAAGGCCCAAAATAAGTTTTGACGAATCTTGTTCCAGGTTCGCTTGGATACATCAATTGCGCTTGCGACTAAATTCGGGTTGCCATGCATTAAGGTAATGCCAGCTGCTTGCATGGCGACATCGGTGCCGGTAGCCATCGCCATACCCACATCGGCCATTGCGAGCGCGGGCGCGTCATTGATGCCATCGCCAACCATGGCAACCCATTGCCGCTCTCCTGCCGCATTGCGCTTTAAGTGTTCGATCCAGTCTGCTTTATCTGCGGGAACAACTTGCGCATAAACCGTGTCAATGCCAATACGTTGACCGACTTGGTCGGCAGCGGCACGATTGTCGCCCGACAGCATTACCGTACCTATCCCCATAGCGTGCAATTGCTCTACCGCCGATCTTGCTTGGACTTTAATGGCATCACCAAAAGCGAAGATGGCTAGCGGTGTTGGTGTTTGATCGCCAAGGGGTGTTGCGGTTAAAGCCGAGACCGTATGTCCTGCTAAAAATAGGGGAGTGGCTTGGAGGCTTAAATCGCTGTAGAGCGGATGGGATTCGAGCGATGCAAGGCTTTGCAGTCGCAGTAATTGCCCTTGCCAATCGCCAGTCAGTGGTCTGCCTTCAATACCAACCCCAGGGATGGCCTGCATTTGGGCGCACGTGACAGGTGTCACACCGCGCAGCTTCGCATCTTCAAGTATTGCTTTTGCAAGCGGATGTTCGCTGCCCATTTGCAGCCCAGCAGCAAGAGCAAGCATGGCCTCTCGATTAAATCCAGTGCTTACATCAATTGAGATTAGGGTGGGCTTGCCTTCGGTCAGAGTACCGGTTTTGTCAAATGCCACGAGTTGAATACGGTGCGCCAGTTCCAATACTTGCGGGTCTTTAATCAAGATGCCGGCGCGCGCAGCAACCCCAGTGCCGGCCATGATGGCTGCTGGAGTGGCCAAGCCCAATGCGCATGGACACGCAATCACCATCACCAATACTGCCCTTAAGATGGCTTCGCTTACGTCACCCACTAGGAGTCCGGTAACGAGGCCAGTAACGATTGCAATACCAATCACTGCAGGTACAAAGATCGCGCTGACTTGGTCTACTAAGCGCTGAATTGGTGCTTTATGGGTTTGCGCGGTTTCGACTAAATCAATGATGTTTGCCAGCATGCTGTCGGTACTAGTGGCGCTAACTCGGAATACCAAAAGGCCATCACCATTAAGTGAGCCACCAATCACGGCATCGCCAATCCCTCGTTTCATAGATTGACTCTCCCCCGTCAACAGTGACTCATCCAGCTGACTACTACCAAGCACGATGAAGCCATCTGCAGGCACACGTTCACCGGGTAAAACCATCACCAGATCATTTACCAACACTTGCTCGAGGGGTAATTCGGTATGCTGGTTGAGAGCGGCCGCACTGCTACCAATGAGGCTGAGGTCATTGATCTTGAGTACGCGTGCCTGTTGCGGCCATAAGGCGTGCAGCGCACGAATGGCTTCACCGGTTTGCCGTTTGGCCCGCGCCTCAAGCCACTTGCCCAGTAAAACCATGCTGATGATGACTGCGGCCCCCTCAAAATAGAGGGCGTGGGGATCTCCAAATACGAGCTGATAGACGCTCAAGCCATAGGCTGCGCTCGTTCCCAGTGCAATCAGTAAATCCATATTGCCAGCCCCCGACAGCAGTGCTTTCAATCCAGATTTGTAAAAGCGCCAACCTAAAACAAACTGCACCGGGCTGGCGAGTAACAGTTGCCATAGGCCACTTGGCATCCAGTGGACCCCAAATGGCATGAGGAGCATGGGAAGCACGAGTGGGGTGGATAAAGCAAAGCTGAGCAGCACTAGCCCCAAGCCATCAGCCGACCAAAATGCAGATTGATTTACTTGCTTTTGCTGTCCAGGCGCCGCGCTTTGTTTAGCGTCATAGCCTGCCTTTTGAATCACCTCGATGATGTGTTGACTGATTCCAGGAGTGGCTTCTGTGAGGCGGATGCGCGCCTGTTCAGTCGCTAAATTGACGGTAGCGGCCTCGATGCCCGGGATATTGCTTAAGGCCTTTTCAACGCGGCTTACGCAGGAGGCGCAGGTCATGCCCTCAATATCAATCGAGACGAAACGCGCGCTGTCTTTCGAACTTAAGTTCATACTAGGGATAATCTACTGCAAGATTCGACCCAGCGGAGGGAAATAAAATGCACACCCTGTTTGTTACTGGCATGACCTGCGGCGGCTGTACTAAAGCAGTGACTAAGGCAATTCAACTGCAGGACGCCAATGCGACGGTTCAGGTCGACTTAGCTACCCAGAAAGTGGAAATTGAATCTAGGCTGGATCGGGAAGACCTAATTACCATCGTCACCAATGCAGGCTTTCCAGTACTTGCTAAGTAAGCCTGCTAGCGACCATATTGCAATTAGGGCATATAAATAGCCCGAAACGGCTTCAAACGTAATGCCAAATACCGTATTTATATGCTTATGTAGGCATTTCAGCAAAAAATACCCCCTAGGATTAACCTAGTCGGTGTTTGAGGCGCGCTACCTTGTATTCTCATGGCTCAATACAATATTAAAAGTACCGTAAATTAGAAAAATAGGGAGATGACATTGGCAGTCAGCATTGAGTCTGTACAACAGACATTAAAAACCGTTTTAGACCCAAATACCCAAATTGACCTCATGACTGCAAAAGCAGTCAAAAACCTCAAGGTTGATGATGGCGCAGTTTCATTGGATGTAGTGTTGGGCTATCCCGCAAAAAGCCAAATTGATTTAATCCGAACCTTGGTTGTGAATGCCATTCGGAAATTGCCGGATGTAAAAAACGTCAGTGTGAATGTCACCAGCAGTATTGTGGCGCACGCGGTTCAGCGTGGTGTGAAGTTAATGCCTAATGTAAAAAACATTATTGCTGTAGCAAGCGGTAAGGGTGGTGTTGGTAAATCCACTACCGCAGTCAATCTCGCCCTGGCACTGGCCGCAGAAGGTGCTGAGGTTGGTATTTTAGATGCCGACATTTATGGCCCTAGTCAGCCGATGATGCTCGGCATTACAGGCAGACCCGAATCCTTGCAAGAAAACACCATCGAGCCGATGGAAGGCCATGGACTTCAAGCTAGCTCGATTGGATTTTTAATTGATGCCGATAATCCGATGGTGTGGCGCGGCCCGATGGTGACATCGGCCTTGGAGCAATTGCTAAAGCAAACGCGTTGGCGCGATTTGGATTATCTGATTGTCGATATGCCACCAGGTACTGGTGACATTCAGTTGACTCTGTCACAAAAAGTGCCCGTTACTGGCGCAGTGATTGTGACAACCCCCCAAGACATCGCCTTGCTTGATGCGCGCAAAGGCTTAAAGATGTTTGAAAAAGTCGGCGTGCCAATCATTGGCATCATTGAAAACATGTCAACGTATATCTGCCCAAGCTGTGGCCATGAAGAGCATGTCTTTGGTGAGGGCGGCGGTCAGAAGATGTGTAAAGACTACAGCGTGGACTTCTTGGGATCCTTGCCGCTGAATTTATCGATTCGCGAGCAAGCTGACTCCGGCAGGCCGACTGTGATTGCAGATCCGGACGGCGCCATTAGCGCAGTGTATAAAAACATTGCACGTCAAGTTGCGATTCGGGTGGCTAATCTCAGCAAAGACATGAGCAGTAAGTTTCCGAACATCGTGGTTCAAAACACCTAGGAACATATTTACTAAATGCAGCTCCACCCTTTTAATTTTTCCTAAGACTAGGCCAAGAGAATGCGTTTTGCTGTTGTGATGCGAAAGCAAGCCATTGACAACCCTTGGGTCTCCCATCGGTGGACGCCGGTGGAGGTGTTTGCTGACTCTGGTCAATTTGAAGAGAGTGGCGTAGCGATTACAACAAGCAATCCACTGGGTCGTTTTATTGAGCGGGATGCAGAAGGGGAGACCTGGCTGTTTCGCGGTTTCGAACTCGACCTGTTCCCGGACGAGGCTGAAGGATACTTTTTAAATGCCACAGCAGCAGAACCTTGCTGGTTTGTGATGTGGCGACTGGAAGAAGACTATCAGCGCTTTTTGGACCCCGCCTGCGTGACGCATTGTGGGACTGAATCTACTCTAGCTATCCCGCACCGAATTTGCTTGAGCTACAACGAGGCTGCGCGCCTGATTGACGGCGGTGAATCGGTTGATACAGTGGTGCTCGACAAGATGCATTGGCAGTGGTTGCACGATTTTGTGGACGCGCATTACCGGCCTGAGCCAAAAAAACGGCAACGACCGGAATCCTTTAAGGGCGCACAGCGCTCGGCAGAAGATTAATGGCCGACGGATTCCTGGGCCGCTGGTCACGCCGCAAAGCAGGTCTGGAGCCCGAAGGGCTCGATGGCGCCGCGCCGGAGTTAAAGCCCAAGGTAACTCCAACTCCTGCCCCTCACGATAAAAAGACCATTGAGAGTGCATCCACTCCAGCAGAGGAAGAAACTATACCGCCAACCCTCGAAGATGCTGAATCGATCGATCGTTTTGCGCCGGACTTTTCTGCCTTCATGAAGCCCAATGTCGACCCAGCAGTGCAACAAGCGGCGATGAAAAAACTCTTTTCTGATCCCCATTTCAACATCATGGATCGTTTGGATATTTACATTGATGACTATTCCATTCCAGACCCGATTCCAATGGAGATGCTCAAGCGCATGGTGCAGTCCGAAAGCCTGGGTTTATTCAGAAAGTTTGAAGATGGGCCAGGGGCTAAGGTTCTCGCGGAGTCGGAAGAGGAAAAAGCCGGTGATCCAGAGCCAGAGGCAACGGCAGCGCTAGAGCCCGATCCCGCTGAAATCACCGAGGCTTCTGCGAGTAATGTCACAATGCCGCAAGACGGGGCCGAGGATGATGTTCCTAATCAAGCCCCTGATCAAACGGTAGCATCCCTAAAAATTGTGCCTGAACAGAAAATAAAATAATGACCCAAAAGCTCATTTGCGATTGCAATCGCACCATGCCACTGGATGCAAAAGCCTTGGGTGAACCGATACACACCGCTTTGTGTCGCCAAGAGGTCGGTTCTTTTTTAAAAGCGCTCGATGGCTCGGAGCCGATTTTGGTGGCGTGCACACAAGAGCGCGGCTTGTTTTCAGAACTGGCAGCACAATCGGAAAAGCCCCTGGTTGCGCCATTGCGCTTTGTCAACATTCGAGAGCTTGCAGGCTGGACTCAAGAGGCCGAGAAATCAAATCCTAAGATCGCCGCATTACTGGCGCTCGCAGATGTGCCAGAAGCCGATCCGGTACCGGTAGTGGATTATGAAAGCCAAGGCCGCCTGCTCATTATTGGCCCCGGCGCACAAGCCTTACTTTGGGCTGAAAAACTGCATACACAATTAAACGTATCGGTACTGTGCACCGAATCGGGTGCGGTGCCCAGTACGCGCGAGTATCCGATCTACAGTGGCCAGGTTAGCAAGCTAGATGGTTACCTTGGCAACTTCACCGTCGATTGGGAATTAAAAAACCCGATTGATCCCGAGATGTGTACCCGCTGTGGCGCCTGCGTTACCGCCTGCCCAGAAAATGCCATCGACGATTCTTTTCAGATTGATATGGATCGATGCAAATCACATCGCTCTTGTATTACCGCATGCGCAGGCATCGGCGCGATTAACTTTGATCGGGCTGAAATTAATCGCAGCGCAGAGTGCGACTTGGTACTGGATTTGCGGCCCGACGCGCAGATGCGCATGAGCCAAACGCCGCAAGGCTACTTTGCTCCTGGCGCAGATCCCTTTGCCCAATCCTTAGTTGCAAGTCAGCTGATCACCATGGTCGGTGAGTTCGAAAAGCCAAAGTACTTTGCATACAACGAGAAAATATGCGCGCATGGCCGTAATGGCAAAGTCGGTTGCAATGCATGCATCGATGTTTGCTCAACCGGTGCGATTCAATCCCTTTTTAAAAATGGCCAAGGTCAAGTTGAGGTCAATCCAAACCTATGTATGGGCTGCGGTGCCTGCGCCACGGTTTGCCCATCGGGCGCAATGCGCTACAACTACCCCAGCGTATCGCATCAAGGAAAACAACTCAAATCCCTGATCACGGCATATAGCGGTGCGAATAGTAAATCCAAATCACCCCAGCTAGCACCAACACTGCTGTTGCATAGCTTAGAGGCTGGTTCCGAGGTTTTGGATCGGCTTGGTAGGGCGGCTCACTTAAATCCAAAGCGGTTTGAGGGTCTACCTGCTTTCGTTGTGCCAATGGGAATTGAGCACATTGCATCGACCGGGCTCGATCTTTGGTTGGGCTCCTTGGCATATGGATTTGGCGAGGTGGTGTTATTGCTGAGTGGTGATGAGGATCCGGCGTATCGAGCTGCCCTAGAGGAGCAAGCCGACTTAGCCAATGCGATGCTGGCGGCATATCAATTTCCGGGCGCGCGAGTGCAGCTGATTGCGATGCCGAGCAAGGATGATTTATCGGTCGTCTCGACGGCCATGGGGGGCTTGCGGCAGCGCGGCCCTTTGCAGACTCTGGGCAAGCCAGCCGTTTTTGCGTTTTCCAATCAAAAACGCGAAACCTTAGAAGCGACCTTAGAGCACTTTCAAAAGCTGGCGCCAGTAGCACTGCCGGCAGAAGGCAAAGCTCTCCCCAGCTCGTCGCTGCTCGGCGCGATTCAAATTAATACGACAACCTGTACCTTGTGCATATCCTGCGTTGGCGCCTGCCCAGAAGGCGCTATTTTGGATAATCCGGATGCACCGCAGATCTCCTTTATTGAGAAGCAGTGCGTGCAATGCGGCCTGTGCGTGCAAACGTGCCCAGAATCCGCCATTACCTTGCTACCTCGGATTGCATCGACAGAGCAGCGTAAAGAAAAAGTATTACTGAACGAGACCAAGCCGTTTCATTGCATCACGTGCGGCAAAGCCTTTGGCACCCTCAAGTTAGTTGAGTTAATGCTGGGTAAATTGGCTTTACACGATGCTTTTTCTGGCGAAGCCTTAGATCGCCTCAAGATGTGCAGTGATTGCCGGGTGGTCGATATGATGAAGAAAGAACTATGAGCGATTCAATTAAGCCAAGTGCTACGGAGCAGGGGCCGACCGAGGTTGGCAATATCGGTATAGCTGAGGATTTGGCAAGGGCCGACTTATACGGCCTCTTAGCTGCGTTTTACATAAAGGCGCCCGAGCAAGAATTCTTAGATTTAATTACGGCCTCCGCCCCTCAGGAGCAGTCCCTCAATGAGGTCTCGCCTTTATTGGGTGTTTGGCTCAACTTAATCTCGGCAGTTAGGGACAGCACTGCGAGTGATTGGAATGCAGAATACGCTGCCGAGTTCATGGGCGTGGGTAGGCCTAATGTATTTCTAAATAGCTCGTTTTATTTGGCAGGCCATTTAAATGAAAAGCCGTTGGTTGAAGTACGGCGCGCATTGGCTGAATTTGCCTTGGAGTCTTCTGAAGACGTAACGGAAACCGAGGACCATGTGTCCGCTCTTTTTGAGGTGATGCGCTATTTAATTGCCGGCGATGATGTCGAGGTTTCTAACCTTACAAATCAAAGGGTTTTTTTCAATGACCACATTCGGCCTTGGTACGACGATTTTTGCGATGCAATAGAAGCCAATCCAGAATTACATTTATATCGCCCCGTAGCCGCATTGACACGTGAATTTCTGGCAGTTGAGGGCCAAGCCTTTGACATGATGTGAGCCTTATTGAAATCACTGTAAGGGTATTTCCTAGGCTGAATTACCCCAGATGGCATACAAAAAAGTTATAAAAGTAATACACTGGATATCAGTAAAAAGTTGCATATATACGTCCACCCTTGGAGTTCACATGAGCACAAAAACAAATCCACTTACACCCCCAGTGACCACTGCTTCGCGCAGAAAATTTTTCATTAGTGCTGGCGCTACGGTCGGTGCAGTTGCGGTTGTCTCGCAAACGCCCATGGGTAAAGCCATTATTCAAGAGGTGGGTAGCACCGTAGGCGAAAAGAAAGACGGATATCAGTTAACTGAACACGTACGCAAGTATTACGAAACAACCTTAATTTAAATACGTAGCAACCTTTACCTAAAAATATAAAACCCCTCAGGAGCATCAGATGAGTCTGATTCGTAAAAATCCAGTAAACACCACGACCCGCTCGGTACCGGTATCGAACTTAATTGGGAGTTTGTCGCGAGGCCTCAAGGCAGCCGTTCCCACCATGGATCGACGGACATTCCTGAAGCGCTCCGGAATTGGAGTTGGCGCAGGAATTGCAGTAAGCCAGCTCAATTTAGTGCAAAAAGCAACTGCAGCGGATCCAAGCAAAGCAATGCTGGATGGCAAGGGCAAGATTGAAGTAAAACGAACCGTTTGTACCCATTGTTCCGTTGGCTGCGCTAGCGATGCTACGGTTGAGAACGGTGTATGGGTTCGTCAAGACCCCGTGTTTGATTCCCCAATCAATATGGGCGGCCAGTGCGCCAAGGGCGCTGCATTGCGTGAGCATGGCCATGGCGACTACCGTTTGCGTTACCCCATGAAGTTAGTGGATGGCAAATATCAGCGCATTACCTGGGATCAGGCCCTCGATGAAATTACCGCCAAGATGAAAGATCTTCGCGCTAAGTACACCCCTGACTCTTTGTACTTTATTGGCTCGTCCAAGTTTAATAACGAGCAAGCGTATTTGCTGCGTAAGTGGGTGTCGTTCTTCGGCACCAACAATACCGATCACCAAGCCCGTATTTGCCACTCAACCACGGTTGCTGGCGTTGCCAACACCTGGGGCTATGGTGCGATGACCAATAGCTACAACGACATGATGAACTCAAAGGCAGCGCTCTACATCGGCTCGAATGCCGCTGAAGCACACCCTGTCTCTATGGTCCACATGCTGCATGCCAAAGAAAACGGCTGTAAGTTGATTGTGGTCGACCCACGCTATACCCGTACTGCGGCTAAGTCGGATCAATATGTTCGCATTCGTTCCGGTTCCGATATTCCATTCCTGTTTGGTGTGCTTTATCACGTCTTTGCCAACAACTGGGAAGATAAGAAGTACATCAATGACCGCGTATTCGGCATGGACGATATCCGCAAAGAAGTCATGGAAAAATGGGGTCCTGCTGCAGTTGAAGAGGCATGCGGCGTTCCTGAGGCGCAGGTATTCAAAGTGGCGCAAACCATGGCCATGAATCGCCCAAGCACCATAGTTTGGTGTATGGGTCAGACACAGCACACCATTGGTAACGCCATGGTTCGTGCATCCTGCATCTTGCAATTGGCTTTGGGCAACATCGGTAAGTCCGGTGGTGGTGCCAACATTTTCCGTGGTCACGATAACGTACAAGGTGCGACGGACGTTGGTCCTAACCCTGATTCATTGCCTGGCTACTATGGCTTGGCTGCAGGATCGTGGAAGCACTATGCCACCGTCTGGGGCGTGGATTACGAGTGGATTAAAGGCCGTTATGCTCCAAACATGATGGAGAAGTCCGGTACGACGGTCTCGCGCTGGATTGATGCGGTGCTTGAAAACCCAGACATGATTGACCAAGAAACTGCCGTTAAAGGCTTGTTCATTTGGGGTCATGCACCGAATTCACAGACACGCGGCTTGGACATGAAGCGCGCCATGAATCAATTGGATTTATTGGTCGTTGTTGACCCGTATCCAAGTGCTACAGCAGCGATGGCTGCTATGCCAGCGGCTAAGGGCGACCAAGTTAATAAAAACCGCGCCGTGTATTTGCTACCAGCATGTACGCAGTTCGAAACCACCGGATCGGTTACAGCATCGAACCGCTCGATTCAGTGGCGTGAGAAAGTCATCGATCCCTTGTTTGAGTCTGTTCCAGACCACGTCATCATGCAGGAGTTTGCAAACCGCCTTGGCTTCGGCAAAGAGTTGTCGGTTAACTTCAAGATGAACGAAGCAAAATACGCTGGCAAGAATTGGCAAGAACCTGAGATTGAATCCATCTTGCGTGAGATCAATCGCGCTGTTTGGACCATTGGTTACACAGGACAAACCCCTGAGCGCCTCAAAGCCCACATGCGGATGATGAGCGTATTCGATCCGAAGACCTTGAAGTCGCGCGGCGGTAAGGATCCGGTAACGGGTTACGACACCACGGGTGATTATTTCGGATTGCCATGGCCATGCTTTGGTAATGCTGCTCTGAAGCACCCTGGTTCACCTAACCTCTATGACACCAGTAAGCACGTCATGGATGGCGGCGGTAACTTCCGTGCCAACTTCGGTGTGGAAAAAGACGGCAAGAGCCTGCTGGCAGCAGACGGTTCTTTCTCGAAGGGCGCTGACATTAAGACCGGCTATCCTGAGTTTGACCATGTGCTGGTGAAAAAATTAGGCTGGTGGGGTGAGCTCACCGAAGCCGAGCAAAAATTGGCTGAAGGCAAAAACTGGAAGACCGACTTATCGGGCGGCATCATTCGTGTTGTCATGAAAAACCACGGTTGCCATCCTTTCGGTAATGCGAAGGCAAGGGCAGTGGTATGGAACTTCCCAGATGCAGTACCGCAGCACCGTGAAGCGCTGTACAGTACTCGCCCTGATTTGGTAGCGAAGTACCCAGCCTCCGCTGACCGTAAATCCTTCTGGCGCTTGCCAACGCTTTACAAGACACTTCAAGACAAGAACATTGAAGATAAATTGGCTGATAAGTTCCCAATTATCTTGACGTCAGGTCGTTTAGTTGAGTACGAGGGCGGTGGTGAAGAGACCCGTTCGAATCCATGGCTGGCTGAGTTGCAACAAGAAAACTTTGTTGAGATCAACCCAGCAGCAGCAGCCAAGCGTGGTATCAAGAACTGGGACTACGTATGGGTTAAGTCACCTACTGGTGCCAAGATCAAGGTGCGTGCAATGGTAACTGAGCGCGTTGGAGCAGATACAGCCTTTATTCCATTCCACTTCTCGGGATGGTGGGAAGGTAAGGATCTGTTGGAGTACTACCCTAAGGGTGCGTATCCAATGGTGCGTGGTGAAGCTGTTAATACGGCAACAACCTACGGCTACGACAACGTAACAATGATGCAAGAAACCAAAACAACGATCTGCCAGATCGAAAAGTTTGCATAAGCCCAACCGCTAAAGTCAGGAGATCACAATGGCACGAATGAAATTTATCTGCGACGCGGAACGGTGTATTGAATGCAACGGCTGCGTTACTGCTTGTAAAAACGACAACGAAGTACCTTGGGGCGTTAATCGCCGCCGAGTGGTTACTATCAATGACGGCGTAATTGGGGCGGAAAAATCCATCTCGGTAGCCTGTATGCATTGCGCTGATGCGCCTTGCATGGCAGTTTGCCCAGTGGATTGTTTCTACCGCACCGACGAAGGCGTTGTTTTGCACGATAAGGACACTTGCATCGGTTGCGCTTATTGCTCCTATGCATGCCCATTTGGTGCGCCACAGTTCCCAAGCGCCGGTACATTCGGTTTGCGCGGCAAGATGGACAAATGCACATTCTGTGCTGGTGGTCCAGAAGCCAATGGTAGCGTCGCTGAATTTGAAAAATACGGGCGTAATCGCCTAGCTGAAGGTAAGTTACCTTTATGCGCTGAGATGTGTTCTACCAAAGCCTTAATTGGCGGCGACGGTGATGTGATTGCAGACATCTTCCGTGCACGGGTAGTGAAACGTCAAACCGCAGGAAAAAATGCAGGCGCCGATGTATTTGGCTGGACTACTGCATACGGTCAGCCTGATAAAGCTGGCGCTAAAGCGGCTCCGAGTGGAGGCAAATTATGAGTACGTTTCGCACCGTAACTGCAGCACTCTTAGCCCTTGGTTTTTTAAGCGCCTGCAATAACGAGCCGGGAACATTGGCTCTGAACTCCAAACGGCCAGATATCGCTCCATTCATGGGCGCTGATAACGGCTTTGTCGTTAAAGGCTGGAAGCAGGGTGACGCTAAAAGCTGGCAAGAAGAGATTAATAAACGCAACCAACAACAATCTGAGTACATCAAAATCAAGTAATGGACTTTTGACCGTTTATTCGGAACTTTAAATAACAGAATTGCTGTTGAGGAAATCGCATGAATCAATCTATTTGCGCAACACTCCGTCCTTGGGCCTTAGCCACGGGACTGTTTTGCTCGGTTTTTGCAGGCACTAGCTTAGCCCAGCAAGCCCCGGCCAGCCAGCCCGCTCCAGCTGCATTGCCGCAGGTCCAATCAGCCAACATCATGGATGTGGGCCGTGCACCTGACGCAACCATTGAAGCGCAACGCAAAGCAGCGCAAAACCAGCCAGGCAATAGCGCGCCGATTTGGCGTACTGTAAACAGCGATGATGTTAACTTCGTTAGCATCCCTGATAAGCAGGCGGGTGTGCTGATTCAAAAATCCGGTCAGCAGTGGCGTTTGATCCGTAACGGCGTGATCACGGTGTACGGAGCTTGGTTACTGGCACTCGCATCTGGCGGCATTTTGGCGGTCTTCGTGCTCAAAGGAAAGATTAAGCTGCATGAGCCGATGACAGGTAGAAAAATTAAGCGCTTTACAACCCTTGAGCGCGTGAATCATTGGACCATGGCGTTTAGCTTTATTGCGCTTGCTATCACCGGCTTATTGATTCTGTACGGCAAGTATTTCGCAATCGATCTCTTAGGCGCAAGCCTCTTTAGTGTCTTGTTGCTTGTCAGCAAAAACATTCACAACTTTGTTGGCCCACTATTTACGATTAGCTTAGTGGCATTTTTCATTCAATTTGCAAAACGCAATATGCCTGAAAAAGGCGACTGGGAATGGATTAAGACCTTTGGTGGCATGTTCGGTGGCAAACATGTGCCAGCCAATTATTTCAATCCAGGCGAGAAGTTCTGGTTTTGGTTTGGCATGGTCGTTCTCGGCGGATTAGTTTCAGCTTCGGGCTGGATGTTAGACATGATTGTTCCAGTGCCCGGTCTTGAGTACTGGCGCGGTACGATGCAGATATCGCACATTATTCATACTGTTGGTGCATTACTCATCACCGCCATGGCTTTTGGCCACATGTACATCGGCAGCATTGGAATGCAAGGTTCAATCGATGGCATGAAAACCGGCTATGTTGATGAGACCTGGGCAAAAGAACACCATGAAGCTTGGTATCACAAAGTTAAATAAGGACTTGGCTATGAAAAAGACCATTACATTCTTCGCATGCGCAACAGTTGCATGCGGAGTATTTGCAAAACTACCTGCACCAACACCAGAGCAGGCTGCTGCTGCTGATTTAGCAAAAGCGAAAACAGCTTATGCTGGCAGGATCAGTGCCTATCAATTGTGCCAGTCTGAAAATGCGGTTGCTAATCGCTTTAAGACTGCAGGCACCCCTGCACCCGCTGCTTGCGTAGCTCCACCTCCATTTGAGGCGCCGGCAGTACAGGCTGCTGCAGCACCAGCAGCGGCGCCTGCAGCGGCAAAAAAGTAGAGTAAGTTAATCTGCAGCGCGTTCGCGCTGCATGTACCGCTGTGCTGCCTCGGTTTGAGGTTGTGCAAAGAAGGGGGCGCAAGCCCCTTTTTCTATGATCTGTCCGCCATCGATAAAGAGGATGGAGTCTGCTAGACGTCTTACTTGAGCAAGTTGATGCGAGCTAATCAGAACGTCACAGCCCGATGCGGCAAATTCCTGTATCATGGCTTCTACTTGAGCTGTTGTCGTTGGGTCCAAATTGGCGGTTGGCTCATCGAGTAGCAGAACATTGGGATTCTGTAAGCGAGCTCTACCTAAGGATAATTTCTGCTTTTCTCCGGCAGAGAGCTGGTGTGCTGGCTGATGCTGCAAGTGACTTAAGCCTACCTCTTGCAACACGCGATCGATTTCATCGTTGCTTGGCGTACGCAAACCATTGAGACCAATGTTTGTTCGTACACTGGCCTTGATCATCGGCGTGTGGTGCAACACCAAGGCGCTACGAATGCCATCAGCGTAGTTGACGCTGCCGCCTGCTTTGGGTTGAATCAGCCCATGCAATAGCTTTAAAAACGTCGTCTTGCCAGCTCCATTGGGGCCGATGCATGCGGTTATTCCGCCCAGTTGAATGTCGGTATTCGGGATATCTAAAATAGTGCGTCCATCACGCACAATTTGAATTGCGCGCAATCCAATCTGTTTGCCATCTAGCTTGATTGGATTAACCATAACGCTTCTCTGCAATGGAACGCACTGCGAATGTGAGTAAATTGGCGAGTAGCACAATGGCCAGAAGCACGATGCCGAGCGCTAGAGCGAATGGTAAATCGCCTTTACTGGTTTCCAGGGCGATAGCTGTCGTCATCGTTCGGGTGGAGTTAAGAATATTGCCACCCACAATCATCACTGCGCCCACTTCAGAGATCGCCCTAGCTAGGCCTGCCAAGATCGCAATCGTGAGCGAGAAGCGGCAATCCCAAATCAGCCATTTCATATAGCCAAGCCGCGTGAAATGCAAGGATAAAAAAGTTTCTCGGTGAATCTGCCAAGCATCTTCTAAGACCTGCCTACTCAGGGCAGCCACCAGTGGTGTGGTCAGTAAAAATTGCGCCACCACCATACCTTTTACAGTAAATAGCCAGCCTAATTCACCCAATGGACCACTGCGCGACAAGACCAAATACACCAGCACCCCAATAATCACCGTGGGGACGCCCATGAGGGTATTGATCGTAATAATGAGCGCGCGCTTACCCCGAAATTGCTCGGTTGCTAGCCAGGCTCCAAGGGGGAGGCCAACCAGCGTGCCCAACACCAGGGCGCTTAGGCTGACCTGCAGGGAGACCAGCACAATGCTGATGACTCCCCGATCAAATTGGGTCAACAGCACAAAGGCGTCTTGAAAGGCAATGAGCATGCCACATTCTAGCAAGCCTTACCAGCCGCAGTGGCACAATCCAGTTATAGGGTTTTAGTAATAAAGTACAACCGATAGCACGATTAGGTAAGCGGAATGGCAGAGGTAGTTTGTGTATGCAATGGCATAGTCGACCTGGATTTACGGGAGTATCTAGATACGCACCCGATTAATTCAATCGAAGAATTGCGAGAACAGGCATCGATCTGCAATAAATGCATGCAGTGCCAAGAGCTTGTGGAATCCGAGATTTATTACGCTAAGGTACGCCGTCAAAGTGCATCCCAGTAAGGTTGCCCAATCGCAAAATAGGGTACGTGTCGTGACCCTCAATATGCATAAAGGCGTTTCAGCATTGCATGCACATTCTACGGTGTACCGTTTGAAGCAGGAGATGCGCTCGCATAATCCAGACCTCATTTTCATTCAAGAGTTCCAACAAGAGCATCGGGGCCGTGTCAGACGCTTTGGGCAATGGCCTGCGAATGAGTTAAGCCACTTCTTAGCCGATGGATTTTGGCATGATTGGCACTACGGTAAAAACGTCGAGTACCGCCATGGGCACCATGGTAATGCCATTTTTTCTAAGCACCCCTTACACAAAGGTTTCAACTACGACATCTCGGCTTACCGTTTTGAGCGCCGCGGTTTGTTGCATAGCTCAATTCAGCTGCCTGGTAGTGATATACCGATTCACTGTTTTTGCGTACACTTGGCCTTGTTTGAGCGTGGTCGTGAACGCCAATTGGTGGAAATCATTTCGTACATCAATGGCCTTACCCAAGGCGGCCCCAGTATTGTGGCAGGAGACTTCAATGATTGGCGTAATCGCGTTAGCGCACCGATGCGCGATGCTGGATTTGAAGAGGTATTTGAAGTTCTTACAGGATCGCCTGCAAAAACCTTTCCCAGTGTTAAGCCTTTACTGGCGATGGACCGTATTTATGTGCGTGGTTTACAAGTGCATACTGCCGATATCTTGGAAGAATGGTTTAGGCTATCGGATCACCTTGCCATTGCTGCTGAATTGGAACTTTTATGAATTTCATTGACATGCTGATTGGTCGACAGGCCGACCTTTCTTTTCCCTGGTTTGCATTGGCGCACGCTGTATTGGTGATTTTATTTGGCCTGCGTTTGATTTGGACTAGGCGGCCGGTAAGCGTTTCGTTCGCCTGGTTTTTGATCGTGGTGATGTTGCCTATCCTGGGAATTGTGTTGTACGTGATGTTTGGCGAGCGTCCCGTGGGCCGTACCTTGACTAAAAAGATCGTGCGAATGGAGCGCGAGCATGCTAAGTTGCGCGAAACAATGCGCCACCACTACACTGCCGATCGGGCGTTACTCCCAATCGAAGCCAATGCACTCAGCTTACTGGCTGAGTCGCAAAATGGTTCGCCTGTAACTGCTGGCAACCGGATTGAACTATTTACCGAGTCGCTGACGATTTTGCAAACCTTTGTTCGCGAAATCGATGAAGCTAAAGTCAGTTTGCACATGGAGTTTTATATTTGGGCCTTAGGTGGCGATGCTGATGCGGTGGGTGAGGCTTTGATACGTGCTGCGAAGCGGGGCGTGGCGTGCCGTGTTTTGCTCGATTCCTTAGGCAGTAAATCTTGGTTCAAGTCTACTTGGCCCAGTCGTTTTAAAGAGGCCGGTATTGCCATCACCGAGGCCTTGCCAATTCAGCTGGGGCGCTTTCAGTTTCGGCGCGCTGACTTGCGCCTGCACCGTAAGATTTTTGTGATTGATAGCCGCATTGTATGGACCGGCAGTATGAATTTGGTTGATCCCCGTACCTTTAAGCAAGACTCAGGAGTTGGTGAGTGGGTCGATGCAATGGTGCGGATTGAAGGGCCAGTGACCGCCGAATTTGAGCTCACCTTTTTGTTTGATTGGAGCGTTGATAATCCAGTCGTTTCCAGCTTCAAAGACCACCACCTTGTTCCTGCTCTAGATGATGGTAAAACCTTGGCCCAAGAATTTTCCTCCGGCCCTGTGTATCGCGACGATATCTTGTATCAAGTATTACTGTCAGCCATTATGGATGCGCGCGAAGAGCTGGTTATTACTACCCCCTACTTTGGGCCAGATGACGGCTTATTGCAGGCCTTGATGGCGGCCTCGCACCGCGGTGTAAAGGTGACACTCATCGTACCCAAACGCAATGATTCCACCTTAGTTGCTTGGAGCAGTCGCAGTTTTTACGAGGACTTACTGCAAGCGGGCGTTCGGATTGCAGAATTCCATGGCGGCTTATTGCATACCAAAAGCCTTTTAATTGATCGAAAGACTGCGATATTTGGCTCGGTTAACTTTGATCAGCGCAGCCTGCGGCTTAATTTTGAAATAAGCCTCATCGTCTACGACACTATTTTTTGTGCGCATTTAGAAAAGTTAATCCACAGTTATCTAAATAATGCCGATCTAGTGAATGCGGCGAAGTGGGCTAAACGCCCGCGCTGGCGTCTTTTGCTTGAAAATCTAGCCCACCTGACTTCGCCTTTGCTTTAAATAGCCTTGGTGGCTTTCATGGCGCTGATTTGGTCTGAATTTAAACCAATCTCAGTAAGAATGGCGTCGGTGTGTTCTCCAACCGCAGGTATCGCATCCATCCGGCAATCAAATTGATCATTGCTTCCTGGTGGTAGCAAGGCTGGAATCGGTCCTGCAGGAGAGTTCACCGATACCCAGCGATCACGCGCTGCCAGTTGCGGGTGATGCCAGAGTCCATGCATATCGTTTAAGCGCGCATTGGCAATCTGTGCCTGATCTAGCTTAGCAATGACTTGCTCGCTACTAAGTTTGCTAAAACACGAATCAATTAGCGCGGCCAGCGCATCGCGGTGCTCATGGCGTTTGTTGTTTTTATCAAAACGAACATCACTTGCTAATGCGGGATTTTCTAAAACCACCTCGCAAAACGCTAGCCACTCGCGCTCATTTTGTAAGCCCAGCATGACCGTAGCACCGTCACCGGCTTTAAATGGCCCATAGGGATAAATCGTGGCATGTGCCGCACCGTTCCGCTGGGGCGGGCTAGCATCCTGATAGGCGTAGTACAGCGGGTAACTCATCCACTCGCTAAGCGATTCCAGCATCGATACATCAATGCTGCTACCCAAGCCCGTTTTTTGGCGTTGCAATAGCGCTGCCAAGATATTGCTGTAGGCATACATACCTGCTGCGATATCCGCAATTGAACTGCCGGCTTTACTCGGGGTATCGGGTGTGCCGGTAACGGATAAGAAGCCTGCCTCACTTTGAATCAGTAAGTCGTATGCTTTTTTGTCGCGATAGGGGCCATCGTTACCATAGCCAGAAATGTCACACAAAATGAGGCCGGGGTTATCGCGCTGCAACTCTGCCGCAGTCAGTCCCATGCGGGCAGCAGCCCCAGGGGCTAAGTTTTGCACTAAGACATCAGCCGTTTTAAGCAGGGTCTTTAAGGCGCTTAGCGCCTCGGCCTGTTTTAAATCGAGCGTGAGGCTCTCTTTAGAGCGGTTTACCCAAACAAAGTGCGAAGCAAGGCCAGCCACGCGTTCGTCATAGGCTCTTGCAAAATCGCCGGCCCCAGGGCGCTCCACTTTAATAACGCGCGCGCCTAAGTCCGCCAGTTGGCGAGTACAAAATGGGGCGGCAATCGCATGCTCTAGTGAGACAACGGTGACGCCATCGAGTGGCCGTGCGGCAGATTTACTACTCATCTTAAAAGGACCGTGGAAGGCCGAGAACGTGTTCAGCGATATAGGAATAAATCAAATTCGTGGAGATGGGCGCCACTTGATAGAGGCGGGTTTCACGAAACTTGCGCTCCACATCGTATTCGCAGGCAAAGCCAAAACCGCCGTGAGTTTGTAAGCAGACGTTGGCGGCTTCCCAGGATGCTTTGGCTGCCAGGTATTTAGACATGTTCGACTCTGGACCACATGGCTCGTGGCGATCAAATAAATCACAGGCCTTAAAGCGCATTAAGTTGGCTGCTTCCGTTTCCATATAGCTGTCCGCAATCGGAAACTGAATGCCTTGATTCTTACCAATCGGTTGATCAAACACTACGCGCTCATTGGCATAGCGCCGCGCGCGATCAATGAACCAGTAGGCATCACCAATGCACTCCGCTGCAATCAGTACGCGCTCCGCATTTAAGCCGTCGAGGATGTATTTAAAACCACGGCCTTCTTCGCCAATCAAATTTTCTGCCGGTATTTCTAAGTTATCAAAGAAGACTTCATTGGTTTCGTGATTGACCATGTTTTCAATCGGACGCACTTCCATGCCCTTGCCAATCGCATCGGCCAGGTTGACGATAAAAATCGACATGCCTTCTGATTTGCGCTTGACCTCGCTCAGCGGAGTGGTGCGTGCTAATAGAATCATTAAGTCGGAGTGCTGTATCCGCGAGATCCAAACTTTCTGGCCATTAATCACATAGCGATCCCCTTTTTTAACGGCAGTCGTTTTGAGTTTGGTGGTATCGGTTCCGGTGGTGGGTTCAGTAACGGCCATGCTCTGCAAGCGCAATTCGCCGCTGGCAATTTTCGGTAGGTAGAGTTTCTTTTGGGCATCAGAGCCATGGCGTAGCAAAGTACCCATGTTGTACATTTGACCATGGCAAGCCCCGGAGTTACCTCCTGAAAAGTTAATCTCTTCCATGATGACCGACGCCTCGGCTAATCCCAGGCCAGAGCCACCATATTCTTCTGGGATCAATGCAGCCAGCCATCCGGCTTTTGTAACAGCATCCACAAAGGCTTCCGGATAGCCACGCGCATGATCTACTTTTTGCCAATAGCTGGAATCAAACTGGCCGCAGAGGTCGCGCAGTGCATCGCGAATATCTTGGTATTGATCGGCAGCTGGAATCGGGAAATTCATTGAGGTCTTTCAGAACAGGAGATATGGCGTGCGCAAGGCACAATAGACCCCTAGTTTAAGCAAAAAACCAGAATCTTGGAAAATACCGTATCAGCTTGGAATGGCGTCCTGAAGCGTCATTGGAGAATGGGCTTATGCTGGTGTATTAGAAGTCAGATGAATAAAAGGGCATAGTAGATTGGAGCACTACCTCATTGCGTTTTTAGATTGGTTCGGAATGCCATCGGTTGGGCTGCCAGCGGTCTTTTTGGTCGCGCTGTTATCAGCAACCCTTCTGCCAATGGGCTCCGAACCGGTTTTATTCGCCTATGTCAGCGTCAACCCAAGCATGTTATGGCCTGCCATTGTGATTGCAACGTTCGGCAACACCATCGGCGGGATGGTGAACTGGTGCTTAGGTATGGGTGCGCGCAATGCCTTCGAGGCCTATAAAGGGGCCACAGCAGGGCGCATGCAGCGCTGGCTTGTTAGCCTCGGGCCAAAGATGCTACTGCTTTCCTGGGTGCCTGGTATTGGTGACCCATTGTGTGCGTTGGCGGGGTGGTTACGCATGCCATGGATGGCCTGTTTGATTTACATGGCGATTGGTAAGTTTTTACGCTACGTCACCTTTACGCTTGTTTTAGTCAGCATACCCAGTGAATTCTGGCATGCCATTGGCCGTTTTCTTGGGATTGGTACTTAGGCTGATCGGCTATCATTTCATTTCATTTAATTAGGAACGCATCTATGTCCACCTTACGCGGAAAAACAGCCCTTGTCACCGGATCAACCAGCGGTATTGGCCTTGCTATGGCAGTTGCTTTAGCAAAGCAGGGGGCCAACATCATGATGAATGGCTTTGGAGAAAAAGATGCCGCCATTGCGAGCGTGAAGGCATGTGGTGTTGAAGTCGATTATCACGGCGCTGATATGAGCAAGCCCGCCGAAATCCAGGCGATGATTGCCGCAACGGAAAAGCGCTTTGGCACGATTGATATCTTGGTCAATAACGCTGGCATTCAGCACGTGGCCAATGTGGAAGACTTTCCGGAAGAGCGTTGGGATGCGGTAATTGCCATTAATCTCAGTTCAGCATTTCACACTACCCGTTTTGCTTTACCTGGCATGAAGCAGCGTAACTGGGGTCGCATCATTAACATAGCATCCGTTCATGGTTTGGTTGGATCAATGCAAAAAGCAGCCTACGTTGCGGCGAAACATGGAATTATTGGCCTGACTAAAGTGGTGGCGCTAGAGACCGCCAGAACCGGCGTGACGTGCAATGCAATCTGCCCAGGCTGGGTACTAACACCCTTAGTGCAAAAGCAGGTGGATGCCCGTGCTGAGCGGGAAGGGATTTCGAATGATGCGGCTAAATTAGCACTGGTTTCTGAGAAGCAACCCTCGGGTGAGTTTGTATCGCCCGAACAGCTTGCTGCGTTAGCTGTATTTTTGTGCGGTGATGCCGCATCCGAAGTACGCGGTGCGGCTTGGAATATGGATGGCGGCTGGACGGCCCAGTAAGGCATCCAGCTCCTCCAAAAGACGCTACTACGCTAAGCTATTCGCATCCTCTTTCACTTTTAAGCGATAGGCGTGCAGCAAGGGTTCGGTATAGCCGTTCGGCTGCTCAAGGCCCTTAAAGATTAGATCACTGGCAGCTTGGTATGCAAGTGACTCTTTGTGGTTCGGCATCATTGGCTTATACAAGGGATCGCCGGCATTTTGACCATCCACAATCGTTGCCATCCGTTGCAACGCTTCCTCTACTTCTTTTTTGCTGACGAACTTGTGCAATAACCAGTTGGCAATGTGCTGACTCGAAATCCGCAAGGTTGCGCGATCTTCCATTAAACCGACGTTATAAATATCAGGCACCTTAGAGCAGCCAACGCCTTGATCAATCCAGCGAACAACATAACCCAAAATACCTTGGCAATTATTATGGAGAGACTCACGAATCTCCTCTTTAGTCCAGTCCGGATAAAGTGCAATGGGTACCGTTAATAGATCATCGGTTAAGGCCTCATACTCCGCTGCAATATCGTGTTTCTCGAGATCCTCTTGGATCTTTGCTACATCGATCTGGTGATAGTGCATTGCATGCAAGGTGGCAGCAGTAGGCGATGGCACCCAAGCAGTATTTGCTCCAGCCTGAGGGTGGGCCGCTTTTTGCTCAACCATCTCCTTCATGAGGTCTGGCGCAGGCCACATACCCTTACCAATTTGCGCGCGACCACGCAGGCCGCAATCTAAGCCAGCCAACACGTTACGACGTTCATAGGCGCCAAACCATTTGGCAATCTTCATCCTACC
>CAMEXM010000007.1 GCA_945947155.1 Polynucleobacter meluiroseus | reverse complement strand
GGCATAGGTTGCACTGGTGTTGGCAATGCAACGCTTCTGAAACCAATTGGGATACTTCGCTACTTCATACCAGGTGCCCATGTACCGAGGTACATCCAGTGAGGCAATCGATTCGAGTGGCGCAGGCGAGGCCTCGCTGGATTGGGCCTGGGCCGATGCCAATGGGACCCATGCACTCAAACTGAAGAAAAGTGCCGCGATTAGCGATCGACTAAGAAGGCGCAAGGTTGTGTTTATTGTGTTCATCCCAATACTGTATACCTTTCGATTGTGACCATATCAAGACGATTGCGCTATATTGATATATGGGCAAAAAAACACGCAAAGCAAGATGAATCGATCATTCAAAAGAGGGCTAATTGCGCTTGGCGCGCTCATAGCCGCTTTGCTGATTGGGCTTGCTTATCTGAGCACCCTCGTTAGCCCCGCTAAGGTAACGCAGATGCTTGTATTGGAGGTACGTGAAACAACCGGGCGTGAGCTGATCATCAAAGGGCCTGTACGTTTAGATTTTTTTCCGAAGATCGCCGTATCGGCAGAGCAAGTAAGCTTAAGCAATGCGGCCTGGGCTAAGCGCCCACAAATGGCCAGCCTAGAAAAAGTAGCTTTAGAAATTAGCCTTTTGCCGTTGCTGAGCGGTCGCATTGAAGTGAGTAGCATTCAATTGGCGGGATTGACTCTGAATTTAGAAACCAATGCAAAGGGCGACGGCAATTGGGTGATGGGTGACATTGCTTCGCCCAACAGCACAACAGCATCATCCTCGCTTGGTGCGGCAGAAGCCAATGCAAAAAAAACAGCCAGTGACGCCGATACTACAGACCGTAATCTGGTGCTGATTGAGAACCTCCATTTGATCAATGGTCAGATTCATTACCAACCCAGTGGCGCTGCCGTAAGTAGCTATGGGATTTCGCGCTTATCGCTGCAAAAGAGTGGCGCCGAGACAGCGATCAGTGCTGACCTAAAGCAGGACGCGTTTACGATTACGATCAAAGGCAAGATGACCTCGATTCGGGAAGTCTTGCGCAGCATGGGGACAGAGGCAATCGATGTCCATTTCGATTTTGAAGTGGCGCTGGGCGGTAAGCCAACACAGCTCAAGGGAACGGCGGCACTCAATCCAAGTAAACCCAGTCAGCTTGATCTTTCGTTTAAAGTAGGCGAGCTAGATTTGTCCGCCTTGCCAGCAAAAGCACTCAATACCATCGCGCCACCCAGCCAGGCTGCAACTGCTGCGCGTGCTGCCGAGCGTTTCTTTGGCGATACGCCATTGCCGCTCGATTACCTGCCCAATGGCAATGGCACGCTGAGTGTTGATATTGCTCAGTTAGTACTCCCCAGTAAAGTCGTGCTCAAAAAAGTGGCCATGTTGGTTCGCTTTAGTCCGCAGCAGATCGATATTCCCAAGGCGGCATTTCAGCTGGGCAACGGTCAGTTTGATGGCTCTGCGCGCATTACTAATACACAGGGTTCGCCTAGCTGGACATTCAAAGGTCGGGCTAGCGGCTTTACCTTAGAGCAATTACTGGCCTCAACCGACTCCAAGGGAAAAGTGAGTGGCGGCGATATGCGCGCTGCCTTTAACTTCTCGAGTAGCGGTATTAGCCCGCACCAAATCGCTTCGGGCTTAAATGGCCAAAGCCAAATTACGATTGGTAACGCGCGTCTTGCGACAAGCTTTATGAATCAAGGTGGTGATGTACTCATTACGCTATTCGATGCAATTAATCCGATGCGCAAAAAGAGCAATGAAACAACCCTCGAGTGTGCGGTAGCGTATTTGCCAGTCAAAAACGGAGTGGTTACCGTTCGGGATTCCATCGGCATTGAAACCGACCGTTTAAATATTGTTTTAAGTGGGCTCGTTAACTTGAACAGCGAGCAGATTAATTTGGCTGTTTACCCTAAAGAAAAATCAGGCCTAACCGCAGGCCTTGATTTGGCTAGCCTAGTGCGTTTACAGGGTAGCTTGCTTAAGCCTCAGGTTGGTATCAATAAAGAGGCGGTCGTGGGTCAAGCCTTGGCACTGGGCCTCGGATTTTTAACGGGCGGCGCATCGATCGTCGCTCAGAATGCGGAAGGGGTAATGAATAAACCCCATCCCTGCCGTGAGGCCATGCACAGTTGGGATCGTATTTAATGACGCTCGTAACGCACGTCGGTTTTAAAAACGCTGGCACCAATAAAAAGACTAAATACAGAAATAAAGATGCCCGCAAAGAAGGCGGTCCAAAAGCCCGAGATCGTAAAGCCACTCACCAGGGCTGAGACCAGCATCAAAACCAGCGCATTAATGACCAGCAAGAAGAGACCCATCGTTAAGGCCGTGAGTGGTAGTGTGAGCAAAATGAGGATGGGTTTCACGATCGCATTGGCAAAGCCCAATACCAGAGCAGCAATGATGAGCGCGGCTGCGCCATCAAATTGAATGCCATCAAAAATAAAACTCGTCACCCACAAGGAAAGGGCGGTTAGGCCCCATTGCGCGAAAAAGGGGAGGAGGTTTGGCATAGTGAGGCGCTTTCTGGAAAGGGGTGCAATTGATCTTACCAGTCGAGGGTGTCTGAAATCGCCCCCATCCGCATTAAAAAGCCAATTCCTTTAGTAAATTTGGCATTTTTAGGATGGGGTGTTTATACTGTGTTTTTATACAGTACTTTAACGAAAAACCACCATGAACTCCCCTGTTTTAAGACCGATTCAGGCTGTTTCTGAGTTAGGGCTGAGCCAAACCCCCGAGCGCCTTGTCTTTGAGGCGCCACCCGCCGAGTTACGCCTACTGGTGCATGGCTTGTCTGCCGGCTTTCCCTCGCCTGCAGGAGACTACGTCGAGGATGCGCTCGACCTGAATCAGTACTTGATTCAAAATAAGCCCGCCACCTTTTTGTTTACGGTACGCGGCGATTCGATGCTGGGCGCCAGCATTGCAGACGGTGATAAGGTCGTAGTAGACCGAGCCCTCAAGCCTAAGCACCAGGACATCATCGTCGCTGTTGTCAATGGCGACTACACCATCAAGCGTTTGTATAAATACCGCGGCACGATTGAGTTGCGCCCTGAAAATCCCAATTACCCAGCCATCACCTTTACGGATGGCGCTGAGTTGCAAGTCTGGGGTGTGGTGATTGGCGTAGTACGTAAGTACAGTAATAAAAAAGTGCCGCATGCTGAGCGCCGCGACATTAGTCATTCTGGATGATGGGGGCAGCGATGGAGGTAGCGCCGCGCGCAGCGCATTTTGCTTTGGTAGACGTCAATAACTTTTACGTTTCATGTGAACGGGTCTTTCAGCCGCACCTAGAGCGCGTACCGCTGGTGGTGCTATCCAATAATGACGGCTGTGCTGTAGCGCGCAGCAGCGAAGTCAAAGCCTTGGGTGTGAAGATGGCGACGCCCTGGTTTTTACTCAAGGACTTGGCAGCCCAGCATGGCATACAAGCCTTATCGTCAAATTACACCTTATACGGTGATATGAGCGAGCGTGTGGTCTCGATCTTGCGGGACTTTTCGCCGGACATGGAGGTCTATAGCATCGATGAAAGCTTCTTGCGCATCGATGCCGTTACCCATCTCTACCGAAGCTCGCTAGCGATGGGGGAGGCCATGCGCAGTCGGATTCGGCAATGGACCGGATTGCCGGTGTGCGTGGGCATGGGCGCCTCTAAAACCTTGGCTAAGTTAGCCAATCATCTAGCCAAAAAAAATCCTGTATTCAATGGGGTGTGTGATCTGAACGCGTTAACCAGTCCAGAGCTAGCGCATTGGCTATCAATTACCGAAGTGGGTGAGGTGTGGGGAGTGGGCCGTCAAATTTCGTTGCGCCTGCAGGCGATGGGTATTCAGACGGTATGGGATTTGCGCTGCGCCTCGCCAAAAATTCTCCGAGCGCATTTTGGTGTAGTGATGGAGCGGACTAGCAGCGAGCTCAATGGCGTATCGTGTTTAGAGCTTGAGGAAGTGGTGCCAGCGAAGCAGCAAATTATTGCGTCACGTAGTTTTGGTAGGGCGGTGACCAGCCGAGCAGAGCTTGAGGAATCGGTAGCGACTCACATGGCTAGGGCCTGCGAAAAGTTGCGTGCGCAATCGTCGGTGGCAGCGATGATTCAGGTATTTGTACGCACCAATCGCTTTAAGCCGGGTGAGCCGCAATACAGTCCGAGCATTGCGATTGGGTTAGTGGAAGCGTGCGACGATACCCTGGTATTAACGGATGCCGCGCTGACCGGTTTAGGGCGGATTTTTAAAGCCGGTTATCGCTATAAAAAAGCCGGCGTTGTGCTGAGCGGGATTTCAGAAAAGGCGCAGCAACAGCCAAGCTTATTCGATGACCGTAGCTGGAATCACAAATCAGCCGAGTTGATGAAGGTAATGGATACCCTGAATACCCGCTTTGGAAAAAAGACCGTGCATTCTGCGGCAATGGGAAATACGGTAGGGTGGGCCATGCGCTCTGAAAATCGCTCTCCCCACTACACCACCTGCTGGGATGAACTGCCGTTTGTTAAATAAGCCCGCTGGGTTTGCTAAGATTCAGGCTTATTTCCCCACCCTAGTCAATCGTTGACCCTCCATTTATGTCCATTCTCGTCATTGCTTTAGCCGTTTTGTTGGGCCTGTATCTCTTAATTAAGATCCTGGGCCGCCGCAGTGCAATCCGTCTGATGGTCGAAAATTACGGCTTAATCCCGGAAAAACTAGCCCCTTTGAGCGATCGGGAGATTAAGGCGTTATTGGCCAAACTCCACCACATGGCGGAAAAAGGCCAATCGGTTGCCCTAGAAACGGCTACGCGGCCTTATCGCTAGCCGATACCCCTAGAAACACGTAGTTTTGCGATGACCAGTATCATTGTGGGTTATTGCTTACATTACTAAGGAGATAGCATGCCTGGCTTGCTTCCAAACGTTGATCCCGATGGACTGCTCGAGTTTTCGGTGGTGTACACCGACCGCTCGCTTAACCACATGTCGGAAGAGTTCAAAAAAGTCATGGTGGATATCTCTAGCGTACTAAAAGATGCCTACCAGGCTAGCTCAGCGATTGTTGTGCCCGGTAGCGGCACCTTTGGCATGGAAGCAGTGGCACGTCAATTTGCAAACCAAGAAAAGATCTTGGTATTACGCAATGGTTGGTTTAGCTACCGCTGGACACAAATTTTCGATATGGCCAATATCACCCAAGACATTCATGTGATTAAGGGTAAGCAAGTCGAAAACGCCACCCAAGCGCCGTATGCACCAGCTCCGATTGAAGAAGTGGTGGCCTACATTAAAAAAGAGAAGCCAGCCGTCGTCTTTGCCCCACACGTAGAAACCTCGGCCGGTATTATTTTGCCAGCGGATTACCTGCGCGCAGTGGGTGATGCGGTGGAGTCAGTTGGCGGTTTGTTTGTGCTCGATTGCATTGCGTCCGGCGCCATGTGGGTTGATATGAAGGCCTGTAAGGTAGACGTTGTGATCAGCGCGCCACAAAAGGGCTGGAGCAGTTCGCCATGCTGTGCCTTAATTGGCCTCAGCGCACGCGCACGCACCAAGATCGACAGCACACAGAGCACCAGCTTTTCTACTGACCTGAAAAAGTGGATGCAGATCATGGAAACCTATGAAAACGGTGGTCACGTGTATCACACCACCATGCCAACCGATGCCTTGAAGATTTTACGTAACGTAATGCAAGAGACTCAGGCCTTGGGCTTTGATCACTTACGTAATCAGCAAATCGAGCTAGGTAAAAAAGTGCGCGCAATGTTAGTCGAGCGCGGCTACCCATCAGTAGCTGCTCCTGGATTCGAAGCGGCTGGCGTCGTAGTGAGCTACACCGAAGACCCAGAAATTCAGACCGGTAAGAAATTCATTGCCTTGGGCTTGCAAACTGCTGCGGGCGTGCCATTGCAGTGCGACGAGCGCCCAGACTTTAGAACCTTCCGCATCGGTTTATTTGGTCTAGAGAAATTGACGCACGTGGATCGCACCGTGGCCCATCTCGAAAAAGCCATGGACCAGATTCAGTCGGTAGCTGCTGTAGCAGCCTAATTGCAGTTTAGTAGTGGGGCGGTATTTCGTCGCGTAAGTCTCTAGCGTCGCTACCGCCACCCAGTCCTTCAGAGCCGCTCGCGCTCATCTGCTCCTTCAGTGACTTGATCTCGCGGTACAAATATTCAATTTGCTGCTGTTGTTTGTAGATGGTCTGATTGAGATTCTCAATCAAGTCTTCTGCAAAACTGAGTTTCACTTCTACGTTAGTAATGCGTTCTTCGCTTGACATGGCATCCCCTCCTAATTGATTTCGGCTACTACTACAAAGCGGCCATCTTCCATTTCGGCTTTAGGCCTAATCCAAAAATCGTGGGTTTGCAGGGACTCATACACATAGGCGGGCGCTAAGTCGGCTTCGATGTTGGCCAAACAAACCACCCGATACAGACCACCCGTCTTGACGTGCCTGAGTTGTGTATTGGGTGCAAAGCGTCCATCGGATGCTTGGGCCATACGGGGTTTTTGTGTCATTGAATGCTTTCAGTTGATTTCTAAAAGAAGTGTCGCACGCACTCGTAATTTTGGCTAATCTCGACGTCATGGCGCTGAGCAATGACTTGTAATTCCAATACGCGCAAATCCTTGCTCAATAGTAAAGCCGGTCGAATACTGTAGGCCATATTGATAAAGACTTGATCATCTGGGTCGCGGCAAGTGAATGGGGCTCGCTCCATCGCAGCATCCTCAAGTAATCTGGAGCTACTCTCCCATGCCTCACGAATAGTTTCTTGTTCTTCTCGGCTGAGTTTAAAGGTCGGACGCCCAATGACATCCATCAGTTCTGCCATTGATGCTGGCGTTCTTACTGCATCCACCTGCTGGGCATCGAGTAGCAGTCGAAGCGGTTCAGTACTAGGGTCTTTAAATACCAGGAGATCCAAAATGACATTGGTGTCCAGAACGAGATGGGGTTTCATATCAGTCAAAGCACTATTCACGATTGGAGTAAATGCCTTAGCTAGCCGATGCTTTCCAGATCTCGGGAACCACGGTAACTTGGCCTTGATCCGCGGAGACCAGCATCTCGCCGTCTTGAATATTGATGTGAATAATCATGCTGCGCTCCACTAGCGCAATTAAGGCCTTCGACTGTTCTTCGGGTATTGCGACAATACTTAGGTTACGCGCGCGCTCCAACTTATTTTTGATGCCGTCCCACCATAATTTACTAGTATTGCCGGCATAGCAATAGACCGCGACTTGATCGGATCGACCACAGGCTTTCAGAATGCGCCGCTCGTCGGGTTGGCCAATATCAATCCACAGATTAATGGCGCCGGTAAGGTCTTTCACCCAAATATCAGGCTCATCGGTATCGCTCAATCCTTTGGTAAAAACCAAATGCTCTTGTGCATTAAGCGCAAAAGCAATGAGGCGAATCATCATGCGCTCATCGGTCTCAGACGGATGCTTTGCAATCGTTAAGGGGTGGCTAGCATAGTAGTAGCGGTCACCATCGGAGATGTGGAGTTCTGCTTTGTGAATGGTTGCGCGCAATGCCATGAAAAGATCCCTAGATTAATCCGCCGTTTGCCCTGATTGGCCGCAGAAAACAGACCATCATAATCCCCTTGGGGTATTACGGCGCTGGAGTGCCCAGAACCAGCCGCATGCACTGATGCGGAATGCCGACTTCATCAAAGATTGGGCCGTCCGGCTTAAATTGCAGTTTGGCGTAGAAAGGGGCCGCACTTTGCTGCGCATGGAGCTCAAATACGCTTGCGCCTTGCATCATGCCGACGCGGATCGCTTCGCCAAGCAGGGCTGTTCCAATGCCTTGGCCGCGAAATTCTTTTAACACGGCCATGCGCCCAATCTTGGCTTTTCTGGGGTCCTGCTCGTCTTGATAGATTCGTACGGTAGCAACGCACTGACCATCGACGAAGGCTAGCGCATGCTCGGCAATCGGGTCGTAGGCATCGATTTCCAATTCGGCAGGAATGCCTTGTTCTTCTACAAAAACCGCATGCCGAATGGCATATGCCGCATCGCGCGCTGCTAACCAAAACCGCATTTCAATTGCAATCATGTTTGTGCAGGCTTAAATGATAGCTAATCGGCTGGCCCGCGTCGGCGATATAAAGAGGGCGTCCAATTGAGTCAAGGTAGTCGCACTCAATTGGATTTGACTCGCCTGCCAGTTTTCTTCAATGCGAGCGAGATGGGTTGATTTCGGAATGGCCACGGCATGGGGGTGACGCAAAATCCACGCCAGTGCCAACTGGGCAGCAGAAAGGCCATGCTCGGCGGCCAGCAGCGCTAAGCCGGCGTGCTGTGCGAGATTGCCGGTGCCCAGTGGTGAGTACGCCATGAGGGCAATATTCAGTTTATTCATGGCGGGCAATAAATCAAATTCAATGCCGCGCTGATTGAGGGCGTAATACACCTGATTGCTTTGGCTGTGAGAGGAAGAGCCTACATTTTCTTCTGCTACGCGCCAGCGCTGCAGAGCCTCGAGATCAAAGTTGCTGACACCAAAATGGCGAATCAGCCCGCGCGCTTGCAGCGTTAAAAATCCTTCGATCGTGCTCTCGTACGAATGGCTGCCTTGCCAGTGCAAGAGATAGTGGTCCAGATAGTCGCATTGCATGCGCCGTAAAGTCGCCTCGCAAGCCTTAATCGTGCCACTCTTGTTGGCGTGGTGTGGGAGTACTTTGGATACTAGTGTCACTTCAGTGCGGCGACTCGACGCAAAGGGACCTAGTGCCTTGCCAACCAGCGATTCAGCCACTCCATCGGCATACATTTCGGCGGTATCGATAAGACGATATCCGACCGCAAGGGCATGCGCAATGGCTGCGCACTCCGCCTTTGCTTGACTAGGGTCTTCGCCCATTTGCCACGTACCAAGGCCAATGCGAGACTGAAATAGGGGTTGTGATTCCATGGCGTCTAATATAACCAAAAAACAGCAGTCGTAGCAGATCATTACTTATAGTCCAAGACTGTGTATCGTATAGCCCTATGATTCGAATTACTGAGCTGCGCCTTGCGATTGACCATGCCCCAGAAGCGCTGGAGGCAGCCATCGTGTGTTTTCTTAAAATTGCCCCAAAAGACGTGATTTCCTTTGAGGTGTTTAAGCGCAGCTATGACGCTCGAAAAAATGTGGCCTTGTCATTTATCTATACCGTCGATGTTTCGGTCAAAGACGAAGCGCAGGTATTTACCGAATTTGCTGGCAGCGCCCACGTGCGACCATCGCCCGATACCCAGTATCACTTTATAGCGAAAGCACCTCAAAAATTAGAGCAGCGGCCGGTAGTCATCGGCTTTGGCCCCTGCGGTATTTTTGCAGCACTACTGTTGGCACAAATGGGCTTTAAGCCAATCGTCTTAGAACGCGGAAAAGCAGTGCGGGAGCGTACCCAAGATACCTGGGGCTTGTGGCGTAAGAGCACCCTCAATCCGGAGTCCAATGTGCAATTTGGCGAGGGTGGTGCGGGCACTTTTTCCGATGGTAAATTGTGGAGCCAGGTTAAAGATCCGAAGTTTTACGGACGCAAGGTATTGCATGAGTTTGTAAAGGCTGGCGCCCCGGAGGAAATTTTGTACGTTGCCAAGCCGCACATCGGTACCTTTCGCTTAGTGGGCGTGGTTGAAAAAATGCGCCAAGAAATTATTTCCTTGGGCGGTGAAATTCGCTTCTCTCAAAAAGTATCTGGCTTTGATATTGAGGGTCAGCAGATTCGCGGTGTACGGCTGGAGAACGGCGAGCATATTATTGCGGATCAGGTCATATTGGCCTTGGGTCATAGTGCGCGCGATACCTTTCAGGCCTTACATGACGCCGGTGTGTATTTAGAGTCAAAGCCATTTTCCATTGGATTTCGGATTGAGCATCCACAGTCGATGATCGATAGGGCACGCTTGGGCCCGCATGCAGGCAATCCCTTGATTGGGGCGGCCGATTACAAATTAGTACACCATGCCAAAAATGGGCGCTCCGTCTATAGCTTTTGCATGTGCCCTGGTGGTACGGTAGTGGCGGCCACGTCGGAGCCGAATCGCGTAGTTACCAATGGCATGAGTCAGTATTCGCGCAATAAACGCAATGCGAATGCCGGCATTGTGGTGGGCATTACTCCAGAAGACTATCCGGGCGGCCCGATGGCTGGAATTGAATTTCAGCGCGCCATTGAATCCAAAGCATTTGAGCTCGGTGGTAAGAACTATGAGGCACCCGGTCAATTGGTCGGTGATTTTCTGGCGCAAAGACCCTCCACCGAATTTGGTAGCGTATTGCCATCGTATAAACCAGGCGTCCATTTAACGGATCTCGCCAGCAGCTTGCCAGACTATGCCATTGAGGCCATTCGAGAGGCGATTCCTGCATTTGAAAAACAGATACCGGGTTTTTCGATGAAGGATGCCGTATTGACTGGCGTTGAAACCCGCACCTCGTCGCCATTACGGATCGCGCGCGGCGCGAATTACCAAAGCATGAACATTAAAGGTCTATACCCTGCAGGCGAGGGGGCTGGATACGCTGGCGGTATTATGTCCGCCGGAATCGATGGCATCAAAGTCGCCGAGGCACTGGCATTGGAGTATTTGGCCCAGCACCCGCAGTAAGGAAGGGTTCGAACCGGGCGTTTATCGGCCTGGGTTTTCAGAACAGACGATAATGCGGCATGGCTTTAATCGTACTTACAGATGCAAAACTGGCTTTTGGTCACGTTGACTTACTCGCTAACACGGCTTTCACGCTGGAATCCGGTGAGCGTGTTGGCTTAATTGGCCGTAATGGCACTGGTAAATCATCCCTCCTTAAAATCTTGGCTGGCCTTGAAAAGCTAGATGATGGCCTATTGCAATACCAGCAAGGCCTGCGCATTGCCTATGTGCCCCAAGAGCCGATCTTTGAGGCGACGGAAACTGTATTCGATGCGGTCTCGAAGGGTGTCTCTCAGGCAAAGTCCTTGCGGGAAGAGTATGAAGCCCTGAGCATAGGGGAGTGGGATGACGCATCCCATCAGCGGCTCGATGAACTGCAATCGGCCTTAGAGGCTGTTAGCGGCTGGAATTGGGAGCAGCGCGTACACGAAACCTTAGATCGCTTACATTTGCAAGCCGAGATGAAAATCACGGCGCTATCCGGGGGCACTAAAAAGCGTGTCGCCTTAGCCCAAGCCTTGGTTGCGGTTCCAGACGTACTGTTACTGGATGAACCAACTAACCACTTGGACTTGGACTCCATCGCGTGGTTAGAAGAATTATTAAAAGAGTATCAAGGCTCAGTGGTATTAATTACCCATGACCGTGCGTTCTTGGATGCGGTCTGCACCCAAATCGTGGAACTGGATCGCGGTATTCTGCGGGGCTATCCTGGTAATTTTTCAGCATACGAGGTGTTAAAAGACCAAGAGCTCAATGCAGAATCCTTAGCCAATGCAAGAGCAGACAAACTGCTAGCGCAAGAAGAGGTGTGGATTCGGAAGGGGGTTGAGGCAAGGCGTACGCGAAGCGTTGGCCGGATCGCCCGTTTGGAAAAATTACGCGTCAGTCGTGCACAGCGCCGCGACGAAATGGGTCAGGTGAGGTTGGCTGTTTCTGCGGGGGATCGTAGCGGTAAGATCGTGGCAGACTTGCAAAACGTATCCAAAGCATATGATCGACCGATCGTTCAAGACTTTACCGCTACCATCTTGCGTGGCGATAAGGTTGGCCTCCTCGGCCCCAATGGTGCTGGCAAGACAACCTTATTAAAGCTCATTCTCGGCACCATTGCGCCGGACTCCGGAACAGCGGTGATGGGGACGCGCATTGAAGTGGCTTATTTTGATCAAATGCGCGAAGGCCTTGACCTCAATGCGTCGCTGGAAGACTACATCAGCCCCGGAAGCGAATGGATCGAAATCAATGGCAATCGCAAGCACGTGAAAAGTTATTTAAGTGATTTCTTATTCGCACCGGAGCGAACCAATTCACCAGTCAGTACCTTATCGGGGGGTGAGCGTAATCGATTATTGCTTGCGCGCCTGTTTGCAAGACCAGCCAATGTCTTGGTGCTAGATGAGCCTACCAACGATTTAGACATCGATACCCTCGATCTGTTGGAACAGCTGCTTCAAGACTATAAGGGCACGGTCTTTTTAGTCAGCCACGACCGTTACTTTTTGGACAATGTAGTAACTAGCATCATTGCCAATGAGGGTGATGGATTTTGGCGTGAGTACGAGGGTGGTTATGAGGACTGGAAAATTCAGAAGGCGCGCTCCGATAAAATTCGCTCGGAAAACGGCAGCCTAAAGACAGAACCTACTGTAAAAGCAACCATCAAGCCAGCAGAAAAAGAAAGCAAGGATGCAAAGCCAGTTGCCGCTAAAGGCGGTATTCAAAAACTCAATGGCAAAGAGCGCCAAGAGTTAGAGGCATTGCCCTTACAGATTGAAGTCCTCGAAACGGAGCAAGCTGAGATTGGCTTGGCGATGAGTAATCCCGATTTATACAAAAATGAACCTGAATTAGCCGCAAGCATGCAAGCCCGCTTAACAGAGGTGACCAATCAGGTCGATACCATGCTGCAGCGCTGGGAATTACTGCTGAGCCGTTCGGAATCCTAAGCCTAAGCCCATGCCCAGACTTGCTTATTCCTTGCTTGCGGGGATATTGGCAGCATTCGCAAAGTGAAGTTGACTGCGCAACTGATCCAGCTCGTCGAGTAAATTCAATGCCAATGCCACGCCCGGTAGATTCAGCTCCAAGTCGTGCATGAGGCGTGCAGCCGTTTTGGCGCGCTGCAGGGAGTTTCCACTAAAGCGCCAGTCTTGGGGTGATGCACCAGCTGGACTTAAAACGCCCTCCGAAACCCAGGCCATGATGAGATCCTCCGGGGTGCTAGCTGCCTCTGCTAGCTCCACCATGGTCATGTGCACTTCGTTTTCAACGATAGTGCCTTCAATCCACGTGATGTGTGTTTGGGTCATGGCAATTATCCCTTCAGGTGAGTTCTGGGCTTGAAATCAAATGCCCCTTGCAGCGTGCGATAGGCTTCTTTTTGTGCCTCGGTTTCTGCATTGGGTAAAACAATGCTGGGCACAACGTAGAGATCGCCAGGCTCTTTGCTTGGAATGCCCTTGCCTTTGAGTCGCATCTTGCGCCCAGCAGGAGTGCCGGGCGGAATCGTTAGCTCAAGTAGAGCGCCGCTTGGCATAGGCACATTGACAGCGGTACCTAGGGCCGCTTCCCATGGGCTCAGCGGTAAATCTAAAAATACATCCTTACCCTCGACTCGGTAGATCGCATTAGGATGAATGCCGATCTCTAAATAGAGATCGCCTGCTGGCCCGCCACCAAAGCCTGGGCCTGCTTGGCCTGCGAGGCGTAAATTTTGGCCCGCACGAATGCCTTGCGGAATGCTGACATCCAATTTGCGCTCTTGCATGAACAATTGACCCTGATCATCATAGGCTGGCATGCTTAAACCAATGGTACGCTTGGCACCCTGGTAAGTATCAATCAAGTCAATCATGATCTTGGCATGCTGATCCTGGCCTTTGGCGGATCGGGCTTGCGATTGCCTTCCGGCTTGGGCGCGAGCACCTCGGCCAAACAGGGATTCAAAAAAATCACTTTGGTCGCCGCTAAATTCACCATCGGCAAAGCCGCCACCATTCCAATCGGGTGGGGGATTAAAGTCTTGCCCAGTTTTCCAATTGCTGCCCATTTGATCGTAGGCTGCGCGCTTCTCTGGGTCTTTTAATACCGCAAATGCTTCGCCTACTTCTTTAAAGCGCTCCTCAGCACCCGCTTCTTTGCTGACATCGGGGTGGTATTTGCGCGCTAGCTTGCGGTAGGCTTGTTTGATATCATCCGGGCTCGCAGTGCGAGCAACGCCGAGCGTTTCGTAATAGTCTTTGAATTTCATCAGGCGAAAGCGACTCCTGTGGTGGTATTAATTTGTGCTTCAATCCATTTTACAGATCTTTATAGTCTTTCAATGCAGAAAAAGGCTGGTCAAGATTCCAGTCCTTTGGCTCAACTCATAATGCCAATTTGCCAGGGCACAAATTCGTAGTCACCTAATCCCAGAAGTTCGCTCTTTGATGGCTTGCCGGAGGCGGTATCTAAAAAGAGCTCAAAAATACGCTGGCCCATTTCTTGGACGGAGACGGTGCCGTCTAGTATTTCACCGCAATTGATATCCATGTCTTCCGTTAAGCGTAAGTACATCGGCGTATTGGTAGCTAACTTGATACAGGGTGCTGGCTTGCTGCCAAACATCGAGCCGCGGCCCGTAGTAAAGGCAATTAAATTGGCGCCGCCCGCGATCTGACCGGTTGCCGATACTGGATCAAAACCCGGCGTATCCATAAAGACAAAGCCTTTGGTTGTTACTGACTCGGCATAGCGGTAAACCTCCATCAGTGGACCCGTGCCACCTTTCATAGAAGAACCCAAGGATTTCTCAAAAATATTAGCAAGGCCACCCACTTGATTGCCTGGACTCACTTGGCCATTAATTTGGACATCACGGCCAACCGAGTACTCGTCCTTCCACCAGCGAATGCGCTGGATTAGTTTTTCACCGATTTCTTTGGTCGCTGCGCGCCGAGTAAGGGTGTGTTCAACGCCATAAATCTCGGGAGTTTCGGAGAGAATGCCGGTGCCTCCGTGCCGTGCAAGAATATCAATTGCAGCACCGAGGGCTGGATTAGCAGTAATCGATGAAAAGCCATCCGAGCCACCGCACTGCAGACCCACGCATAGGTGGCTTGCCGAGACAGTTTCACGCTTTACTTTATTGGCATTGGGTAACAGCGCTTTAACCGCTTCAATGCCAGCCTCAATTGTCTTGCGAGTGCCACCACTTTCTTGCATGATGAAGGTGTGTAAAGTCGAGCCTTCTTTGAGGTCCTCTTGCTCCATTAAGCCTTTGAGCTGATTGCGCTCACAACCCAGTCCAATCACTAAAGCAGCCGCAAGATTGGGGTGCCTGGCATAACCAGCCATCGTACGACGAAGCAATTGCATGGGCTCGCCGGTCATTTCCATACCGCAACCAATCGAGTGACTAAATGCCACAACGCCATCTACATTGGGGTACTCAGCTAAACGCTCGGGTGTAAACCATTCTGCAATCTTATTGACTACCGTTGCTGAACAATTGACCGTGGATAAAATGCCAATGAAATTCCGTGTGCCTACCTTTCCATTGGCGCGCACATACCCCTCAAAGGTGGCACGTTCCGATTCTAGTAATAGAACGATTGGTTTAAATTCGCTGGCGTAGGCGTAGTCCCGATCAAATTCTTTAAAGTCGGTATTGTGGCCATGCACCATAGTGCCCGGCTCAATGTCCACATTCGCAAAGCCAACGGTGACGTTGTACTTCAGAATGGGCTCCCCTTTTTTTATTGGCCTAGCCGCAATTTTATAGCCCGCCGGCACTTGACTGCGGCTGGTGAAATGCTCACTTGGAACTTCCGTGCCAATGCCCACATTGACTCGGGCTACGACGACGTTGTCATTGGGATGCAAGCGAATAACAGGGCCAATGAGGCGCTTTTCAGAAATTTCAATCATGGAATGAATGGGTTCAATAAATGGCGGTTAAATAAGTGCAGATAACTATTCAGCAGTAGCCCCTGATTTTTTCACAATCGGCGCCCATTTGCTTACTTCCGCTTTTATGTAGGCGCCCAACTGCTCTGGCGAGCTGGTTTGCACATCAAACCCCCTGCTTGCGAGTTGGGTTTTTGTTTCCGGGTTATTGAGTATTGTGCCCATCTGGGTATTAAGGCGCTTAATAATTGCATTGGGCGTGCCTGCGGGGGCAACCAGCGCGTAAACCAGCTCCACCTCAAAATTAGGTAATGTTTCCGCAATAGCAGGGACTTCCGGCGCATTAGGTGAGCGTTTCAGGCTGGTTACTCCAATCGCTGTTAGTTTGCCGGATTTCACATACGGCAGTGCTGCTGGCGTTCCAATCATGGCCGTCTGAATTTGACCGCCTAATACATCGGTTAGTGCTGGCGCTGCTCCTTTATACGGTACGTGGGTAATGTCTGTACCTGCTTGCACATTGAATAGTTCACCACCGAGATGGAGTGGAGTGCCTGTGCCTGAAGAGCCAAAATTGACTTTACCTGGATTGGCCTTGGCGTAGGCAATTAATTCACTGGCATTTTTAACTGGAACCGATGGATTGGCTACAAACATGAGGGAAGAGGAGGCCACGAGGGTAATCGGAGCAAAGTCCTTGACGGTGTTGTAACTCAATTTTTTATACAAGGCTTCGTTAATTGCCTGGGTTCCTACCATCATTAAAAAAATCGTATAACCATCTGGTTTTGAGCGCGCAACAAATTCTGCGGCTAAGTTGGTTCCCGCACCCGGTTTGTTATCAATAATGACCGGCTGACCTAAGTCTTCCCCTAATTTTTGGCTAAAGGCCCTTGCTAGAACATCGGATGGACCGCCGGCAGCAAATGGCACAATTAAGCGAATGGGTTGATTGGGATAGGGTTGGGCTTGCGCCTGAAATGACGATGCGGCTAATGCAATTGCAATGGCTTGAATAATTTTTAGCATATGATCTCCTTACTGTTTTTATGAAATTAATTGCACGACAAAACCTGATTAGAAGCAATGAACATTAAATCCGCTACGCTTTTTCCGCTCTCGATCCCACTCCGAGCGCCGATGAAAATGTCGGGGGAAACCGTTACGCATGCCAACACCTTGCTGTTACGTTTGGTCGATAGTGAGGGCAGGGAGGGTTGGGGAGAAACGTCTGCAGCGCCTCTAATGACGGGCGAGACGCTTGGTAGTGTCTTGGCAAATACCGCATACCTTCTGAAGGCGGCGAAAGAGGTGTCATGGGCAGACCCTTGTGAGATCAGCAATATCCAATCCCGTTTTTTATACGCTAATAATTCAGCGAAATCCTGCCTTGAGTTAGCCTTATTGGATCTCTTTGCGCAAGCCAACGGAGAGCCTGCATGGTCTTTGTTACGCAAAGTGCATCGCATCGAGTCCTTAGCTGCGCCAGATTCATTGCCAGTTCTGCGGATGCTGGGAGGTTCTTTGGAAACGGAGCTTGCCGATGCGCGAGCGCTGCGAGACCAGGGATATCGGCACTGGAAAATCAAAGTAGGTGTGTACGACCTGAGTACTGACCTGCAGCGGGTAGCCGCAATTTGTGCAGCCCTCGACGGCGACACGATATCGGCTGATGCCAATGGCGCTTTTACGTTAGAGCAGGCGGTCGCATTTTGCCGCTCTGATCTGGCCTCACGCCTTTCTTTTGTCGAACAGCCGATTGCGGCGGGCCATTCCATTGCTGACTTTGCAAGCTTAAAGGCGGCATCCCCACTGCCGATTTGCTTGGATGAATCAATCCATGGCATCGATACCATTAAGGTGTGCGCAGATAACGGGGTAATGGACGGAGCCAGCTTAAAGCTCATCAAGCTAGGCGGCATGCTCCCAGGTATGCAGGCTGCAATTGAGTTAGAAAAACGCGGCCTGAACTTAAATCTAGCGTGCAAAGTTGCAGAAACCTCGTTGTCAGCAGCGGCAACAGCCAGCATTGGCTTTGCAATGAATGGAGCGCCATGGGGTCTGAGTATGTCCAATGCGTATTTGGAGTACGACATTTGTGATGCACCCCTAGCTGCTGCCGAAGGAAGATTCAAAGTCGAGCAACTCAATTCCGTTGGGATTGGTGTTGTTCCCAATCTTGACCTGGTAAAGAAGACCGTTTCTAGGGAGTGGAACATTATTGAATGTTAAGAACTTCAAACGCAGCCTTAAGACGCCGTGAGTAAAGGGCGTTCATCGCCTTACTTTCTTCCGGGCTCCATTTACGAAAGCCTTCCCCCGCCTTGATTCCCGTTTTCCCTTCCGCCATTAGCTTAGCTAAGCTGGGAGGAATAGCATCGATATTTGAGAGCGAAGGGTAGATTTCCTTAGCGGCATTGGCCATGCCGTCCCAACCAGAAATTTCTTTCTGGGTCATTGGACCAACCGCTGCATAGCGAAAGCCAAAGCTGTAGCGCACCGCATCGTCAATGTCATCCGGCGTCGCAATGCCGGCATCTACTAAGGCGAGCGCTTCTCGCATGAGTGCATGCTGTATGCGGTTTGCTAAAAATCCGGGGATATCGCGCTTCACGAGGACTGGTTTTTTATGAATCGATTTGTAGAGTGTGCATACCTGCTCTGCAAGTGCAGGATCCGTTCTTTCGCCCATCACAATCTCAACCAAAGGAACAATGTCCGCCGGCATAAAGTAATGCGCTCCCATCATGCGAGCTGCTGTAGGGAGGCCCTCGGCAATCTTACTAATCGGGAAGCCGGAGCTATTGCTGCCGATGGGGACGGATTTCGGAACCTTTTTGTCCAGCGTAGCAAAAATGGTTTTTTTCAGGGCTAAATTTTCTGAAACGGTCTCTATTACCCAAAGGCAGTTAGTCCATTCACTCCATTCATCAAAAACGCCATATTGCTGCAATTGCTTCAATGCCTCTGGGCTTGATGCGCGGACAGAATCCTTGCTGCTGATGGTGATGGCTAGTCCCAGCGCCTTATCTAAGCAAGCACTCGCCTTTTCAGTAGAGCGACCAAGTAGGGTGATGGGCAATCCTTCCGCAATAAACCCTGCTGCTATGCCTGCGGCCATCGTGCCTGTACCAATAACAACAATCCGATCCATTGGTTTTCCGTTTATTTAATTTGTTCGTACAAGTAAATCATGAATTTAGTAAAATAGTACACCTCGAATTAGTCCAGCACCATAAAATTATGATTTAATATGGCAAATACCGTGTTTTTAGCAAAAACAATCCCGGCAGAGCCATATTCGTATTTACGCTAACTTATCCGTATAACTTTAGGAGATATCCAGAATGTACAACCCATTTCAGCCGGTAGAGAAGATTAAGGCAGAGGTCTTTATGTCCATGCCTGCCAAGTTCAGAAAAAAATCGCGTACGGGCTGGTCTGATCCCAATCGTCAAAATGCGGAGGTCGAATGCTTTTTAGAAGGCCCTTCATTTGATCGCGAGGGAAATTTATGGTTTGTGGATATACCGTTTGGGCGCATTTTTAAGATTACGCCAAAAGGAGACTGGGAATTAGTGACCCAATATGACGGCTGGCCGAATGGCTTAAAGTTTCATAAAGATGGCCGCGCGTTTATTTGCGATTACAAGTGTGGCCTTTTAGAGCTCGATACAAAAACCGGCAAGATTCAAACCGTTTTAGGTTCGATGTACAGCGAAAATTTCAAAGGTCTTAATGATTTGCACTTCGCCTCCAATGGTGATTTGTACTTTACAGATCAAGGACAAACTGGGATTGCCGATCCAACGGGTCGCGTTTTTAGATTGCGCGCCAATGGACAGCTCGATCGTTTGGTATTAAATATTCCAAGCCCAAATGGAATTACCCTCAATACCCAAGAAAAGCATGTGTTTGTTGCGGCAACGCGCTCACAGCAAATATGGCGCTTGCCACTGATGGCGGATGGCTCTGTTTCTAAAACGGGCGTTGCAATTCAGTTGACTGGCGGTGTTGCTGGCCCAGACGGCATCGAAATGGATTCGGAGAATGGCCTGTTGGTTTGCCATCTGGGTGTCGGTATTTGGCGTTTTGATAACAATATGCTGCCGACTCACTTGATTTATTCAGACAACCCGCACCACCATCATTTGGCTAACTTGTGTTTTGGCGGTGACGGCAAGGATCTCTATATTACCGAGTCCTTGTCTGGCGACATCCTTAAGGCCCGCCTGCCAATAGCGGGTAAAAAAATGTTTGGCTTATCTTAATTTGACTGCAAATCCACCCCTTTACCAGACACTCGCGAATACGCTTTCTGAGCGCATTCGTGAGGGGTATTGGGCGGTTGGATCCAGTCTTCCATCGGAGAGCGAGCTGTGCACTCTGTTTAATGCCAGCAGGCACACACTGCGACACGCGCTTAGTAATTTAGAGCGGGATGGCTTAATACTGAGGCAGCAGGGCGCTGCTACCCAGGTCATTTCTAGGTTATCACCGCGGCGCTTCACGCAGTCTTTTAATTCCCCTGCCGATATTCTGCGGTATCCGCGAGACACCTACCGGGTGAATGTAATCGAAGAGTTTATCGAGTGCGATGAGGCGCTGGCAAAAGTCTTAGATGCCCCGATTGGATCATCGTGGTATCACATTGGTGGTGTTCGAAAAAACCAAGATTCAAATCAAGCAATTGCTTGGACCGATATTTATATCCTGCCCCAGTTTGCTGATGTCGCCACCGATCCAGAGCATTCGCAGTTAATGGTTTTTGAGCAAATTGAACGGCGTTTTGCACTCAAGATCGATCGCGCTGAAGTAGATGTCTATGCAGCGCAAGCAGATCAAAAGTATGCAGATGCATTGAATGTCGATGTTGGCTCTGCTTGTTTGGTTATTACAAGGCGCTATTTTGATGGTAGCGGAAAATTATTTGAGGCTACCGTTACCTATCACCCCGAAGGCAGGTACATTTACAGTATGGAATTACGGAATACTCCTGCAAACCAATAAAGTGCTATGACCAATCTCAGCCATTTACCAATTCATCAAGCCACGCAATTCATTGCAGATGTTTTCATTTCGAATGGCGTTCCGACGCTCGATGCGAAGACTGTGGCCCATCTGATGGTGCAGTCGGACTTAGCGGGGGCGGATGGACACGGTATTTTTAGGCTGCCGGCATATGTAAAGCGGATTAAGGCGGGCGGGATTAATCTACATCCACATATTCGGGTGGAGCGAGAGCGTGGCGGTACTGCGCTTATCAATGGTGATAATGGACTTGGGCATCTGGTGATGAATCAGGTCGTTGAGTTAGCTACCAAAAAATCCCGTGAGCACGGGGTATGTTGGATAGGCAGCCACCACGGAAACCATTCTGGGGCTGCCTCGGTCTATGTTCGCATGTTAGCGGAGCGTGGACTGGTTGGTATCTATATGGCGGTAGGTAATGCAAACCATATGGCCCCTTGGGGCGGTACCGATTTATTGCTTTCTACTAATCCGATTGCAATTGCAGTGCCGACCCAAAAAGGCCAGCCGATTGTTTTGCTGGATATGGCTACTACAGTTGCCGCCTATGGCAAGGTAAAGCTGGCGGCACAGCGTGGTGAGTCTATTCCCGAGGGATGGATGATTGATCGTTCTGGTAAGCCAATATTGGATCCAGCACGAGCAGGGGAAGGCTCTTTGCTGCCGATTGGTGACTACAAAGGCTATGGTTTGGCCTTGATGATTAGCCTCCTTGCTGGAACCTTAAACGGGGCGGCGGTTGGCAAGGAGACGATTGACTTTAATGCTTGCCATGACGGCGTCACGAATACGGGCCAGGCCTTGATTGCAGTAGATCCAGATGCATTTGGAGAGCGCACCCTTTTTATTGAGCGGGTATCTGCCGTTGTGCGGGACATTCAAGAATCCAATACCTTGCCCGGAGTTGATCGCATTCGTATTCCTGGAGAGGGGGCGGATACATCAATCTCAACACGCCAACGTGATGGCATCCCCATTTCAAGTGAATTACTCAAAGCATTAAATGCATGCGCAGTTGAATGTGGCGTACCTGTTTTAAACCTTTAAACCAAGATCGTTATTACTACAATATGGAGATAAAGATGAACTTAAAAACGCGGTTAATTTCTAAGCTAATTGCTGCGGCAATGGTGATGAGTGGAGTGGCAACCACTGCATTGGCCTCGGCCTACCCAGATAAGCCAATCAAAATGATGATTGGCTACGCCCCAGGTAGTTCAACGGATATTGTGGGCCGCATGATTGCAAACGATCTGAGTATTGCGCTCAAGCAACCGATCGTCGTTGAGAATAGGGGTGGTGCAGCCGGTAATATTGCTGCGGATGCAGTTGCCAAGAGCGCTCCAGATGGCTACACCATTTTGTTTGCACAAAACGGGCTAGCTATTAGTGTGGCAACAAATCCAAAACTACCTTTTAATGGCAGTAAAGACCTCATACCCGTTGTCGGCGTTGCTGCTACACCCCATATTTTGATTGTTAATCCGAATTCACCAGCAAAGTCAGTAGCAGATTTAATAGCGATGCTGAAGGCAAAGCCCGGACAACTCAGTTTTGCATCATCGGGCATTGGTAATTCTGACCATATGGCGGGGGAACTATTTTTATCGCTGACTGGATTGCAAGCAATCCACGTTCCATACAAAGGAGGTTCGCCAGCGGCAACGGATGTGGTTGGTGGGCAAATTGATTTTTACTTTGCAGGTATGCCGGTTGGTTTACCTCTGTACAAAGGTGATCGGGTAAGGGCTTTGGCGGTTACTAGCAAGCAGCGTTTTCCTGGCGCACCTGAACTGCCAACCATCGCCGAATCAGGCGTAGTTGGCTATGAACATACCCTTTGGCAAGGCATTTTTGCCCCCACCGGTACCCCACGGGCGATTATTAATCAATTAAGTGCCTCCACTTTAAAAATAATGGAGTCCCCCGAGCTCAAAGAGCGTTTTGTGAAGGCGGGTGTACAAATCGCCCCCTTAAATCAAACTCAATTTAGTGATCTGTATTTTGCGGATATTGATCGCTGGAAAAGGGTAATTGAAAAGACGAAGATTAAATTAGATTAGAGCCTCAGACACACTAGGATGAACAGGGGTGCGGATGCACCCCTTTTTCATGGGGTGATAACCCGATTCGCTTGGGCTGATTAAAAAATAAAGCAGGTTTTTAAAAAGAATATGATTAGCTTATTAATGACAATCACACTGGTTTCGAATGGGTAGCGTAAAAGAGGACGTAAAAGATACCTGGCTTGGCTTTTGCGAGGCCGCTCAGGATAAGTGGGGTAATTTTCTTCAGTTTCTGCGTGAAACCTGGCCAGTGCTATTGCTATTGTTTGCTGGATTAATGCTGGTATGGTGGCTAGCAGACCCACCTCCGCCCAAGCGGATTGTGATGGTAACTGGCACTGAGGGTGGTTCCTATCAGATGCTAGCCAAAAAGTACGTCGACTATTTTGCTAAAAAAGGCCTCACTCTAGAACTTGTTCCCTCTCATGGCGCCCAAGAAAACATAGCACGGCTGAGTGATCGAAAAGATCCTGTTCAGGCGGCGTTCGTCCAGGCAGGCATTTATAACCCAACGGGCATAGCCGGCATTCTATCGCTGGGTAGTGTGGCCTATGAGCCGATTTGGTTTTTTTACCGAGGAACGGCGCTGGGGGCTTCTGATTTTCATCTTCAGGGCGATCGCTTAAAGAAGCTCTTGAGCAGGAAGACCTCGATTGGGGATGTCGGCAGCGGAACGCATAGCCAAGCCCTGCATATTTTGAAGGCGGCTGGTTTAGAGCAAAATATCCCTCAATTTCTGACATTGTCATCGGCGGAGGGAGTTAATGCCTTATTGCTCGGTGAGATTGATGTCCTTTTTTTAGTCGATCAACTTGAGTCACCCAACATTCAAAAATTACTGAATGATCCCAATCTGAATTTAATTGGGTTTAATCGTGCTGAAGCCTATACCCGCATATTGCCCTACCTCGAAATTCTGACGGTGCCCACAGCCAGCTTTAGTTTGATTCGTGATTTTCCGCCGCAGACAATTCAATTGTTATCCACTACGACACAGCTATTGGTTGACGACCGGATGCATCCAGCCCTGCAGTACCTCTTTCTAGAAGCTGCCGAAGCGATCAATGGCAAGCAATCCTTCTTTGCTAAGCGTGGGGAGTTCCCTAAGTTTAATCATTCTGCATTTCCAGAGAGCGTCGTCGCTGCACGATTTAAAAAGAGCGGCGTCCCGGCGGTCATGAACTACCTGCCATTTTTAGCATTTGCCTATCCGCTCGTTTCCAGCTTACCGAATTACCGGAACAAGCGCGTGCAGGTTCGGATTAATAAAATGTATGGCGCCCTCTGGACTTTTGAGCAAGAGTTAGCGACTGGATTTGATCCAGGTCAATGCGACGCCTACATTAGCAAGATCAATCAAATGGAGGCCGATGCGCTGAACATGAAGGTGCCAAAAAAAATGGCCAGCGATTACTACAGCTTACGCAGCAGCATGGACTATGTCCGCAATTGCCTGATCCGCGGTGAACGTCCTTACCTCGCTACAGCGCGAGCCCCATCGCCTAACAAGACGGATGTGCAGCTATAGATTGCTACTTTTTGTCAATCCACAGCGCGCCACCAGTGGCCCAATTCTCTTTGGTGACATCCGTCAAGATGATATCAACCGATTCGACTGAGCAGTTGAGGGTTTCGCAGGTTACGCGCGTTACCGCTTCAACGAATTGACGTTTTTGTTCATGGGTACGACCAGCAAACATCTGAACATTAATTGTGGGCATGGCATTTTCCTTTAAGGTAAAAATTCAGGTAAAAAATGGGTTTCATTTATTGTTTGTAGCTAGGGTCAATTCGATCGAGTTTACGCAGTAAAGCAGGCCACTCGAGCGCACCTTCTTCCGCGCCAAAATCGTGCAGATCGGCTGCTGCCTTGGTAATGATTGCGGGTTCAGGCGTGATTAGATTGGGGCTACTTAATGCCGCTACTTGAATTTCACAGGCTTTAATCAGCGTGGCCATCACCACATAGGCTTCGGCAATCGTGCGGCCTACGGTGAGCGTGCCATGGTTACGCAATAGCATGGCAGGGTAACTTCCCAGGTCAGCAACTAAACGCACACCTTCGGATTCGGTCAGCGCCAAACCCTCATAATCATGGTAGCCAAGGTGTCCCATAAAACGCATGGCGTGTTGCGACAAAGGCAGAAGTCCGTCGCGCTGAGCGGAGACCGCAATACCGGCGGTGTTATGCAAATGCATCACACATTGGGCGTTGGCACGCGCTCGGTGGATGGCGCCATGAATAGCAAAGCCGGTCGGGTTCACCATGCCAGATTGATGGGGTAGCAATTCCCCTTGTACATTGACTTTGAGCAAACTAGAGGCCGTGATTTCGTCAAACTGCATACCAAACGGATTGATCAAATAATGCTCAGGCTCCCCTGGAATGGCGGCAGAGATGTGCGTATAAATCAGATCATCCCATTGATTCAGTGCGCACAAGCGATAGCAAGCAGCTAAGTGCATACGGGTGACCGATTCAGGGCTATCGGAGGGGAGGGGTGGCATAGGGGCTATTCCATTTCGGATGAATTCCTATTCTATAGCTAGGCCTCAATTTACTACTCCAGGGCCTATTTTGACCAATTTTTAGCGGTATCATTTAATAATTAATACGACCATGAACGGGATGTGCGCAACATGAAACCCTACGATCACCCCTTAAGGCAGGTGCTCCACGAAGAGGTGCATTCCAGGCCGCCGGTAGCGCAGTGGCCAAAAGAACGTATTTTGTCGCAGGCATTCTTGTTGGATGCACAGTCGCGTCAGTTGCAGATCGATTGGATTGAAAGCCTATCTAAGGCTTTTCAAAGCAAGGGCAATGCCAGTCAAGATCACTTTTTTAGATCAATCGAACTATCTGCTGCCCCTGAGCGCATTATTATTAAATGGGAGCTGCATGGGGAGTTTGCGACCATTGCTGCGATTGTGCAGCAAAGCGCTCCAGTAGATAAACCGCTCATCCAAACGCGCCATGCCATTTTGGATCGCCTCAATGCGGTATTGCAAAAAATGGCTTGCCCATCCATTGATGCGGCTGGTGGTCAGCGTATTACGGCGATTGACATTGCCTTTGAAGACCGCAGCCTCTTTAATGATGCAGAAGAAGTGTCTGCTATCTTTAATGGCAATACGCTGCTGGGTAGCTACATCATGTCCAATCGACGGGCACAACTTTGGACTGACCTCAACTTAAATGAGGATGGTTTTATCTCTTATTACGTGCCCCACAATACCTTGGGTTCGCGTCAAGCCGGACGAGTGGCGCGCCGTATTACGGAAGTAGAAACCTATCGCATGGCGGCAATGCTGGCCTTCCCAGTAGCCAAGGGCTTGTCCTTGCCGCTACGCAATGCCGAGTCTGATTTAGCGCAGATGTCGAAAGAAATTGCCTTGCTGCAAACGGACTCGGGTAGTCAGTTAAAAAAGAACGGTGAATTTTTAGCTGAGCTCTCTCAGCTTGCATCAAAGACGGAGCAATGGATTTCTGAGTTTGGCCTGCGCTTTACGGCTGCAGAAGCCTACAGTCAATTGGTGAATAAAAATCTAGCTGAGCTGAATGAAGAGCCGATTCCAGGTGTTCAGACCTTGGTTGAATTTATGGATCGGCGCTTTCAGCCGGCCATGGGCACTTGCCTTTGGACACAGCGCCGCCTCAAAGAGCTGTCGGATCGCGTATCGAGAACAACCCAAACCTTGCGTACGCGGATTGAGTTCGTCAATGAAGAACAAACGCAGGCTTTATTAGCCAGTATGGATAGACGGGCAAAGCTGCAATTGCGAATGCAAGAGACGGTGGATAGCTTATCGGTACTCGTCCTGACTTATTACTTTGTTGGGCTCCTGTTCTATGTTGCCAAAGGCGGCAAGGAAGCTGGCCTGCCGATTTATCCGGAGATAATCGCTGCCATTGCTGCGCCGATTGTGGCCGCACTCTTTTTTGTTATTAGCAAACGCCGCCGGGCGCGCAATGCGCGCAGTGCAATTTCTTCTTAAAGCTGGCCGCGCCCAATAAAAAAGGAGCTTACGAATAAGCTCCTTTTTTTAGTTTCGGCATCTAGTCGAATGCAGCTGCCATTACGCCAAGCTATCTGCCCAGATATTGCGAGCCCAGCCCCAGGCATAGACGCCTTCCAGGGTGGTTGGCTCTGCTGAGAGGCCGCCCGAACCCGGAACGGTTCTGAAGGTCTTCTCCGCTGCGTTGTACTGGTGCACGCTGGCGACGTGAACCACTTCCCTCGCATTCACAAAGCTATAGCAGGTGTTGGTGAGAACCGGAGCAGGATTAACTTCCCAGCCACTCAGCTCAGCAACAATAGCTGCTGCTGTTACCTTGGCATGTGAATTGGCCATATGGCCAGACTTCGGCATCAGCGGTGCAATCTGAATGGCATCGCCAATTACGTGCACGTTCTTCGCAGCGGTTGACTCAAAGTTAATGTAGTTCACATTTGCCCAGCGACCATTGGAGTTGGCAATCCCAGATTTAACGGCAATATCACCGGCACGCATCGCAGGCAGGATATTTAAGACATCGGCTTTCACGTCATCTTGCACATCAAACTTGATGGTTTTAGTCTTTGCATCGACTGCGACGGCATTGTGCTTGGGGCGGTACTCAATCATGCCAGCGTACTGCTCGGCCCAAACCTTTTTAAAGAGGCCAGTTTTGGAGATCACATCTTGATTGGCGTCCAAAATTAATACCTTGCCTTTGGGGTTGTTGGCCTTCAGATAGGAGGCAACTTGGCACGCACGTTCATAGGGTCCAGGAGGGCAGCGATAGGGCGCTTCTGGAATGGTGATTGCAAATACGCCGCCTTCGCGCATCGCAGCGATTTGATTGTGCAAGGCAACGGTTTCAGGACCGGCTTTCCAGGCTTGTAACGTAGCTCCAGCTTGATTGGCTTGCGCTAAACCTTGAACGCTGTCCATCATCATGCCGATTCCAGGTGAGAGGACAACTTTATCGAAGCGCATAGTTTTGCCGGAAGCCAGTTGTACGGTTTGCTTGGCGGCATCAATATTAGTAACACTGTCTTTAATAATCTTGATGCCATGGCGCTTGCTTAGGCCATCATACGAAACCGTTAACTCCGATAGCTTGCGCGATCCGCCAATAACCAGATTAGACATTGGGCAGGAGATAAATTCAGGATTGGGTTCAATGATGGTAACGCGTGCGGTGTTGTTAGAGAGCAGGCGCAGGTATTTCGCAGCAGTAGCTCCGCCGTAACCGCCACCAATCACGAGGATCTCAGCTTTTTGTAAATTGGCTGCACGGGCAGGGCCGGATAAGCCGGTCAATAAACCCAGGGCCGCGGCACTTTGGCCCATAAAATGTCGACGATTCATAGTCATCTCCTTATTTCTTACCAAGTTGGTTGGCAATGATTTGCAGTTGTTCATCGGTATAGCCCTTGGCCAGTTGATGCATGATGGTGCCTTCGCGCGCGCCTGATTTATAGGCTTTCAGGGTAGCAAGGATCTGCTCGCTGGATTGGTTATTAATCAGCGGCATGCCTCCCTCTGGAACGCCTTTGCCGTCAGTACCATGGCAGTTTGCGCAGGTGGCAGCAAGACTACGGTGATATAACTTCGTTGCATCGGCATTTTGTGCCGCAGCGAATAGGCTGACTTGCGATAGGCCTAAAAAGACCGCAAGTCCTAAGCCAAGTTTGCGTAGGGTGATGTGCATTTGAATGCTCTCCATTATGAAAAAATTAAAACAAGCGCCATTTACATCTAGATTGCTATCTTAGTAGTAATTTAGGTGAAAAAAACGCTCCGTATAGACTGTTTTTTTATATTGTTGCAACTAATCAATCTAAGCGCCTGCAGGTTTACCCTAATTTATTGGGGATTTTCTTAAGCCTTATAAAATAGCGTGATGCGTAGCCAGACCCCCCTTCGTTTTTTCCTTCTGATTCTGGCCTTAGCAATCCTGACCTACTGTTTCGCTCTGGATAGCCGCTTTGCCCCTAAAAATGGCGATGAGTATGTTTATATGCACATTGCCCGCATCACGGCTGACCTGGGGCAGTGGCTGCCATTGCAGTCGGAGATGGAGGCCATGCGCAATACCAAGCCGCCACTGGTCTTTTGGCAGGGGATTGCCAGTACAGACTGGACCACTCATTGGGGCTTGCTGGAGTTGCGCTGGCCTAGTGTTTTATATACCGGCCTAACCGCACTGTTTTTGTTCTTGGCGGTGGCGCGCCTTTCTGGAAAAGCCCAGACTGGATTACTTGCCGCTGTCGTGTGGTTATCCTTCTTTGCAACTTACCGCTATGGGCGTCCTTACCTCACCGATCCTCCCGAAGTCTTTTTCCTGAGCCTGCCTTTTTTTGCATTGCTGTATTGGGGCCGCGCTGCATTTGACTCTTACGTCCTCTTTCCACTGTTTGCTGCAATCAGTATTGGCTTGGGGCTCTTGTATAAATCCTTCGCCTACGTATTGCCTGCCTGCTTTGCATTACTCCTCTGGTACGGATGCTGGCGTGAGTGGAACCTCATCGAGGTACTAAAGCGTGATCTGTATAAGCTCATCCTGATTGGCTTGCTGTCGCTGGGTATTTTTGGCTTGTGGTTTGCGCTGGACCCCAACCCGGAAGCGATTTGGCGTGAGTTTGTTTTGGGTGAGAATGCAGGCAAGTTTGGTGCGCGTTCTAGTAATTACCTTCTCGATTTGATTCGGGGGGGCGACAGCATTTGGCTACTGCTGCTGACAACCATCGCCAATGCCGGCCTTTTTGCTTTTGTCTTGCTATCGCTGGGCTGGCAATCGTGGCGTGAACGAACCGTTACCGACATCGAAGAGCGCCTATTGTGGCTGTTGGTCCTTGCCTTTTTGATTGTGTTTAGTCTACCGAGCCAGCGTTCAGGGCGTTATCTACTGCCGGTGATGCCAGCCCTTGCTGCATTAATCGCGCTGCATTGGCAGCGCCTCCCCTTGTGGGGATTTCGGATTGCTTTAGCGCTCCAGTTCATTATCTTGTTGGCCCTTGCTTGGGTCAGCCTTCATCTTGAGGGTGGAAACTGGGCTAGCCCACTGCTATGGCAATACTCGCTTTGGCATTGGCTCTTGCTTGGTTCCGGTATTGCGCTGGTGGCATGGGGATTTATCCAGACCAATAAAGCGAAGCTCATGGCATTAGCCACTTGTTTCATTTGCTATTTGGCTCTGAATACTGGACTTGCTCCACTTGAAGGGGCAATTGGCCGTTACGATGCACAAGCAATTGCGCGCGTCCAAGATCAGTTAGTTGCAGTACCGTGTGATTTCCGGGCCAAGGATGAGGAATACCGTTTATTGCTGCCGGGTGCACGCTTACAGGGCTATCCAGCCAGCGAGGCCGCTCATGGTACTGAATTAGCAAAACGGTATCCGTATTTCACGGCCTATTCACCACTAGGTGTGTCGCCAGTATTCTGCGATGACTGCCAAGTCTTGGGCAAGCGCATGGAGATGCGCGCACGCCATAGCCAAGAGGAGATTGTGGCTATTATTCGCGGCGAGATGGGACAATACCTCTTCGTGAACGAATACCTTATCTACTCTCCATCGGCTGTAGCAACTGCCTCACCGGATGCTTGCCGATGATGCGCATTGCGAGTTTATGTATCTTGGCCTTGGCTGCTGTTGCCGGCTACATTCAGATAGACAGTCGGTTGCCATGGGCTTCATTTGCAATGCCGGCAGCAATCGAACCCGAACTACGAGTGCCCGAAGTGACTGCACCAGTGGCAGGAAAAAAGCCGCAAGTCAGTACGCAAGTCAGTATTCCTGAGCCGCGAGCCCAGTTTATTCCCGAGACTGCAGCACCATCGGTCCATGCAGGTTCTGCAATCCTTTTGAATGACGGTAATCTGCGTGCATTTTGGTTTGCCGGATCGAGAGAGGGCGCTAGCGATGTCGTGATTCAATCGGCTGTATTGGATACCAAGGCTGGCAGTTGGAGTAACCCTGAAGTCGTGATTGACCGGGTTGCCGCCGAAAAGAGTTTATCGCGTTACATAAAAAAACTCGGTAATCCTTTGCCGGTACGTTCAAGCCAAGGCAAATTGCAGCTGTACTTTGTCACGGTTTCAGTGGGCGGTTGGGCCGGTAGCTCCATCAGTTGGATGGAGTCAAGCGATGAGGGTATCAGCTGGTCCCGACCACAGCGCCTGATCACATCACCCGCGCTGAATTTAAGTACCTTAATCAAAGCGTCCGGATTTGACTTTACAGATGGCACCTTGGGTTTGCCGGTGTATCACGAGTGGATAGGCAAGTTTGGAGAGCTGATTCGGATTGATGGCGGCCGCGTGATCGATAAGCGCCGCATGAGCTCCGGTCGTGCTTTATTGCAACCCATCGTCTTTATTGATGCCCCTGAAAAAGCCGTAGCCTACTTTCGACAGGCAAGGTCCGCAGGTCCGCCCCGCATTGCAAGTGCGCTGACCAAAAACGCCGGTCAATCATGGGTCAGTGGAGTTGATTTGGATTTGGCCAATCCCAATGCAGCGATTGCGGGCTTACAGTTGGCCAACGGCGATCGCCTCATTGCATTGAATGACTTGGAGTCGGCGCGTCATCGCCTCGTATTGGCAATGGCACCAGCCGGAAGCAGCAATTGGAATGTGATTGCCGAACTAGAGAGCGATCAAACGCTGATCAATGGCCTTTATCGCGAATTTTCTTACCCCTCTTTATTGTTAGGAGCGAATGGGGAAGTGCACCTAATCTACACCTATGATCGTAAAAAGATGAAGCACATTCAGTTTGACCGCCGCTGGATTGAAAGTAAAAAGAACCAGAAAGGGAGCTCGTAATGCTTTCGAACTCGGTGATGCAAATCGTTGCGCTAATGGAGATTGCAATCAGTTCTGCAATCGTATTGGCATGCCTTACGCAGGCACTATTTTTTAAAGACGAAGGCACTGTGCGGATGGTAACGCTTCGGGCGCTCATTTGTTTTGTGCTGGCCAACCTCTTGTTCTGGCCGATGTTCACTCTGTTCTCGCTACTGGAGTTGCCCCTGGCCGCTTACGTGCGGGGCTTTACAGGTGAGCTGAGCATCACCTCGATGCTGCTTTTATGGACGGCTTATTTTTCACCAAAAGAAATCCATGTACCTCCAGTTATGAAGGTTTGGTTTGCCTTGGTGGCGATTATTTTTTATCCGCTTGCTTTGGGCGTGAGCATGCTCGATCCCTACGCTTGGGGCTATGACTCATTCACCTTATTGGCTGCGGTGATTGCTACGGCTTTGCTTGCGTTACTTGCTGGATCCAATCGCATCGCGATTATTTTAGGGCTGGCCATTTTGGCGTGGGCGGCAGGATGGCATGAGTCTACCAATCTATGGGACTACATCTTGGATCCCTTTTTAGGCGTATGGGCCATTGGCTCACTGATTCGATCTGCTTGGCGGGCGCGCGCCGCACGGGCGCATACGGGATATCTCTTTCGTAAGGGTTAAACAAAGGAATGGATGGGCATAAAAAAACCAGCGACGCATCGCTGGTTTTTTGCTTTTACTTCGCGAAAAAAATCCGCTGACCATGTAAATGCTTAGTCTGGAATATTCGCCTTACGAATCACAGGACCCCATTTGTTAATCTCGTTATCGAGGTGGGTCTTGAGGCCGTTCGCACTGACTTTGTCCATTGACACAACGTCAATATTCGAGTCAGCCAAACGCTTCTTCACATCCGGATCATTCAAGGCTGTTTTGAGGGCAGTATTGAGTCGAGTCTGAATGGCCTGTGGAACATTCTTAGGTGTGTACATGCCATGCCATACCTTCACTTCAAAGCCTTTTAAGCCAGCTTGATCCAGGGTTGGAACATCTGGTAGTGCGGATAAACGCTTCGGTGTTGTGGTGCCATATACCTTGACGCGATTGTCTTTGACAACGCTGATTGTTTGGGTTGTTTGATCGCACAACAAGTCAATCTGACCACCCATTAAATCGGTCAATGCGGGACCAGTGCCTTTGTAAGGAATATTGGTCAAGCGTACACCCAAACGGCTTTGGAACATCAGACCGCACAACTGCGATACCGCGCCAGGACCAGCATTACCCATGGTTATTTTATTGCCATTGGCTTTGATATAAGCCTCGAGCTCTTTATAGTTGTTGGGCGGGAAATTTTTACGTGCCAAAAGGAGCATAGGCACATCAACCACTTGACCGATGTACTCAAAATCAACCAGCGGATCGTATGGCAACTTGTCGTAAAGCGCTTGTGCAGTAGCCATACCCATGTGGTGCAAATAAATGGTGTAACCGTCTGGTGCAGCGCGTGCTACTTTAGCGGATGCCACTGTGCCGCCGGCACCGGGAGCGTTCTCAACAATTACAGTAGTGCCCAAGGACTTGCCCATCGGAACAGCGAGCAAACGAGCTACGATATCAGTTGGGCCGCCAGCCGCGAACGGAACAATCATGGTGACTGTCTTGTTATCTGGCCACTTACTTTGTGCAGTAGCAACATTGCTACCAATTAATGCACTGGCGCTGATGATGGCAGCAAATCCAGCTAGTACGGTTTTCTTCAATTTCATTGGGGTCTCCAGTTTTTTAATGCCCTGTGATTTTGCCATTTCCGTTAGCTACCGGGGCATTAGTGTTTACCAGCAAGCACCAATAGACGTTTGGCCAAAAGAACGACGGGACGATCAATCATACGGCCGTTTAGCTTAACCACCCCGCCTTTCGATGCTTTATCGGCTTCAATCACCTGATTTGACCAGCTTAACTCCTCCTCGGTGGGTGTAAATGCCTTAGAAACGATGGGGACTTGTGTTGGATGAATGCAGAGTTTTGCTCCAAAGCCGAGCCTTTTTCCCCGCAGTGCATCGGCAGTAATGCGGTCGATGTCGTCGGTTGCGGTGGTGACGCCATCTATGGGCGGGGCTATTTCGGCCAGGCGTGAGGCCAAGACTAGCTGAAAGCGCGCTACTTGTAATTCAGTCTCTTGTGCGTCGCACACCATACCAAGGTCGGCTTGCAAATCAATGTTGCCGAGTGCCAGGCGAATCACTTGCTGGGCACTGGCGATTGCATCAATCTGTTGTAGACCGCGTGCGGTTTCAATCATGGGGATGATGGCGGTAGCGGGCAAGACCTCTGCCGCACCATTAATCTGGTCAATCGATTCACTTTTGGGAATAAGTAAGCAAGCGATATCAAGTTCTTCTGCCAGCATTAAGTCTTCGCCATAAAAGCGCGTACCGGGTGCATTCGAACGAATCACAATACGCTGGCGCTCCTCAGATGAAAAACCAGGCCATGCTTTCTGAATGGCCGAGCGAGCCGCTGCTTTATCTTCTTCCGCTACGGCATCTTCTAAATCAATGATGATGGCATGGGCGCCGCTACCCAGGGCTTTGGAAAATCGCTCGGGCCGATTACCCGGAACAAATAAAAAAGTACTGGCATAGCCAATGGGATTATCAATCGGGTTCATGGCATTCATGTTTGTGGACTAAGAAAAAAACCGACCTTGGTTTGATTACGGATATTCCACAGTGCATCGATGGCGCTGTTCATTTCAAGTGGGGTAGCGCCGCCACTGAAGGCCGCTAAGCGCAGTGCCTTATCGGTAATCTCAGCGCGCGATAGCGTATTGCCAGGATCACCCTTGGGCTCATCGACACGACCATGCAATTGACGCCCGTCTTTCAGAATCACGGTTACCTTACCGATCCAACGCTTGGGGTAGGCCGCATCAATCTCAGGATCGAGTTTCATCGTGACCCGATCGCGCAAGGCGCCGATTTCAGGATCGCTAAAGTGGTCAGCAAATTCCTGGAGGCCCGCAAATTGATAATTCGCAATGATCGCTAGCACCGTGCCCATCGAGAACTTTGATTGGTGCACAGTGGCAGGATGGGTAACGGGACCCAAGACATCAATCGCCCCTTGATGAACATGCGTAATGATGCGATCAATGTCCTGCGCCTGAATGCGATTCGTTTGCATTGTATGCAAGAGCGCATCGGCAGCAGGGTGGGTATGACGGCAAGAGGCATGGTACTTAAAACTAGTTTCCGCACTAGCCCAACGCGCACCAAGGCGATCTACCAAGCAATTCGGGTCGGCATCGCTTGACATTCCGGCGGCTAAGCCCTGTTTGCCTTCCAGAATGTGCTGCGCTCCAGTAAATCCACCCTGCGCCAAGTAGGCCGCCATCAATCCCGTTCCGGCGGCATGCGCGGTGTGCAGTTGCTTCGAGTCTGCAGCGTCGCGCAAGAACTCCCAAAGGCCAGCCGATTGTGTTCCGGCAGAGCCAAATGCATGCAGCATTTGCTCCGGACTGAGTTTTAACAGGTGACCCACCGCAGCAGCCGATGCTAAGGAGCCTGCAGTGCCGGTGGTATGAAATATTTTGTAGTGCGAGCGACCCAAAAACTCACCCACGCGAATACCGACTTCATAACCCGCTATTGCCGCCGTCAGAAACTCAGTGCCCGAGCGGCCCAGTGCTTGAGCGCAAGCGAGTGCAGGAGAGAATACGACGGTTGCTGGATGAAATACCGAGCTATTGTGTAAATCGTCTTGCTCAACCACATGCGATGCCGCTGCATTGGACATTGCTGCTAAATAGGGACTGCTGCTGCTGCGGTGAACCAAGATTTCCGATGGGCCGCTACTTGGCCCCATTTGTTCGGCAAAGCGGGTCAGGATTTCGACTGGGGCAGCGCCTTTACCGGCAACGGCAGAGCCAAACCAATCCACGAGCAAATCTTCGCCGCGGCGCATAACCTCTTCTGGAATATCCGCTGGCTTGAGTGTTGCTGCAAATTCAGCTAAGACCTTGGAGTAATGAATCGCGCTCATATTAATTTAGTACTGCAGTGGCTTGCATCGTTAACCACCCTTCGTGATCCTGTGCCCAGACCCGAATGGTCTTACCACTGGGATCAAGCGCCAAGTCTGGGGTAGCTGAAACAGAGAAGGGATTGATGTCAAAGGTCGGCCGGATTGCACGAAACTCAAAGCGTTTTAATGTAGACCCTGGGATGGATTGGCGTACTAAGTCAACTAAAAGGGTTGCAATCAAAGGACCATGGACGATGAGGCCTGGATAGCCTTCCACCTCCGTAACGTAACGCCGATCGTAATGAATGCGATGACCATTAAAGGTAAGGGCGGAGTAACGAAATAGCAAGACATCATCGGGATGGATGGTCTTGGTCCAAGTGGCATCGGTAGGCGCTGCGCTTGGTGCAACTGGTTTGTCATCGGGTGCGGGTGCATCACGGAAGACAATGTCGTGCTCTTCCGTCAAGGCAATGCCCGATGCATTGCTAATTTCATGGCGAACTAGTACGAAGATTAAGTCGCCTGTACGCCCCGATTTATGCGTAACCGATTGGATCGTGGAAGTGCGTTCAATCGCATCGCCGACTGCCAGCGGCTTAATCCACTCAAGTCGACCGCCAGCCCACATGCGGCGAGGTAACGGTACTGGCGGTAAAAAACCACCGCGCTTGGGGTGGCCATCAGGTCCAATTTCCGATTGGCGGGCATGGGGTAAAAAATAAAGCCAGTGCCAGAGCTCGGGTAAGAAAGTCCCCATCGTTGGCATTGGGTCGGGTCGATCCAATGTGGCTGAGAGTGCTCTGACTGGCGCAGCAGTGACGGTATCGCGGATGGATTCGGATTTACCAATCCACTCCTGCAGGTGTTTAATGGTTTGATCTTCGATTCGCATCACCCTATTATGCAATGGGCGAGCGAGTTTTGATGCGCTTTTATCCCAGCCAGCCCAAGAAAAGCCCAGTAAACGCGGCGCCAGCTAAGACCGTCATAATGCTCAGCTGAAAGCGTATAAGAGCAATGGCCGCTGCTGCGCAAATTAACACCGATGGTATTGATACCGTCCCGGCAAAGCCAGCAGGAAAGAATACGTGGTAGGCAAAAAATAGACCCAAGTTCACAATCACGCCAACCACCGCAGCGGTGATCGCGGTCAGGGGTGCAGTAAAGCCTAACTTGCCGTGGGTTGACTCAATCAATGGTCCGCCAATCAAGATGAACAAGAAAGACGGTAAAAAAGTAAACCAGGTAGCAATGCACGCCGCTACAGCGCCGCTCCAAAAAGCCATATCTGGCCCGAACGTTGCTTGTACGTGCCCTGCAATGTAAGCAACAAACGCAAGCACCATAATGAGCGGCCCGGGTGTGGCCTCTCCTAAAGCAAGACCGTCAATCATTTGACTGGCGGTGACCCACTGGTAGTGTTCGACTGCACCTTGGTAGACATATGGCAGTACTGCGTATGCACCGCCAAAAGTGAGCAAGGCAGCTTTGGTGAAAAACCAAGCCAGCTGGGGGTAGAGGGCTTTCCAGCCAAAAAAGAGAATGAGAAGCGTGATCGGCAGAGTCCATAACAGCGCACCCACAGCGCCCTTTTTCAGCGAGCTGCGAAGATTAAAAATGGCATGCACTGGAGTAGGTGTGCCATCGCCAATGATGGCATCGCCACTTCCCTGTGCAGTAAACGTGTCAATGGTGTGCGCCTTCGGGCTAAAAATAGCAGGGTATTTTTTCCCGCCCCAAACACCCATCAGGGCGGCGCAGATCACAATGATTGGAAAGGGAATATTAAAAACAAAGATGGCAATAAACGAGAGGCCGCTAATGAACCACAGGATGCGGTGCGCAAGTGCTCGCCGACCAATCTTGAGAGCGGCATATAAGACGATCGCAGTTACCGCAGGCTTGATGCCAAAAAAGAGGGCGGCGATCCAGGGGGTCTGACCAAACGTCAGATAGACCCAGCCCAGGCCAATGAGGATCAATAAGGAAGGCAGTACGAAGAGGACCCCGGCCAAAATACCGCCAACACTGCGGTGCATTAACCAGCCGATGTAAGTAACTAATTGCTGCGCCTCTGGTCCGGGCAGCAGCATGCAATAGTTCAGCGCATGTAAAAAGCGCCGTTCTGAAATCCAGCGGCGCTTTTCAACTAACTCCGTATGCAGAACTGCGATTTGACCCGCGGGCCCACCAAAGCTAATAAAGCCTAGCTTAGTCCAAAACCACAGGGCCTCGGTGAGCGGAACCTTCAAGCCTCGTCCATACCACCAACGACTTGGCTAAAGCCGTTGTCTACGTAAATGATTTCAGCAGTAATGCCATTGGCTAGATCCGACATCAAGAAAGACGCTGCATTGCCGACATCATCAATCGAGACATTGCGGCGCAGGGGTGCAGTGGCCTCGACCGCGCTCAGAATTTTGCCAAAGCCTTTGATGCCAGAGGCAGCCAAGGTTTTGATCGGTCCTGCTGAAATGCCATTCACCCGAATGCCTTTGGGCCCGAGTGATCCAGCAAGGTAGCGCACCGATGCCTCGAGGGAAGCTTTTGCTAATCCCATGGTGTTGTAGTTCGGCACATTGCGCATCGAGCCTAAATAGGTCAAGGTCAGTAGCGCACCATTGGGTTTGAGCATGGGTAATGCCGCTTTTGCCATTGCCGGAAAGCTATAGGCCGAGATATCGTGGGCAATCTTAAAACCTTCGCGACTCAGGCCGTCTAAAAAGTCACCGGCAATGGCTTCACGCGGAGCAAAGCCAATGGCATGCACAAAGCCGTCAAATTGAGGCCAGGTTTTGGCCAGATCGGTAAATAGGGCCGCAATTTGCTCATCGCTGCCTACATCGCAGTCAAAAATCAGCTTGGAATTGAATTCATTTGCGAAGTCGACCGTACGATCCTTGAAGCGATCGCCGACATAGGTAAAGGCCAATTCAGCCCCTTCACGGTGGCAGGCCTTGGCAATGCCATAGGCAATGGAGCGGTTAGAAAGGAGGCCGGTGATTAAAATCCGCTTGCCCGATAAAAAGCCCATGATGTGATCCTTTGCTTCAAATGTGATTTGCTATCTACAATTGTGGCATATGGATCGCTACTTGCCCTTACTCATGCCTTTTGCCAGGAGACATTCCGGCCGGATGGCAGCCCTTATGGTAATGGCAGCAATCGGCATGATGGGTGATGCAGACGCAGCCCAAGGCATAGCCCAATACGGCAAGCCCAAGTACGCCGATGGCTTTGCCCATTTTGATCACGTCAATCCTAATGCACCCCGGGGCGGCACTTTAACCCTGCCTAATCCGGATCGCCGCACCAGTTTTGATAAGTTCAACCCATTTACCTTGCGTGGCGTGACGGCCCCTGGCGTTTCCCAGTTGATGTTTGAGTCCTTAGCAGTGGGGAGTGCCGATGAAGTATCGAGCGCCTATGGTTTGATTGCAGAAGACATTGCAGTCGCAGCCGATAAGATGTCGGTCGTCTTTCGGATTCGGCCTGAAGCCCGCTTTTCCGATGACACCCCTATTTTGGCTGCAGACGTTAAGCATAGCTTTGACACCTTGATGAGCAAATTAGCTAATCCGCAATTTAGAACAGTGTATGCCGATGTAAAGCAAGCCGTTGTGGTGTCGGAGCGCGTGATTCGTTTTGACTTTAAAGAGCCCAATAGCGAGTTGCCAGTGATGGTGGGTGGGTTGCCGATCTTCTCGCGCGCGTGGGGCAAAAAGCCCGATGGCACGATCACTCCGTTTGATAAGTTGGCGTTTGAACATCCGATTGGCAGTGGCCCCTATGTGATTGAGTCCTATCGTGCTGGTAAGACGATGGTGTACAAGCGCAATCCAAACTACTGGGGTAATCGCGATGGCAAAACTGTGAATGTCCGGGTCGGCTTTTTTAATTTCGATCGCATACATTACAAACTGTATGCCGACGACGCAGTGCGCTTAGAGGCATTCAAGGCGGGTGAGTTTGATGCCTTGGTCGAGTACCGCGCTAAAAATTGGGCGAAGAGTTATGTTGGACCTAAATTTAATAACGGTACCTTATTGAAAAAAGAATTTATTAATCACAATGGCGCTGGCATGCAGGGTTTTGCGGTCAATATTCGCAGACCTTTATTTCAGGATGAGCGCGTGCGACAGGCGCTGGGTTATGCGCTGGATTTTCAGTGGCTCAATCGCCAACTGTTTTACGATCAATATGGCCGTATCAGCAGTTACTTTATGAATAGCGACCTCAGCGCTAATTTTGATGGGCCAGCCAAACCCGAGGGGGATGAGTTAAAGCTATTGCAAAAACTCAAGGCGCAGTACCCCCAATCAGTCCCCGATGCCGTGTTTATGCCGATGCCGCCGCCCCCTACAACAGTAGAACCGAGTAGCCTGCGCCAAAATTTACTTAAAGCGCGTGACTTATTGGCGCAAGCGGGTTGGACATACCGCGATGGCGCCTTGCGTAATGCTAAAGGTGAGCCATTTCGCTTTGAGATGGTTGAAGATGGCCCTTTCTTTTTGCGGGTAATCTCATCGTATGTGCGTAACCTAGAAAAATTAGGCATCAAGGTAGATGTACGCACCAGCGATTTCGCCTTGCATCAAAAGCGCATGGATGAATACGACTTTGATATGACTACGATTCGTTTTCCTGATTCGCAAAGTCCTGGGAACGAGTTATACGATCGCTTTGGCAGCAAAGCCGCCGAAGAAAAAGGATCGGATAACGTGATTGGCGTTCGCTCGCCGGCAGTCGATGCCTTGATCGATGCCATTGTCCGTGCAGAGACGCGCGCACAGCTGCAAACTGCTACGCGTGCACTCGATCGGGTGCTATGGAACAGTTACTATGTGATTCCCCAGTGGTACAACCCAACGCACCGTGTAGCCTTTCGGAAAGAGATGCGTTACCCTGAGCCACCCCTGTATTACACCGCCGAATCCTGGATTTTATTGAACTGGTGGAAGGCGGATAAATCCCAATGAACGGTCAACTGCTCTCCTACATTATTAAACGCATTTTGCTGATGATTCCAACCTTGCTTGGCGTCCTCACCTTGACGTTTGCCGTAGTGCAGTTTGTTCCGGGTGGTCCAGTGGAGCAGTTAATGCTCGAGCTCAAAGGCAAGGGCGATGCCGCCGTGAGTGGCGCGGAGTCCTCCGGTAGCGGTAGCAATTACCGTGGCCGCCAAGGCATCGATGCCGAGCGTCTAGCTGAAGTAAAAGCCTTATACGGTTTTGATAAGCCGCCATTGGAGCGCTATTTTGCGATGCTCAAACGCTTTGCGCAATTTGATTTGGGGCAGAGCTATTACCAGCATCAAAGTGTCTGGCAATTGATTGTGTCCAAGCTGCCGGTCTCAATCAGCATTGGTTTATGGACTTTCTTTATTAGTTATCTGATCTCCATTCCTTTGGGTATTGCTAAAGCGGTGCGTGAGGGTAGTCGCTTTGATGCGGTCACCAGCACCATGATCTTGGTGGGTTATGCCATTCCAGGATTTGTGCTGGGTGTTTTACTTTTGGTTGTTTTTGGTGGCGGTAGCTTTCTGCAAATCTTTCCATTGCGGGGCTTAACTTCCGATAACTGGAATGATCTAACCATGATGGGGAAGGTCCTCGATTACCTCTGGCATTTGGTGCTACCAATTACGGCGTCGGTACTCGGTAGTTTTGCTGTGATTACGATGCTGACTAAAAACTCCTTTTTAGAGGAGATTCGTAAGCAGTATGTGCTGACAGCGCGAGCAAAAGGGTTGAGTGAAAAACAAGTCCTCTGGAAGCACGTTTTTCGCAATGCCTTATTGCCACTGGTGACCGGCTTTCCGGCCGCTTTTGTGGGCGCTTTTTTTACTGGGTCACTGCTGATCGAAACCCTATTCACGCTCGATGGACTCGGTTTGTTGGCCTATGAGTCGGTAATGCGCCGAGACTATCCGGTGGTGTTTGGCACCCTATACCTCTTTACCTTGATTGGTCTTTTTACCAAACTCATTTCTGACATTTGCTATGTCTTGGTTGATCCACGAATTCAGTTTGGCGCAGGGGGTGGTTCATGAATCGGTGGCAGCGCTTCAAAGCCAATCGGTTGGGCTACACCAGTTTGTGGATCTTTTTGATTCTATTTGGTCTTAGCGTATGTGCCGAGTTGATTGCCAATGACAAACCGTTGGTGGTGCGCTACCAGGGTCAGTTTTATTTCCCTATCCTGCAGAGCCAGCCCGAAACCGTTTTTGGCGGTGACTTTGCTACGCCGACGGATTTCTTGGATCCGGATATTCGGCGCAGCATCACGAGCAAAGGGAACTGGGCAGTGTATCCACCGATTCCCTATAGTTTTGAAACCCTCAACTACTTTGCGAAATCGCCCAATCCAGCGGCCCCCTCGATGGATAACTGGCTCGGCACGGATGATCGTGGGCGCGATGTGTTGGCACGTTTAATTTACGGCTTTCGTTTATCCATCCTGTTTGGCCTTGCTTTGACCATTGTGGGCGTTACGGTCGGCATTATTACGGGCGCACTAATGGGGTTTTTTGGCGGCAAGTTCGATTTAGTTACTCAGCGCGCCATTGAGATTTGGTCTGCGATGCCGGAGTTGTATTTGCTAATTATTTTTGCTTCGATTTTTACTCCGAGCATTTGGCTTTTGGTAGTGTTGTTGGCTGCGTTTAGTTGGATGGGTTTATCCGACTACGTACGCGCTGAATTTTTCCGCAATCGCGCCTTGGAATACGTACGCGCAGCGCGTGCCTTGGGCTTAACCAATATGCAAATCATGCGGCGCCACATTTTGCCTAATAGCTTAACGCCCGTCATTACCTTTTTGCCATTTCGTATGAGTGCGGCGATCTTGTCCTTAACTAGCCTCGACTTTCTTGGTCTTGGTGTGCCTCCGGGCACGCCGAGTTTGGGTGAGCTACTGGCCCAAGGGAAGGGCAATCTGGATGCGTGGTGGATCTCCTTATCTACCTTTGTCGTATTGGTCTCAACGCTGCTGTTACTGACGTTTATGGGCGAAGCCTTACGTGATGCATTTGATTCCCGTAAGAGCGGTGCCGCATTGGGGGCGCGCTGATGAGTAATCAATTGAAATTAACCACCCCTTTGCTGCGATACGACAATCTCTCGATTTCATTTGGATCCGGGCGGCGTGAAAAGTTTGCTGTCAAAAATCTGAATTTGGATATTGGTGTTGGCGAGCGTGTGGCGCTGGTTGGTGAATCGGGCTCTGGAAAAACCCTCTCTGCTTTGGCTCCGTTGCGCCTCTTACCAGAGGGCGCCAAAGTAGACGGAAAGTTAATTTGGACTCCCGTTAGTGCAAAGCATACTCAATTAGAGCCGCAATCGATTGATCTGCTCGCACTCTCAGAGCCCGCCATTCGGGAGATTCGGGGGCGGGACATTGCCATGATTTTCCAGGAGCCGATGACGGCTTTAAATCCGCTGTTTACGATTGGTAATCAAATTGTCGAAGCGGTCTTAGTGCATGCCCCCCTCACATCAAAAGCGGAGTGCATTGAAAAAGCAATTGCGCTCCTGCGTAAGACCGGCATTCCTGAGCCAGAGCGCCGTTTTTATTCGTATCCGCACCAACTCTCAGGCGGGCAGCGTCAGCGCGCCATGATTGCCATGGCCTTAGCATGCAAACCTCGCCTGTTAATTGCCGATGAGCCAACTACGGCGCTGGATGTCAGCTTGCGGATGCAAATATTAGAACTCCTCATCGAGCTGCAAGCCGAGGCGAAGGGCGATCAGGGTATGAGCATTTTGCTGATTACCCATGACCTGAATTTAGTACGGCATTTTGCTGAGCGTGTCGCGGTTTTAAATCAAGGCAATTTGATGGAGTGCGGCGCCACCCAGCAGGTTTTTGAGCATCCTGAAAATACGTATACCGCAGCCTTAGTGAACAGTAAGCCGGTACGTGAGCTCTTGCCCGTAATGCCGCTAGCCCCCGTGTTACTCAGTACCGAAAATCTCCACGTATCGTATCCCGGATCAAAGTCAGGGAACCCTCTACAGCCCTTATCCTTTTTTAAAAAACCACCGCGCCATACCGTGCTTAAAAAAGTGCAGTTTGAATTACGGCAAGGACAGACCATTGGGGTGATTGGTGAATCTGGATCGGGTAAAACGACCTTAGGCATGGCGATTTTGGGTTTGCTGGGTGACTCAGCTGCCGAGGTTGGTGGCACGGTCAATGTGCTCGGTAGTGATTGGCATGCGCTGGACTCCGCAGCTAGACGCGATCTGCGTTCAAGCTTGCAGGTGATTTTTCAAGATCCATTTGGATCGCTCTCGCCGCGCATGACCGTCCTGCAAATCGTCTCTGAAGGACTGGATGTCCATTTTCCTAATCTATCGGCGACTGACCGCGAGGGCAGGGTGCTCGATATGCTGAAAGAGGTTGGCTTGGATCGATCGGCTTTGCAGCGGTACCCCCATGAATTTTCTGGAGGACAGCGCCAACGGATTGCGATTGCGCGCGCGCTGGTATTGCGCCCCCAGATTTTGGTCTTGGATGAACCTACCTCGGCCTTGGATGTATCGATTCAGAAGCAGGTGCTGGCACTGCTGACCGCCTTGCAGAAAAAGTACAACCTGGCTTACCTCATGATTAGCCATGATTTGGCGGTGATTCGGGCGATGTCGCATCAAATTATGGTTTTAAAAGAAGGTAAGGTGGTGGAGTTTGGCGAAACCGAAGCGTTGATTGCGCATCCCAAGCAGGCTTATACCAAGCAACTCTTTACTGCCGCTGAAATGACCTAGTGCGCTATGCCGTTACAACACTGCCTAAAAAATAGGCAATTTACTGCCACTTTACGCTTAAATATCCAATATAAACAAAGACTTAAGATAAATCGTCCGGGTTGGTGAATTGTCAAAAGTTTGATACACTCGCGCAATGCCTTTTTCTTTTAGCTCCTCCTCCTTGGTCCGATCACTGGCGATAGTCTGTTCGCTGGCGGTTGGCAGCGCTATTGCCGCAGGTGAGCAAGCCAAAGAAGTGCCAACCGAATCGTTTACGCAGGCGGGTAAAGCGTATTTCATTCGTGCCGCAGATAAGCTGGTGGATTCGGTATCGGGTCGTTCTGAAAATTTGATTAATCAGGCAATGGAACTGATTGGTGTGCGGTATCGCTGGAACATGGATATTCCGCAATCAGGCCTCGATGGTAGCGGCTTCGTTGCATACGTCTTCAAAGACAAGCTGAGCTTTTTGATTCCACGCAAATCGTCGCAGATGAGCAAAGTAGGAAAGTCCATTACGCGCGATGATTTACAGCCTGGTGATTTAGTATTCTTCAATACCATGCGCATGACCTTCTCGCATGTTGGAATTTATGTCGGTGAGAATAAATTCATTCACTCGCCTTCCAAAGGCGCCAGTATTCGGGTCGATGATATGACGAGTATCTATTGGGACAAGCGTTTTGATGGCGCCCGTCGCCTCGATGGTAGCGATGAGTTCTCCGAGCAGGAGCGCAAAAACCTCATGAATGAAATGAAGAAGTTTAAAAAACAATCCCAGATGTTTTAAGCGCTAAGCGCCGCTTTTATCAGTGCCATTTTTTCTTGAGTGGCAATCTCCCCAGCCAGTATCGCAGCACTTCTCGCCTTAAAATCAGCTCCGCCGATTTGATGGAGCTTAGGTTGAATCACGATGTCTGCGCTTTGCAGCTCGTAGCTATTAATGCTTTGCTGCATGATGCTAATGGTTTGCTGGAGCACCCCTAAGGTACCGCTCGCATTTTGCTGGCCAGGCTCATTCGAAATAGAAACGGCAATCACTACGGTGGCACCCATTTGCCTCGCGTATTGCACCGGCACTGGTGCAACAAGACCCCCGTCGACATACTCTCGGCCCTGAATGGTGGTCGGCTGAAATACCCCTGGAATACTGCAGGAGGCGCGTACTGCTATGCCAGTATCACCCCGACGAAACAGCACCCCTTTGCCAGATTGCAAATCGGTTGCAACCACGCCCAAGGGCATACGCATCTGTTCAATGGGCCGGTTTTTCACTTCCCGGTTAATCATGGCTTGAAGTGCGTCCCCCTTAATGAGCCCGCCAAATCGACCGGCAAACGGTAGACCCCAGTCGGCAATTGCCGCTTCATCCAAAGTTAGTGCAATGCGATTGAGGTCGTTCCCGCTCAGGCCTGAAGCATAGAGGGAAGCGATTACGCTGCCTGCACTGCTGCCAACCACCAAATGAGGAGAAATGCCTTGGGCTTCAAGGGCTTTAATCACGCCAATGTGGGCGAAGCCGCGCGCGGCGCCTGCACCCAGAACCAAGCCAAGCACCGGTTTTTTAGTATTTACAGTCGCGCAGGCACTCAATCCAAGGGCGCTGATCCCCGCTATTGCGGTTGCAAGGCCTAAAAAATGACGCCGATGTGGCTTGGGGGTCGGGGGCAGGGTGAATAATTCCATTTGGCTATTGTAGGCAGCCTCCCCTATAATGGGGCAACTGGCGAGCGAATTGTGAGAATTGCCTGATGTGATGGGTTTCTCCCACACCGCATCCGCTCAGACAAGAGCGTCCAAATTAACTCCTGACCCACAAAGTCACCTTGGACAATTGCCTGAAGCAACTAGAGAACACCCCAACCCATGACGGATAGCCCTTTTTATGCCACTCAGGCTTTGACCTGTAAGGCCGAATTTTATGGATGATCACAAAAAACGCGTTATTGAAACAGCCCTCTTGTGCGCGCAAGAGCCCATTACCGCAATGGATCTCACACGCCTATTCACGGATGACACCAGCCCAGCTGATATTGAAGCGGTGTTGACGGCGATTCAGGGGGACTGGCAAGGCAAAGGGATGGAGCTCGTGCACATCGCTACGGGTTGGCGTTTTCAAAGTCGCTTGTCGATGCGTGAGTACTTGGATCGACTCACCCCAGAAAAGCCGCCGCGGTATTCCCGTGCGGTGATGGAAACCCTGGCTATCATTGCATATCGTCAACCCGTCACCCGTGGTGAGATTGAAGAGATCCGCGGCGTTGCTGTTAGCAGTAATGTGATGAAACAACTCGAAGACCGTGGTTGGGTCGAGGTCATTGGCCACAAGGAGACGATTGGTCGCCCTGGCCTATATGCGACCACAAAACAATTTCTCGATGATTTGAGTCTGCCTAATTTACAAAGCCTGCCTTTACTGGAAGATGCTGCACCGACATTTGAGTCATTGGGCCAAGGCGTGATTGAGTTTGATCAAACGGCTACAGTCGAGACAGTAATCACCATGGAAGAGAGCGGTAACCCAGAAGATCGGCGAGAAGCCGAGTCGCAGCCCAAGCTAGATAACACACCAAATCATTAATGACCTCTTCCAACGAAACCAATTCCGCAGCACCCAATTTGAATACCGCACCGGTTAGCAGCGACGGCAACTCAGGCGCTCCTACTGCAGAGAATAAAAGCGAAGCACCCACTGGCGAGCAGGGTGAGCGCCGCCCCCGCCGCTTTGGAAAACACCCGTTTAAAAACCGTAAACCCCGCGGGGATAGGCCGCCACGTCCAGAGGGTGGTGAGCGCACACCGCACCCACCGGGCGAACAAAAAGTAAAGCCCACATTTGATCCTGCTCAAAGCGATGCCTTATTTGCCTCGGTTGTGTCGGGGGAATTTGATGCGGCCCTGGATGCGCCTGAAGCTGAAATTGCTCATCCAGATTTAGCTAACTCCTCGGATGAAATTGCAGTCTCCCATCACGCCGGCGTTGAGCGCAATACCAATCGCCAGCACGATCACGATGATCTAGACGGCCCCACAGACGATGAAATGAGTAGTTTGCAGTTTACGAACGTGGATGAGCTGCCGCTCAGTTTGCGCGATGAGGTGTGGTCTGATTTAGATGGTCTAGACGATGACGCTGACGATGAGGACACCGTTAAGCTGCACAAGGTATTAGCCGATGTTGGTATGGGCTCGCGTCGCGAGATGGAAGATTTAATTGTGCAAGGCCGGGTATCGGTCAATGGCATGCCGGCACACATTGGTCAGCGGGTTGGTCCAACCGACCAAGTACGTATTAACGGCAAGGCAGTGCACCGCAAAATTCAGACTAAGCCACCGCGCGTCATTTTGTATCACAAGCCATCGGGCGAAATTGTCAGTCAAGCTGATCCCGAAGGCCGTCCTACCGTCTTTGATCGATTGCCTAAGCCGCGCCAAGGCCGTTGGATTGCAGTCGGTCGACTCGACTTTAATACCGAAGGTTTGTTGTTGTTTACAACCTCAGGCGAACTGGCTAATCGATTGATGCATCCCCGTTACGGTGTTGAGCGTGAATACGCTGTCCGCATTTTGGGTGAACTCAGTGATGAGCAGCAGTCGCAGTTAAAGACAGGCATTCAGCTGGATGATGGACAGGCCCGCTTTCTGCGCCTTGCTTCTGGCGGTGGCGATGGCGCAAACCGCTGGTATCACGTGGCCTTAACCGAAGGCCGCAACCGCGAGGTCCGCCGGATGTTCGAGGCAAGTGGCCATACGGTTTCGAGGCTGATTCGCACCCGCTATGGAATCTTTTTGTTGCCCCCGCGCTTACGCCGCGGCAAATGGGAAGAAATCCCACATGAGGGCGTTGCACAACTGATGAAAGCGGCTGGCCTCAAAGTACCCCAAGCGAGTGAAAAGGGCCGTTCCAATCAATCGGGTCGTGGCGATTCCAATCCATCCAGAGGCGACGATTTCCAGCCAGATCCAATGCAAACTTCGGTTTCGTATTGGGGCTCGCGGGAAGCATTAACCATGGCCAATCAGCACCATGGACTGACGCACCAAGGTAAAAATGCAAAACCTGGCGCTAGTGGTCAAGGCCAAGCAGGTAGAGGTCGTAGCCAAGGCCAGGGCGGTCAAGGACAGGGCCAAGGACAGGGCGCAAGAGGCAAAAAAGTCCATCATGGGCACGCATTTAACCCACAATCCCCTCAAGGACCCGGGGCTGGTGGACCAAAGCGAGGCGCCCCTAAGGGACGTAAACCCTTCAATAAAGGACCCAGAAAACCCCGAAATCCAAGCGAAAGCTTCTGATTTCACTCAAGATTTGGCGTAATCAGCTATAATCTTCCCCGTAGTTACGCTGTTGTAGCTTAATGTACTGTTTTACCGGCTGATGTTGCGATCAACGTAAGCTGGCCTGTTCTGTAGTTCGGAATATGGGCTTTGAAGCCCATTTTTTTTTGCCATTTTTTGCAGTAAGGGGTGTTGTGCGAGAGCAGCAGATTATTTCTGCCGAGTTGGGAAATCTGGGTTACGCGTTGGTTGATATTGAGCGCGAAGCCGGAGGCTTGCTTCGTGTAACGATTGAGAACCAAGACTACGAGCGTTTAATCACGGTCGAGGATTGCGAAAAAGTAAGTCACCAGTTGAGTTACTCCTTGCCAGTGGAAAATATTCCGTATGAACGACTGGAGATCTCGTCCCCAGGACTTGATCGCCCTGTGAAAAGCGCAGCTGATTTTGTGCGATTTGCGGGTTTTGAGGTTGACCTGAAATTGCGTATTGCAGTTTCTGGTCGTAAGAATTTTCGTGGGGTATTGGAGGGGCTCATCGCTGGAAGCGTTGATTCACCCGATGCCAAGTTTGGTTTGTTGTTTGAGGCGAGCGATGGTGCAGAGTCTCAGTTGGAGTTTTCCCTTGCCGAGGTCGATAAGACTCGGTTGGTCCCTGTCATTGATTTCAAAGGAAGAAAATCATGAGTCGTGAAGTTCTCATGT
>CAMEXM010000006.1 GCA_945947155.1 Polynucleobacter meluiroseus | reverse complement strand
GATCAAATGCAGGGCGCCAGTTTTACGATCTCCTCCCTTGGTGGCATTGGCGGAACGTATTTTGCGCCGATCATCAACGCACCCGAGGTCGCTATTTTGGGCGTTAGCAAAGCGGCAATGAAACCAGTCTGGGATGGCACGCAATTTGTACCGCGATTGATATGCCCGCTCTCCCTAACGGCAGATCATCGCGTGATCGACGGCGCTTCGGCGACGCGGTTTACGGTTTACATTGCCCAGCTCTTGGCTGATTTCCGCCGTGCGGCACTTTAAAAGGAATCGCCATGACTAAGCAATTGATTCTGGTTCCGGATATTGGTGACTATGACGATGTACCCGTTATTGAGGTGCTGGTAAAGGTAGGCGATCGGATTGAAAAAGAGCAGCCACTGTTGGTGCTGGAGTCCGATAAGGCCACCATGGAAGTACCGGCCGATGCAGCAGGAATCATTACGAGCATTGCAGTGAAGGTAGACGATAAAGTTAAAAAAGGCACTGTCATTGCTGAGATTGAACTTGAAGCTGGTGCTGCATCACAGCCAGCTGCGCTTACAGCCACAACTGTCTCTGCTGCAACAGCTCCAGCAGCAATGCCACAATCGCCTGCAGCCCCTATTTCCGCAAGCAATACGGCGAGTACTTTTCAGGGCAAGGTAGATCATGAATGCGATTTACTGGTGCTTGGTGCAGGCCCTGGCGGATACAGTGCGGCATTTCGTGCTGCTGATTTAGGTCTTAACGTAATCCTTGTCGAGCGCTATCCCACTTTGGGCGGCGTTTGCTTAAATGTCGGCTGCATTCCGTCAAAAGCACTGTTGCACACGTCAGCTGTAATGGATGAAGCGAAAACGATGTCAAAGCATGGCATCAGCTTCGGTGAACCCAAAATCGACATTGATGCGCTGCGTGCTTACAAAGACGGCGTTATTGGCAAGCTGACCGGTGGTCTTAGCGGCATGGCAAAAGCACGCAAGGTTAAGGTTGTCCGCGGACTTGGCCGTTTTATAGATGCGAACCACGTTGAAGTTAATCTAACCGAAGGGCCTGGTCAAGATGCAGGCAGCCAAAAAGAGCGTGTTCGTTTTCATAAGGCGATTATTGCTGTGGGAAGTCAGCCCATTAAATTGCCTTTCTTGCCCGATGACCCACGGGTAGTTGATAGTACCGGCGCACTCTTACTCAAGAGTATTCCCAAGCGCATGCTGGTGATTGGTGGCGGCATTATTGGTTTAGAGATGGCGACGGTCTACAGTGCGCTCGGCTCCAAAATTGACATCGCCGAAATGCTGGATGGATTGATGGCAGGAGCGGATCGTGACCTTGAAAAGGTCTGGGAAAAGCACAATGCCGGACGCTTTGATAAGGTCATGCTCAAAACCCGCGCCGCCAAGGCGGAAGCGAAAGCCGACGGAATTCATGTGGCATTTGAGGGCGAGGCTGCACCTGCAGAGCCCCAAGTGTATGACTTGGTATTGGTTTCGGTAGGGCGCTCGCCCAACGGTAAGAAAATTGATGCGGGTAATGCTGGTGTCGCCGTGGATGATCGCGGTTTTATTGCAGTGGATCAGCAGATGCGTAGCAATGTCCCGCACATTTTTGCTATTGGGGATATTGTCGGCCAGCCCATGCTAGCCCATAAAGCAGTGCACGAAGGCCATGTTGCAGCTGAGGCTGCGGCTGGTCAGAAATCCTTTTTTGATGCCAAGCAAATTCCATCGGTTGCCTATACGGACCCCGAAGTGGCTTGGGCCGGGTTCACCGAAGAGCAGTGCAAAGCGCAAGGCATTGCCTACGAGAAAGGCCTCTTTCCATGGGCGGCCAGTGGCCGTGCGATTGCCAATGGCCGCGATGAAGGATTTACCAAGCTCTTGTTTGATGCCAAGACGCACCGTATTATTGGCGGCGGTATTGTGGGTACCCATGCAGGCGATTTAATTGGTGAGGTCTGCCTTGCGATCGAGATGGGGGCAGACGCGATTGATATGGGCAAAACCATTCATCCGCATCCAACCCTTGGTGAGTCGGTCGGCTTAGCTGCGGAAGCGGCGCACGGACACTGCACTGATCTGCCACCTGTGCGAAAGAAGTAGTATCCTCCTGAAAGAAAAAAGCCCCTGCCAGATCCTGACAGGGGCTTTTGCTTAGGGCCTGAGGCCCTGTATTCGTATTACCGCTTGGAGGACTTGCTTGCCTTTTCAGTCGCTTTTAAAACGGAATCCGTTGCATTACTAACGTTGGTCTGTGCAACATCTAGCGCCTGTTTCATTGCTTTTTGGCTGTTTTCGTAAATGGTACTAGCAGAGGCAATGGCCTGCTTCATAGCAGCTACGGCTGCTTCTGAACCTGCTGGTGCATTTTTGCTCCAATCTTCAACCATGGCGTTCATTTTCTTTTGGCTGGCTTGCATTTCTTTTTCGCTCACCTTAGAAAAGCCTGCTTGCATATCGTTCGCTAATTCATATAAGTGGCGGCTGTAGGCCATCATCTTCTCGGCCATGGGCTGTACGGCTTCGGCTTGATGAGCCAAGAGCTTTTGAACATCTTTGATTTCCAGTGCCTTTTTGGCGCTATGCATGCTGTCGCTGAGGCTAGCTTTGGCAATGTGCATATTCAATTCAACCAATTTCTCAATACTGAGCAGCGCCTGGTTTGTGATTCCGGTGAGGGTTTCTAAATTGGCTTTTTGGGCTGCCGCTAACTGTTCTGGTGTGAGGTTCATGATGAGTTTCTCCGATTATTTAAGGGGGCACTGTATATCTATTAAATACAATTATAGTTCTTTTTTGTTGCAATGCACAAAGTTTCTATTTTTCATCTTTATCATTCACAAACCATATTAATAACAATTAGTTATAAGTCATTTTTTAAGTAAAGCGTTATTCATCTTTGGGCGGGCTTCATGGGGCTAAAATCATGCAACGGCTTTAAAAATAGCAAACAAAAGGATTTATGGGGTTAAGGTTTGAGGGTGCAATTGCCCCTGTTTTCGTACTTTTATGGAGCACCGGCTTCATCATTGCCAAACTGGCAATGCCCTATGTGGAGCCAGCCACGTTCTTATTTTGGCGCTACGTGGGCATTTTGCTGGCCATGGGCGTGCTTAGCTTGGTATGGCGTCCAGCCTCTTGGCCTAATCAATCACAACTGGTTCATTTGCTCGTTGCTGGCGTGCTGCTGCAGTTTGGTTACTTAATGGGCGTATGGTCTGCAGTTCGTTTGGGCATGACGGCCGGGTTAGTAGCTTTGATTGTTGGCCTACAGCCGATCATTACAGCCTGGTTTGCGGCATGGGTTTCCGAGCATGTATCACCGCGCCAGTGGATTGGTTTGCTACTGGGGATAGCGGGGGTTGGCCTTGTGGTGACTGAGAAGATGAACTTTGTGCCGATACCACTTGCTAGTTATGTGCTCGCAGTAGCCGCATTGCTATCGATTACCTTCGGCACGCTTTACCAAAAGAAGTATTGCCCTGTATTTGACCTGCGATCGGGCTCCTTAATTCAGTTCAGTATTGCCTTACTCCTATCCTTCATTTGCATGGTCTTGTTTGAAGAGGGAACAATGGTCTGGAATGCGCCCGTTATTACTGCGATGCTTTGGGCCATATTCCCCATCTCGATTGGTTCCGTTAGCTTGCTTTTCATCATGATTCGCAAGGGGGCAGCAACTAAGGTCACCAGTCTTTTGTACTTAACGCCGCCCACGACTGCAATTATGGCGTGGGTATTATTTGATGAGCCGCTGACTTGGATGATGGCAGTGGGGATTGTGTTGACGATGGGAGCAGTAGTGCTAGTGAATCAAAAGGTAAGGCAATAAATCACCCTGAACCCTTCAAAGTTCATTATCATTACGGCTATTGTTTGATTAAAGGGCAGTGCTGCATGCGATTACGAAGCCGGCTCGGAGTAGCCTTATTGATGACCCTGTTTGCGGTCTCTTATTTCCCCGACTCCTCGATTGCCCAAGCAAGCCAGAACAATCAAAAACAAAGCCCTCCAAAAGACAAGCCAAAACAAAACCAGTCTGCCAATAAAGCACCTGCTGCAAAACCCGGCAGCGCGAGCAAACCAAGCAAAACTACAAAGTCCGCAAAGACAGGTAACGCAGGCAGCACCAAAAAAACCAAAGATGTTCGGGTTACCGTAACTCGCCCTGCAAAAAATGCAACTACCGGATCAAGGCCTTCGTTTGCTACTGCGATGGGCTTGCGGGGGCAGCATGATGATCTCAGCCTCAAATCCAGCGCGGCGATGGTCGTTAATCAAGATACCAATGATGTGTTATTCGAAAAAAATACGGGCGTTAGTCTACCGATTGCGTCTATTACGAAATTAATGGCTGCAATGGTGGTGCTCGATGCCGACCTGCCTATGGATGAGTCGATACAGATTAATGCGGAGGATGCCCGCAGTTACGGAAAATCGAGGCTTGCTACGGGAACATCCCTTACGCGCCGCGAAGCAATGGTGTTATCGCTGATGTCCTCGGAAAATCGTGCTGCCTATACCTTGGGTAGAAACTACCCCGGCGGCGTGCCTGCATTTGTTACTGCTATGAATCAAAAAGCGCGTGAGCTTGGTATGCGGAATTCTCACTTTGCCGATCCAAGTGGCTTGTCCAGCGAGAACGTAGCCAGCGCAGATGACTTAGCGAAAATGGTGAGTGCATCCTATCAGTACAAGGCGATTCGAGAGTATTCGACCTGGCCAGATCTGACCATGGTGATTAACAATCGCCCGCAAACATTTATGAATACCAATCGCCTGGTTCGTTCCGGCGATATGGATATTGGATTGCAGAAAACGGGTTTCATTAGCGCCGCTGGTAAATGCTTGGTGATGCAGGCCAATATCAATGGCTCACCTTTGCTGCTAGTCTTTTTAGATTCGGTGGGTACCCAATCCCGTTTTGCAGATGCGGTACGCGTCAAAGATTGGTATCAGCAAATGGATCCCAGTGAGATCCGCCCACTGCGTCGCTTGATGTAATGCCATTTACTTCGAAGTAAATCCCATCCCTTTTGAAATTTGCATCGCTGTATCTTGTAGCGCCTTAAGCCAATCAGCCTGAATTCGGTCAGTAGGTGCGCTGAGCGACAGGCCAGCAACCAATTTGCCGGTGTCATCTAAAATGCCGGCCGCCAAGCAGCTAACGCCCAACTCTAATTCTTCATCGTCGCTGGCATGCCCCGACTGATTGACTTTGGCCAATTCGTTTTCAAGTTTACGCAAGTCCGTAATGCTATTGCGAGTATGTCCAGCTAGGCCGGTGCGGGTTGCATAGGCTCGAACTTTAGTCGAGTCATCGCTTGCTAAAAAGAGTTTACCAACGGAGGTGAGGTGCAGTGGTGCACGACCGCCGATCGCGCGGACCACTTGCATGCCCGAGCGTTCGCTGTAGGCGCGATCTACGTAAACAATCTCATCACCCTGGCGTACAGATAAGTTGATGGTTTCTCCAGTAATTTTATGGAGCGCGCGCATTGGCGTTTGGGCCGCCTCCCGAACCGAGAGCCTTGCCTTGACTAGATTACCGAGCTCTAAGAGTCGCAGGCCGAGTCGATAGATACCGCCATCACCGCGCTCGACCAGTCTGCAAGCCACCATGTCATTTAAGATGCGGTGCGCAGTAGACGGGTGCAGGGCGGTTTGCTCGGCCAAAATTTTGAGGCTGCACGCATCTTCATGCTTAGCAAGCGCATCGAGCAAATTCATCATGCGCTCCACCACCTGAATGGCGGTCTTACCAACCTCACCAGGAGCTTTAGCCATTTTTACTACTTTAGGGGTATCCATTGCTTCATTGTAGCCATTCTTTGGGAAATTGCACAATGTGAAAACTACTGGTTGATAAGAGGCCCTTTAGACCTCTATTTCACGGCGAGGGCGCATTCCCGAACCAATTCCGGGCCCTTAAAAATAAGCCCGCTGTAAATTTGTAGCAAGCTTGCTCCAGCGGCACGCTTTTCTTGGGCATCGCTCCCCGAGAGAATGCCACCAACACCAATAATGGGTATTCGGTCACCGAGGTGCTCCTTGAGCGACTGTATAACGGCATTGGATAGGGCGCGAACCGGCGCGCCAGAGAGTCCGCCAGCTTCAGTGCCATGCTCTAGGTGGGCGACAGCACCTCGCTCTATCGTCGTGTTGGTTGCAATCACTGCGTCAATTTCAAATTCAAGCAGCAAATCAGCGATCAAACGGATATCGGTAGGATCGAGGTCCGGCGCTATTTTTAGAAATAAGGGTTTACGAACACCATGCGCATCGCACAGAGCAGTGCGCGCAAGTTGAATGCTGCTCAGCAAGGAGCGCAGCATGACTTCGCCTTGCAGCGCCCGGAGGTTCTTGGTATTGGGCGATGAAATGTTTACCGTAATGTAAGAGGAAACGGCGTAGACCTTTTTTAATCCAATTACATAATCATCGGCGGCAGCTTCAATGGGGGTACTGGCGTTCTTGCCTATATTTAAGCCAATGACGCCGCCGGACTGCCAGTAGCGCGAGGCCTTGACGCGGGCAACGCACGCATCGACGCCATCGTTATTAAAGCCCATGCGGTTAATAATTCCATCGACTTGGCTTAAGCGAAACATGCGTGGCTTTGGATTGCCAGGTTGTGGCAGCGGCGTTACCGTACCAATTTCTAAAAAACCAAAACCCAAGGCAGCAAGTGCATCAATGTGCTTCCCATCTTTATCGAGGCCTGCAGCAAGTCCAACCCGATTACCCAAAGGCAAGCCGCAGAATACCTGTGGGTCGATGACCGGTTTGGGTACAAGGCGCGAAAGTAAGCCGAGGGCATGGGCACGGTCCATGCTACTGAGCGCTAGATTATGGGCTTGCTCAGGATCAAGGCAAAAGAGTCCAGGGCGTAAAAAGGAGTAAGCGGACATGAATCGAATTATCGCGTATGCAAGGGCTGCCAAAGGTTATCTATTAGACCTTCGATGCCCTTGAACTTCGACTTATATGCCATCTTCTGACTCTCTTGGATGTAGTAACCAAGATAAAGATAAGGCCGCTTAAGCTGCCTGACTTGCGCTATTTGCCAGAGAATGCTGTAGGTGCCATAACTGGCCTTAGGCACCGTAGTGTCGTAAAAGGTGTAGACCGAAGAAATACCTGCTTCGACAATATCAATGATGCTAACCATGCGGAGGCGACCCGGCTCTGCACCCTGAGGGCCATCCCGAAACTCGACCAATCGTGAGTTCACTCGGCTTTGCAGTAAAAATTGCGTGTATTGTTCTTGATCATCGCGGTCCATTTCACCATCGTGATGGCGCTGCTCTTGGTAGTGCCGATACAGAGCATAGTGCTCATCCGTGTAACTCAAGTGGAGTACATGGGTTTCTAAATTGGCGTGTTGATTGTGGGCGCGTTGCTGGCTGCGAGTCGGAACGAAGTGTTCAACTGGTATGCGAGTGGCAATGCACGCCTTGCAGTGATCGCAATAGGGTCGGTATGTGAATAGCCCGCTACGCCGAAATCCTGCATTGACTAGATCACCGTACATATCGCTATGCACTAGATGGGATGGCGTAGCAACTTGTGACCGCGCGGTTTGCTGTGGAAGATAGCTGCAGGTATAGGATGCTGTCGCATAAAACTGCAGCGCAGTAATCGGGAGCTCATTGATTTGGCTCATAGCCAACGCTCCAATGCGGTTTTATTAAAGCTCCATGGGGTACTGATAGACTTTTTACTCAGCGCATCGCGTGCCAGCGATAAAAAATGCGTGCGCGGGATAGGGCCTCCCCCGAGGGATCGGAGGTGGGCGGTTTCTTGTTGGCAATCAATTATCGGCACCTCATGATCGTAGCACCAAGCGCAAAGCAGGGCCAAGGCGAGCTTCGAGCTATCCCGTTGGCGGCTAAACATCGATTCACCAAAGACCATGCGGCCAAAACTAACGCAGTACAGGCCACCCAACAGGCGATCGCCTTGCTTGATTGCAATACTGTGGGCAAAGCCGTTTTCATATAGCTGACTGTATGCATCAACAATTTCATGGGTGATCCAGGTGCCATCCTGGTCTTTGCGGGGGCTTAGGGCACAGGCTCGCATAATCGCACCAAAGTCACCATCGACCTCAATATGGCATGTGGGGTCGTAATAAAACTGCCGCATAGTTTTTTGTAATGAGTCGCTCACCTTAAAATTTTTCGGCTCTAGTACCATCCGCGGGTCTGGCGACCACCATAAAACCGGTTGATTGTCGGAATACCAGGGAAACAAGCCGAGTCGATATGCCATTTCAAGCTGTCCGGGATAGATGCGCTCACTGACCGCAAAGAGTCCCGCTACTTCGGGGTCTGGATCGGGCATGACCGCAGGATCGGGAAAAGCATCATCAGGCCCCAGCCATGCAATCTGATTCATTACTTAAATGGATTCAGAGGGGAGGATATCGCGGGATCGGACAGCAATTTCAGTGCCCGCCCGAAGGAGGCCTGCACTGCGATCGGCAAAAAACCACTGCAGGGTTTGTTTGGTGGTCGGAAAAGCCAACTCGGACCAGGGGATTTCGTCTTCATAAAAAAGCGCTACCTCAAGGCTTTCCTCGCCCGCTGAAAACTCGGGGGTCGGTAAGCTGGCAAGGTAAAACAAATGCACTTGCTCAACGTGGGGCACATTGATTAATGAAAACAAAGGGCCGATTTCAACATGGGCCCCAGCTTCTTCTAATGTTTCTCGGGCAGCACCATGGCTAGTGCTCTCACCGATTTCCATAAAGCCGGCCGGTAAAGTCCAAAAGCCATGGCGTGGCTGGATCGCTCTGCGGCAGAGCAACACCTGTTCACCCCATACCGGAATAGTGCCCACGACATTACGCGGATTGAGGTAGTGCACCGTAGCGCAGCTATTGCACACATGGCGCTCGCGCGTATCGTCTGCAGGGATGCGTAATGTCACGGTAGATCCGCATTTTGAGCAGTAGTGCATTGGAAAGGATTTCATGCTTCGATTATCCGACTTTCAGAACGGCGGGTACCGCACCGCGTAGGGCATTGCAAACCAGGATGCTGCCCGCATCCGCTAGGTCGGCTGATGTGATCGTTGCTTGATGGGCGTTCCATTGGGGATCATCTAAGATGCTTTGGCGCATCACACCCGGCAGTACCCCTGCCGATAGTGGTGGTGTAAGCCATTGTTTTGACCCTTTGGGCTGAACAAAAATCGAGCTACGACCCCCTTCGGTGACGAAACCCTGCTCATTCAAAAAGACCGCATCAAAACCGCCTAGTGCCACCGCATTTTTCCATGCCAAGTCATACAAGGTGCGTTGATTAACTTTGTGAGCCAATAAAACATTGCTGGATTGCATGATGGCCTGATGTGCATCGGTTAAAACCTTGGATGCCCAAAAAATAGCGACTTCATTTGCAATCGGCTCGAGAACATTGGCTATTGCAGTAACCGAGCCATCGGGGAATAGGTCGATGCGCAAGCGATGGGGTAGTGGACTTGTAATTGTTAGGCAGGCCTCTTCAGCTGCCTCGGCAATCCGAGACGCGTCAAATGGAATGCGCAGGGCAGATGCGGACTGCTGCAGTCGCTGAAGGTGGGCCGCAAACCGAAGCGGCTTTTGTCCTTCAACGCGAATGGTCTCGAATAAACCCAGCGCAGTTGGCATCTCGGTAATAAATGCTGATTTCGTTTGACACTCTTGCCACTCTAGCGCTGGATCAGAATCAATCGTAATGCCAGCTCCGATGCCCAAGGTGAATTTGGTTTGGTGGGCGCTTTGACTTGCCTCTAGATTAAGCGTACGAATAGGAACGCTAAATGCAAAATCCCCATTCGGGTCAAGCCAGCCCAAGGCACCACAGTAATAGTCGCGGGGAGCGCCTTCCAATGCTTGAATAATTTCCATGCTGCGTTTTTTGGGGGCGCCCGTAACAGAGCCACAGGGAAAGACCGCATCGAGTATGGTACGCAGGCTTATATCTGGCTTTGCTTTTGCCTCTATGGTCGAGGTCATTTGCAACACATTTCCATGCCGTGCAACATGAAATAAGGTGGGTACGGTGACGCTACCCGGTAAGGCAACTCGGCTCAGATCATTGCGCAAGAGGTCAACGATCATAATATTTTCTGCACGATTTTTAGGGTCGCTTGCCAATTGCTCTGCGCTCTCGGTTCGGGCATTGGCGGTGCCCTTCATGGGCATGGCGCGTAAACAGTCCCCATCCCGTTCTATAAAAAGTTCAGGTGATTGCGACAGAATGGTAGTGTCGCCTTCTTGCACAAATGCACCAAAACGCCCAGGTTGTCGCGCTCTTAGGCGTGCGTATAAAGCAAGCGGGTCACCATAAAACTCACCCCTTATACGGTACGTGTGATTGATTTGATAGGTATCGCCACAGCGTATCCACTCCTGAATTCGCTCTACATCCGATTGGAACTGGGCTTGCGTAATCGATTCCGTGCAGGATGCTATGCCACTGACACGCGAATCCTCTTTTAACTGTGCGAGCTGGATTTCAAGCCAGGCATCTACTTCCGCTTTTGTGAGTGTTTTGGGCCGATGGTATGCCCATGCTTGAACCAGCGGTATGGCTGGTGACGAAGTGCTGGGTAGTCGATGAATGGCTTGGCCATATTCGTAAGCGACGAGGCAAACCACATAGTGATCCGCCTTCAAGGCTAACTGGATTGCTTCAAAGCAGGCATCAATGTCAACGGATTTAAATGCTACCCAGTGTGCGATAGGCTCCTGGTAGAGGCGACTGGTGGGTTTAGTCGCACAACTCTCGACATCATCCAGCAGAATCATCGCAAAGCCCGATTGCGTCTCAGATTACTTTAAGACAGTCGCTGACTCGATTACAACAGGAGTGGTAGGTACGTCCGCCATCCGTCCAAATTTAGGCGCTGGTGCGACCATGGTTGGGATTTTACGAATGCGGTCAATGGTTTGAGTGCCAGAGATGACTTTGCCAAAGACGGTATAGCCATTACCCATAGCGTTCGGGAAATCCAGCCCTTGATTGTCACGCACATTAATAAAGAATTGCGCGGTTGCTGAATCGGGATCCGATGTTCTCGCCATGGCAATCGTATAGGTTTGATTCTTTAGTCCGTTTTGGGCTTCCGAGAGAACGGGTGCATTGGTTGACTTTTGATTTAAATCGGGCGTGAAACCACCGCCTTGGATCATGAAACCATCGATCACGCGATGGAAGATTGTGCCGTTGTAAAAGCCGCTCTGAACATACTTGAGGAAGTTATCAGCGGTCTTGGGTGCCTTCGCCGAATCCAGATCTACAACAAAACTACCTTGATTGGTTTTGAACTCGACACGTGGCTCTGCCTGGGCTGTGCCGGTGGCAAATAAAAAGGCGCCAGCCAGGGCGGTTATCAATGCACGGTAAGAGCAAAATGGGGAGGTGCGCATGGTTCTTCCTAAGTGGTAAATAAATGGCAAATACAGAATCACTCCATTGTATTGCGTGAAGCTTAGGCTGCTGTGGGCGGCAGACCGTTGGGTACAGATGCAGCGGCCCGATAGGCTGCTTGGTCAAACATCTCTGGGTGATTAAGGTAGTCAATGGCCCAATCGATGGCATCGGCCCCCCAAAAAATCCGATCCCCAAACGCAAGGGTGGGCACGCCAAAGGCGCCGCGATCCACCGCCTCTTGGGTGTTGGCTATCAAGCCTGCTTTGGTTGAGGCATTTTCGGGACGAGGGGTATTAGGATCCAAATGGAGGTACGTGCAAAAATCAGACCAGTGTAGGTTGGGGTCCTTGCCCATAACCCAAACAAATTCAAATGCCCGCTCGACCATAGGCCAGTCGGCCTGCTCTTGGACTAAAAGGCGCTGCGCTGCAACGGTAATAAAGGGGTGGTGCTCCGGAAACTGAAAAGGAATACCCAACTTTGCTGCCTGCCACACGCAAAATTGATAGGTGTACAGGCGCTTTGGTGGAATTTCACCGGGACCTTGGTTACGTGCAGCGCGCAATAGGCCGCCGAGCAATACCGGCACAGGCTCGATTTGCAAACGCGGCTCGAGTCGATGGCGTAATTTCACATAAAAGTAGGCAAACGGAGAAATGATGTCGAAGTAGAAACGCGCCTTCATTTTTTCTCTGCTTCGTCAAGTGAGCGTAAAAAAGCCATGCGTTCCGCAATCTGAGTTTCAAGGCCTCGCTCCACGGGTTGGTACCAATGCGGCTCAGCCATCCCTTCGGGTAAGTAGGTTTCACCGGCGGCATAGCCATAGGGCTCATCATGTGCATACCGATATGCAGTGCCATGCCCGAGTTCTTGCATTAATTTTGTTGGTGCGTTGCGTAAGTGATTGGGTACGCCCCGGCTTTGATCGGCCGCAGCAAATGCGCGGGCCTTGTTATACGCGACATAGCTAGCATTGCTTTTTGCTGCAACGGCCAAATAGACTACTGCTTGGCCCAGCGCCAACTCACCTTCGGGTGAGCCCAATCGTTCATAGGTTTCTGCCGCATCGTTCGCGAGTTGGATTGCCCTGGGATCGGCTAAACCAATGTCCTCCCACGCCATACGAATGATTCTGCGTGCAAGGTAGCGCGGATCTGCGCCGCCATCGAGCATGCGGCAAAGCCAATACAAAGCAGCATCTGGATTGGAGCCGCGTACCGATTTGTGCAGCGCGGATATCTGGTCATAAAACTGGTCGCCGCCTTTATCAAACCGACGACCATTTGCAGTTAATGCATTTTCAACAAAGGCTTGATCCACGACCGTTGTAGTAGACCCGGGAATCGAAATGGCATTGCGGATTTGTTCCAGTACATTGAGTAAGCGACGCGCATCGCCGTCTGCATTAGCGATGATGGCATCGATCGCCGCTGAATCAAATTCCACCTTCGGCATGGCATAGGCCCTGGCACGCTGAATTAAGACACCGAGCTCTTCTGCGCTTAAGGACTTGAGAACATAGACTTGCGCGCGAGACAGTAAGGCGGAATTCACCTCAAAGGAGGGATTTTCTGTGGTGGCGCCGATAAACGTAAATAGGCCCGACTCCACATGGGGTAATAGCGCATCTTGCTGGCTTTTATTAAAGCGATGAATTTCATCCACAAACAGGATGGTTTGCTTGCCATACTGATTATTGTTTTGTTGCGCCTTTTCTATTGCTTCCCGAATTTCTTTAACGCCAGCAAGAACAGCCGAGATTGCAATAAATTCGCGATCAAAGGCTTTTGCGGAAAGTCGGGCTAAGGTGGTTTTGCCAACGCCCGGAGGTCCCCATAAAATCATCGAATGCGGTTTGCCCGATGCAAAAGCCAGTTGAAGGGGCTTGCCTTGGGCAAGCAAATGCGACTGACCGATTACCTCAGCAATCGAGCTTGGGCGCAATGCTTCCGCCAGCGGTGGCGGTGGCTTGGTTTCAAACAGATTACTCATTGCAAGTTGACCCAGGCTTGATTGGCTCTCACGTCATGGTCGCTAGCATGACTAGGGCAGCCCATGTTAGGCAGAGTGTAGCGATCACAGTCAAGCGTGTACGCATCACCATGAATTCATCGAGTGCGGCTTTGTTCGTAAAGTAATACCGGTATGTATTTTGATCAATACCACGCTGAACCAAGAGCATGGCGGCTAACATTAGCAAGCCAACGGGAATGTAAACATGCAGAGCCAGCCAAGCGACTAGCGATGGAATAACGCCCCAGATCCAGGCGTTTCGTTCAAACCAGCGGGATCCGCCGATATCCCCAGCGCTCGCTAAACTAGCACTATCGGCAACATTGCCTAGGTGCCGAAAATTAGCACCCCAATGAATGGCGCCTAAAAAAGAGCAGATCACAGCACCGTAGGCGGCAAGGGATTCGGCGCTGACATAATCAAAAGGCGTTGGTGCCACTTGAACCAAGATAGCGCAAACAACAAATGGAATTAAACCGCCGTATCCTAAAACACGAACAATCGGCGGCAGGGTGCTAATGGTTGGCATTCTTTAGGTGTCGTAGTGGTAAACGCCACGCCCTGTTTTACGACCCAAATATCCGGCTGCAACCATTTCACGCAGCAAAGGGCAGGCACGGTATTTGGAGTCATTAAAGTTACTGAAATAAACCTCCATTACCGCCAAGCAGGTATCGAGGCCAATCAAGTCGGCTAGGGCAAGTGGCCCAATTGGCTGATTGCAGCCGAGTTTCATGCCGGCATCGATGTCTTCTGCACTTGCAAGTCCTTCGGCTAAAACAAAAAACGCTTCGTTAATCATCGGTATTAAAATGCGATTGACGACAAAGCCAGGACTATTTTTAACGGTGATGGGCTCTTTACCAATCGCCTTGGCCATCGCAATAATGGCATCGTGGGTCTGATCACTGGTCTGCAAGCCGCGTATCACTTCGACTAAGGCCATGAGCGGTGGTGGATTAAAAAAGTGCATTCCAATAAAGCGCTCTGGCACTGAGTTCAAGGCCGCTAATTGAGTTATCGATAGCGACGACGTGTTGGTGGCAACAATGGTTTCTTTGCCGACCGTTTCATCGATTTGCTTCAAAATCTTTTCTTTGATCGCTTGATTTTCAGTCGCCGCTTCGATTACTAGCGATAGACCCTTTAAATCGGCATACGCAGTACTGCCTTTAATGCGCTGCAATGCCTGCTCTTTTTGGGCTTCCGTAAGCGTTTCTTTTTTAATCAGGCGATCGAGGCTGCGTTTAATGTTTGTAATGCCGCGCTCAACAGCGGCATCATTCACGTCAATCATGACTACGTTTAATCCTGCGACGGCACAGACTTGAGCAATGCCATTGCCCATGGTTCCGGCACCAATGATGCCAACCGATTCAATTTTCATGCTGCTTCCTTCGTGGTGTAAAGCATTTTTAATTTAATTCCATCGCTTAGCGCTTTTTATACTGCGAAGCGCCAAACAACAATTCATTTGCTGTTGCATCAAAGCTGGGTTTGCGTAAATCAGTCAGAACTTGCATGCCTCGCTTCACTGCAGGCCGCTCTCCCACTAAGTCAAACCAGCGCTTGAAGTGTGGAAATTCAGCAAGATCGATCCCTTGTTTTTCCCAGCGGCTGGTCCACGGAAAAATAGCGATATCCGCAATCGTGTATTGACTTCCTGCGATATACCGATTAGTGGCTAACTGACGATCTAAAACCCCATACAAGCGCTTGGCTTCATTGGTGTAGCGCTCAATCGCATAGTCAATTTTCTCTGGGGCGTACAAGCGAAAGTGGTGATTCTGGCCGAGCATGGGTCCAAAGCCGCCCATCTGAAACATGAGCCACTGCAAGACTTCATACTTTGCGCGCGTGCTGCTCGGCAAAAAGCGTCCCGCCTTTGCTGCAAGGTATAAAAGAATCGCGCCCGATTCAAAAAGATGAATGGGTTTGCCGTCAGGACCATTGGGATCGGTAATGGCTGGGATTTTGTTATTGGGGCTTATCTTTAAAAAAGCCGGTGTAAATTGGTCGCCCTTACCAATGTCAATGGGAATCGCGCGCCAATCGCGGCCTAGCTGATAGCCGCACTCTTCGAGGATGATATGGACTTTGTGCCCATTGGGAGTCGCCCAACTATAAACATCGATCATGCCTTGGTTTGAATTGCTGTTTTTCTTCATTGCCTTCACCATTTTTTTATTTGATTTCATTCGTTTTATATCAACACTACACTGCGCTCAGTCGCGAAAGGGCTGTTTCCAGGGTCTTTTCTTCTTTGGCAAAGCAAAACCGAATGACCTTGGAGTCGGTTTCTGCGCCATAAAATGCCGACACTGGAATCGCTGCGACCCCGACTTCGCAGGTTAGCCAACGGCAGAACTCCGCTTCACTGAGTGCGCTCTGCGTGATGCCGAGTGCGGAGTAATCAGCGCACTGAAAATAGCTTCCAGGCGCAGGCAGCAATTTGAAGCGGGTGCTGGCCAAGCCTTTTCTAAAGAAGTCGCGTTTGCGTTGATAAAACGCCGATAGTCCTAAATAGTGTGCTGGATCCGATAGGTAATGCGCGATTCCCACTTGCATGGGTGCATTGACTGAAAACACATTGAATTGATGCACCTTCCGAAACTCTGCGGAAAGAGCGGCTGGTGCTGCAACGTAGCCGATTTTCCAGCCCGTGACATGGAAGGCTTTCCCAAAGCTGGACACCACAAAGCTTCGCGCTGCTAAGGCGGGGTGGCTGGATGCACTGTGGTGGTGTTGCCCATCAAAGACCATGTGTTCATAGACTTCATCGCTACACACCAATACGTTTGTCTCGCCCAGTAAATCAGCCAGACGATCGAGATCAGACCGTTGCCACACCATGCCGGTGGGATTGTGGGGTGAGTTAATCAGTAAGAGCCGTGTTTTTGGGTTGATTGCGTTTGCTAGTTCAGCCCAAGGGATGGCATAGCCTTCGACTACACCAAGGGAATCGCGTTGCACATCGAGGCTCACGCTAATGGCCTTGCCGCCGGCCAAGGTGATTGCTGGTAGGTAACAATCAAACGCGGGTTCAATCACGATGACTTCATCGCCCGGGCTAACACAGGACATAATGACCGTGAAGACGGCTTGCGTTGCCCCAGCGGTAATGGTGATCTCACTAGCGGGATCGTAGGACTTGCCATAAAGCTGTTCAATTTTGTTGGCAATGGTTTTGCGCAACTCCAGTACCCCTGGCATGGGAGGGTATTGGTTATGACCCGAAACCATTGCTTGGTTAACGGCATTGATTAAAGCAGGATCACATTGAAAGTCAGGAAAGCCTTGTCCCAAATTCACTGCCTGGTGCTCGGCCGCCAAGGCGGACGTCACCGTAAAGATCGTCGTGCCAACCGCGGGAAGGCGCGAGGGAAATGGGGGGGTGAGGGGCGCAGCAGGGCGCAACAGTGTCATTGGCGTGCTTTATCTCGTGCTGCAGCTTCTATCGCTAGAATAAGGGAAATTCATTTCTAAATTGTGCCATGCTGATCGTCCTCTCACCCGCTAAATCCTTGGATTACGAGACCCCCGTCCGGGTTAAAAAATCCACTTTGCCTGATTTTGTCCCTGAATCAGCCAAGCTGATTGCTGACCTGAAGTTACTATCGCCTCAGGCAGTAGCCAAGCTCATGAGCCTTTCTGACCCCTTGGCCGCCTTAAACGCAGGGCGTTTTCGGGATTGGTCGACAAAATTCACAGAAAAAAACAGCAAACAGGCGATTTTTGCCTTCAATGGCGATGTCTATGAGGGCTTTGATGCGGCTACCCTAAAAACTAAGGCAATTGATTTTGCCCAAGATCATGTGCGGATTCTGTCGGGGCTATATGGTTTGCTAAGGCCGCTGGACTTAATGCAGCCGTATCGATTGGAGATGGGTACGGCGTTTAAAAATGCCAGAGGAAAAGATTTATATGCATTTTGGGGCGATCGGATTACCAACGCAGTCAAACAGCAACTGGCTTCGCAAAAAAAGAATCCCTTCTTACTAAACTTAGCGTCCGAAGAGTATTTCAAAGTACTGCAGCCCAAGGAGTTGGGCTTTCCGGTGATTGCTCCGGTGTTTCAGGACGCTAAAGATGGCAAGTACAAAATTATTTCGTTTTACGCCAAGCGTGCGCGGGGCCTGATGGCGCGCTTTGCGGTTGAAAATCGCATTACTGATCCAGCCGACTTGCGTGATTTCAACTTGGAGGGCTACCGCTTTAGCGCAAGTGAATCCAAACCCGATCGACCTGTATTTCGCCGCGCAGAGAAAAAATAATATGACCGTTCACCGTTCCAAATCATCCCAGCGTGCCTCACCCGAGGCTGAGCGCTTGGTGGCCGATGCGATTTCACTGGCTGCTTCAGGTAGTCAAATTGAAGATCGTTTTTGGGAAGGGCGTCTGAGTGCACGTCTACTCAAATTGATGACCAGTCAAAATCAAAACGTGATTGATGCTGCGCTTGATCAAACGTTTCGCATTAATACGGTTGCCTTTGAGGTCTTGGCTGACTGTGCTGAGACACTGGCTGAATCGCAAACCATGACGATCGATAAGGAGGGCTGGGATGTATTGCTGCTCGCCTTGCCTATCGTTGCGCATACCCGCTATCAAATTCAATCGGGCCCATTGCCGGTTAAGGTGATTGAGTCGGTTGCGATGGCAATGCATTCATCAATCGCCGCAAATGATACACGCCTTGCGATCGTGCCATGGCTCTACAGCATTGATCAGATGCCACACTCGCATTGCCAAACCCGCATTTTGACGGAGGCGCTGGGTACCGCTGCAATCACTGCAAGTGAAATGAAACTCGAGCTGCGTAATATGTCAGAAACCATTGCTGTGTTGGCTGACCCTCGTTTTATTATTGCAGCCATTGCTGCGCCTAGCGGCTCACCCCTGTTTCGTTGGCAGGCTGAACCACCGGTAAGGCAAGAGCGGGGTGTTAGTTTGATCGAATGGCAAACGGCCATGCGAGAGCCGATTTCCAGTTTATTGCCTGGCTGTGAATTCGATCTTTTATTACCTGAGGCGTATTTCACAAACTGCCGCTTGGCGGATAAGCAAGTGCGTCCACTGAGCATTCGAGCAGCCGTTAATTTTCTGGAGACTGCGATCGGTGCTCAGCCAAATGGCTTGTCTTGCGTAGTGGGCGCCTTTGGTGAAGAGCAGGCTGACGAGTACCGCATTGCATTTAGTCTGAAGGGATCGCCTGATGTGATGTACGGTGTTATTTGGCCGATGTACGATCGCGAGACGGTGTCGAACGATGCGCTCAATGACATTAATGACGATGAGAGCCCGATAAAAAAGATTTGCGACGCCCTTAAAGAGGCCGGAGTGGAGGACGTGTTTCGTCATGCTGTTTTGTTTAGTCCCGAGCTCTGCGACGATTGTGGAGCGCCCTTGTTTCCGGATCGCCACGGCGAAGTAGTTCACGCGGAGATGCCAGAAGATACGCCAACGCAGCAGCCCCTGTTTCATTGATTTGATTTAACTGAGTCGATAAAAAAACCGAGGCGAACCTCGGTTTTTTAATTACAGCCAAACTAATCAGGACGTTAGCTTGATTACTCTTTAGCAAACAAATGTGGCTCCTTGCCCGTCTTCATGTCGGCCGTTTGACAAAAATCAGCCAAGCGAACGCCGCTGCGAATGTTGAACAGCATTGCCTTGTTTCCCAGCACCACTAAATCCAAACCGGTGTCGTGGTTTTTAAAACGCAAGCTACCTGGCAATGACACTTCCTTTTTCATTTCGTAGGTTTTGGAGTTCCAAACTAGGCCAATATTTCCAGCACCATCCCCAATGGTTTTTAACTGATGGTTGTTGTTGCAGGTCCAGGCATGTGCATCCTTTGGATCTTTGGCATGCGCAGCAGGGTGTGCCAATACTAGGGCAGAAGCAATCAACAGCGCTTTAATGGGAATGTGCATGTATGTTTCCTTATGAAAGTAAGTGCTTCACGCCGGCCTGTTCCTCGAGAAGCTCATTCAAGGTATGGGTCATGCGTTCACGCGAGAAGGCATCAATTTCAAGGCCTTCAATCATTTTGTATTCCCCATTCTCACAGACAACGGGGAATCCGTAAATGACTTCTGCCGGAATCTCGTATTCGCCGCGGGAAGCAATACCCATCGTGACCCATTTGCCGTTGGTGCCAAGCACCCAGTCGCGCACGTGATCGATGGCGGCATTGGCAGCAGATGCTGCGGAAGATAGGCCGCGAGCCTCAATAATGGCCGCGCCGCGCTTGCCTACGGTTGGAATGAATACGTCTTTATTCCAGGCGGGATCATTAATCATGTCCTTAACGGATTGACCGCCAATAGTGGCAAAGCGGTAGTCGGGATACATGGTGGGGCTATGGTTGCCCCAAACTACTAATTTTTCAATATCCGCAACCGGTTTGCTGACTTTAGCTGCGATTTGTGAAAGAGCGCGGTTGTGATCCAGGCGCAACATTGCCGTAAAGTTCTTAGCGGGCAAGCTGGGAGCCGATTTCATGGCAATGTAGGCATTGGTATTGGCAGGATTGCCTACAACCAAAACCTTAACTGTGCGTTTTGCAACCGCGTCTAGGGCCTTTCCTTGGGCGGTGAAAATTTGTGCATTGGCGGAGAGCAAGTCTTTTCGCTCCATGCCTGGGCCGCGAGGGCGGGCACCCACCAGCAGGGCAATATCAATGTCCTTAAATGCCGTCATGGGGTCTTGGTGGGCAGACATTCCAGCTAACAGTGGGAATGCACAGTCATCGAGCTCCATCATCACGCCTTTTAATGCTTTTTGCGCTTTTTCATCAGGAATTTCAAGGAGTTGCAGAATAACGGGCTGGTCTTTTCCAAGTAAATCACCATTGGCGATCCGAAACAGGAGGGAATATCCGATTTGACCGGCTGCGCCAGTAACCGCGACGCGCATAGGGGTTTTTGCCATTACAAGTAACTCCAAAAGAAGGTTGATGAGTGTTGCTTAAGTGTTGTGATGCAGATTATCCCTGCAAGTTTATGGAGTTTACATTTACACTGTCAATAATGTCTTCTATAAGACAGCAGACTAGTCAGCCTAAATACCCTTTTTGGAACTACTTTGCCTGAAACAACCACTCCATTGGCTACCTTTAGCCCCTTGTACCAGCAGATTAAGGCGCTGTTGCTGGATTGCCTTCAGTCTGGCGAGTGGCGACCTGGCGCCCCCATTCCCAGCGAGATGGAGTTGGCAGCCCGTTACGAGGTCAGTCAAGGTACTGTCCGCAAGGCAGTGGATGAGCTGGCCACGGAAAATCTCTTAGTACGCCATCAAGGCAAAGGCACCTTTGTTGCTAGCCACCACAGTGAAGCTTGGCAATACCGCTTTTTTAGTTTGATGCCCGATTCCGGCAAAAAAGCCCCCCTTAAAAGCTATTTTTTGGTGTGCAAGCCCATAAAGGCTCCATCCAAAATTGCCCAATTACTGAAACTGCCGCCAAGTGAACAGGTGTTTCAAATTGATCGTGTGCAAAACTTAGGTGGGCAAGTGGCCGTTTTCGAGCAAATCTGGCTGCCCAAGGCACGTTTTAGCGGGATGACCCTGGATCGATTGGAGTCGTGGCCAGGCCCCTTGTACGCATTCTACGAAAGTGAGTTTGCAACCCACATGGTCCGTGCGGAAGAGAAAATTAAAGCAATTACAGCGGAGGCAGTGATTGCGAATCATTTAAAACTGGAGCCGGGCTCACCACTCCTTTTGGTAGAACGGCTTTCCTACACGTATGGGAACAGGCCGGTCGAGGTTCGACGAGCCCATTACGATACCCGCGAGCAGCATTATGAAAATAAGTTGAACTAAGTCATGTGTATAAAAAAAATGCATTCCAGCGTTTTCCAATAGAATATGTTGCACAACAGCATTACTCCTTATTTAACCTTTACCTCACGAATGAGACCCTCTATGGTTGATGCCCAACAGGATGTAAAAAAGGCCAAGCCGGTTTACCGCAATATTGGCCTTGCGCAGTTAATCAAATACCGTTTGCCGTGGGCTGGAAAAGTGTCGATCCTGCACCGCATTAGTGGCGCCGCCTTATTTTTGCTGCTGCCGTTTATTTTGTATTTGTTTGATCAAAGCTTGGCATCCGAACTGAGCTTCATGCAGTTTCAGGCTTTCACTGATCACTTCCTAGTCAAGCTCATTTGCCTTGGTTTGATCTGGAGCTTCCTCCACCATTTCTGTGCCGGCATTCGTTACTTGCTACTGGACCTTGAAATTGGCGTTGAAAAAATCGCAGCCCAAAAATCCGCAATCATTGTGTTGGTCGTGAGCCTCGCATTAACTGCAGCGGTAGGCGCTAAATTGTTTGGCTTGTTTTAATCCCGATTACGTAAAGAGAACTTCATGTCGACAAATAATATTGGCCCAAAACGTCTCGTTGTAGGCGCACATTACGGCCTGAAAGAATGGATTATTCAGCGCATCACGGCAGTAGTGATGGTAATTTTTACGGTCGTTTTGTTGGCCGCATATCTGATTTCTGGTGGCGCAAACTACGAGGCATGGGCAGGGTTGTTTAGTAATCAGCTGATGAAGTTGCTGACCTTTTTAACCTTCCTAAGCCTTTTTTACCATGCGTGGATTGGCATTCGCGACATCTGGATGGATTACATCAAGCCAGTAGGCATTCGCCTCAGCTTGCAAGTCTTGACTGTGTTGTGGCTGGTCGCTTGTGCGGCCTATGCTGCTGAAATTCTGTGGAAAGTGTAAGACGATGACTGCGATAAAAAAAGCATTACCCCGCCGTCGCTTTGATGCGGTGATTGTTGGTGCAGGGGGGTCCGGTATGCGCGCTTCCTTGCAGCTATCGGAAGCCGGCCTCAATGTGGCTGTGTTGACGAAGGTCTTTCCAACCCGTTCGCATACGGTTGCTGCTCAGGGCGGCATTGGTGCCTCCCTCGGCAACATGAGTGAGGACAATTGGCACTATCATTTTTACGACACCATTAAAGGCTCTGATTGGCTAGGTGATCAGGATGTGATTGAGTTTATGTGCCGCGAAGCCCCGAAAGTGGTTTACGAGCTTGAGCATTACGGCATGCCATTTGACCGCAACCCGGACGGAACAATTTATCAGCGCCCATTTGGTGGGCACACCGCAAATTATGGTGAGAAGCCGGTACAGCGCGCATGCGCTGCTGCGGACCGCACTGGCCATGCCATGCTGCACACACTCTATCAGCGCAACGTACAGGCTAAGACGAACTTTTTTGTTGAGTGGTTGGCCTTGGATTTAATTCGCGACGACGAGGGCGATGTTGTCGGCGTTACTGCGCTGGAAATGGAAACGGGCGAGCTCTACATCTTGGAAGCCAAGATTGTGTTGATGGCAACTGGCGGCGCTGGCCGCATTTGGTCTGCCTCGACGAATGCCTATATCAACACCGGCGATGGCATGGGTATGGCTGCGCGAGCCAACATTCCACTGGAAGACATGGAGTTTTGGCAGTTTCATCCCACTGGCGTAGCTGGAGCCGGCGTATTGCTGACCGAAGGGTGTCGCGGCGAAGGCGCGATATTGCGCAACAAAGACGGCGAGCGTTTTATGGAGCGCTATGCTCCCACGCTGAAAGACTTGGCTCCGCGTGATTTCATTTCCCGCTGCATGGATCAAGAGATCAAAGAGGGCCGCGGTTGTGGTCCCAACGGTGATTATGTGGTGCTCGATTTAACCCACATCGGCGCTGAGACCATCATGAAGCGCTTGCCATCGGTGTACGAGATTGGCATGAACTTTGCCAACATCGATGTAACCAAAGAGCCTATTCCAGTTGTGCCAACGATTCACTATCAAATGGGCGGTATTCCGACCAATATTAATGGTCAGGTGGTGGTGCCTAAAGATGGTAATCCGAATCACATTGTCAACGGCCTTTACGCAATCGGCGAATGCTCCTGTGTGTCGGTTCACGGCGCTAATCGTCTAGGTACCAACTCCTTATTGGATTTGTTGGTGTTTGGCCGCGCTGCCGGTAATCACATCGTTAATATGGATCTTAAAAAGCGTGAGCACAAGCTCTTGCCTGCGAATGCCGGCGAGCAAACCCTCGCGCGCATTTCGGCATTGGATAATTCCACTTCAGGTGAGTACGCTCAGGATGTAGCAAATGACATTCGGAAAACAATGCAGACGTATGCTGGGGTATTTCGTAACCAAAAGTTGATGGATGAGGGCGTTCGTCAGATGGCCCTTTTAACGGAGCGCGCAAAACACCTCTGGGTCAAAGACAAGTCGAAGATTTTTAATACGGCTCGGATTGAAGCCTTGGAAATTTCAAACCTCGTTGAGACGGCCAATGCGACCATCATTTCGGCTGCAGCGCGTAAAGAAAGTCGCGGCGCGCACTCCCATGATGATTTTCCAACGCGCGATGATAAAGCCTGGATGAAGCATACGCTTTGGTTTAGTGAGGGCAATCGCCTCGATTACAAGCCAGTGCAACTCAAGCCATTAACTGCTGAATCCGTTCCACCCAAAGAGCGTACCTTCTAATTAAAGAAAAACGAGATAAACCATGAGTGATACCCGTATATTTGAAATTTATCGCTACGATCCTGAGGTGGATGCGGCTCCGCGCATGCAGCGTTACGAGCTTGAATTGACTGGTGAGCGTATGTTGCTCGATGCCTTGATCTCGCTTAAAAAACAAGACGAGAGCATTACCTATCGCCGCTCCTGTCGCGAGGGCGTTTGTGGCTCGGATGCGATGAACATCAACGGTAAAAATGGGCTGGCGTGTTTAACCAATATGCTAACTTTGCCTAAGGTCATTACCTTGCGTCCACTTCCAGGCTTGCCAGTGGTGCGCGATTTGATAGTGGATATGACCTTGTTTTTTAAACAGTACTTATCCATTAAGCCCTACTTAATGAACTCCACTCGCCCTCCAGAAAAAGAGCGTTTGCAGAGCCCAGAAGAGCGCGAAGAGTTGGATGGCTTGTACGAGTGCATCTTGTGCGCTTCCTGCTCCACCTCCTGCCCTTCGTTTTGGTGGAATCCGGATAAGTTTGTCGGGCCAGCAGGTTTGTTGCAGGCCTATCGCTTTATTGCAGATAGCCGCGATGAGGATACGGCAGCTCGCCTGGATAACTTAGAGGATCCCTACCGTTTATTCCGCTGCCATACCATCATGAATTGCGTCGATGTTTGCCCTAAGCACTTGAATCCAACCAAAGCCATTGGCAAAATTAAAGAGTTGATGGTGCGCAGGGCAGTATGACCATTAGTGCGGCGGCCCTGTATCGTTTAAAAAGCGATGCGCGCCGGGGTTTACTGGAAAACGATCTCATTTTGGAGCGGTTTTTCAGGCGCTATGCGGACACATTAACGGAGGAGCAGGGCGCAGTTTTGACCCAGTTGTTGGCTTTGAGTGACAACGATTTAATGGACCTCCTGATTGGGCGAGTCGACTCCGTAGTTGCATTGGGTGATGTGTGCAGTACCCCGACCTTTTTGGCTGTATTGGGTTGTTTGCGGGAGAAGCAGTAGCAGGAATGCAATAATTTGCATTGCACTTATTTAACGAACAGTGGGATCAGACATGATTGAATCAAACATCAAGGCAAAGTTATCGTTCTCTGACGGTACCCCCGATATCGATTTGCCAATTTACCAAGGCGCAGTGGGTCCTGATGTCATTGATATTCGTAAGCTCTACGGCCAGACCGGCAAATTTACCTACGACCCTGGCTTCTTATCTACGGCATCGTGTAATTCAAAGATCACTTTTATTGATGGTGATAAAGGCGAATTACTCTACCGCGGTTACCCCATTCAGGAGTTAGCAGGCAATTGTGATTTTTTAGAAGTGTGCTACCTCTTGCTCAATGGCCATTTGCCAAACGAAAAAGAGAATGCGAAATTTCAAGACATCATCATGCACCACACCATGGTGCATGAGCAGATGCAGTTTTTCTTACGCGGCTTTAGGCGTGATGCGCACCCTATGGCAGTCTTGACTGGTCTAGTGGGTGCCATGGCGGCCTTCTATCACGATGAGATTGACTACAGTGAACCCAAGGCCCGTGAAATTGCGCAAATGCGTTTGATTGCAAAAATGCCCACGTTAGTGGCTATGTCGTATAAGTATTCCATTGGTCAGCCATTTATCTATCCCGATAACTCGCTCTCCTATACCGCCAATTTCATGCGCATGATGTTTGCTAACCCATGCGAGCCCTACAAAGTGAATCCGGTATTAGTTCGGGCCTTGGATCGCATTTTTATTCTGCATGCCGACCATGAGCAAAATGCATCGACTTCAACAGTGCGTTTATGCGGCTCTTCCGGCACCAATCCATTTGCTGCGATCTCGGCTGGCATTGCCTGCTTGTGGGGTCCGGCGCATGGTGGTGCAAATGAGGCCTGCTTACAGATGCTGACCGAGATTCAGGCCAACGGTGGAGTAGAAAAAGTGGGCGAGTTTATTGCCCAAGTAAAAGACAAGAACTCCAATGTCCGTTTAATGGGATTTGGCCATCGGGTCTATAAAAACTTTGATCCACGCGCAAAGCTGATGCGAGAAACCTGCTATGAAGTCCTTAATGAATTAGGACTCGAAAATGATCCGCTCTTTAAGTTGGCAATGACTTTAGAAAAGATTGCGCTGGAAGACGAATACTTTGTGAGTCGCAAACTATATCCGAACGTAGACTTTTATTCTGGTATTGTGCAGCGCGCCTTAGGTATTCCAACGGACATGTTCACCTGTGTTTTTGCCTTAGCGAGAACGGTTGGCTGGATAGCGCAGTGGGAAGAAATGATTACTGACTCGGAGTACAAGATCGGCCGTCCACGGCAGTTGTATGTTGGAGAAGCAGAGCGTAAGGTTCCTTCCATGTCAGGGCGAAAGTAAGGTTTATAAGGACGGGTATGTCACGCACGCTATACGATAAGTTATGGGATGAGCATGTTGTTTGTGCGGAAGAGGACGGTACGGCTACCCTCTATATTGACCGGCACTTGTTGCATGAAGTAACTAGTCCACAGGCTTTTGAAGGTTTAAGTTTGGCCAAGCGTCCCGTATGGCGAATTTCTGCTAACCTGGCCGTCTCTGACCACAACGTGCCTACAACCGATCGATCCGAAGGGATTACTGATCCCATCTCCAAACTTCAAGTCGACACCCTTGATCAGAATTGCACCTCATTCGGTATTACGCAGTTCAAGATGAATGATTTACGGCAGGGCATCGTTCACGTCATCGGGCCGGAGCAGGGCGCCACGTTGCCCGGTATGACGGTTGTTTGTGGCGATTCGCATACTAGTACCCACGGCGCATTTGGCGCATTGGCGTTTGGAATTGGCACTTCGGAAGTGGAGCACGTGCTTGCGACCCAAACCTTGCTGATGAAGAAGAGCAAGAATATGCTGGTTCGAGTCGAGGGGCGTTTGCAACCGGGCTCGACGGCAAAGGACATTGTTTTAGCGGTCATAGGCAAAATAGGCACAGCTGGCGGCACCGGCTATACCATCGAGTTTGCGGGCGAAGCCATTCGAAATTTATCGATGGAAGGTCGCATGACCATCTGCAATATGGCAATTGAAGCGGGGGCACGCGCTGGCCTGGTTGCAGTGGATGAGACCACAATCGATTACATTCAGGGCCGCCCTTACGCACCAAGCGGAGAGATCCTGCGCCACGCAGTTCAATATTGGCGCACCTTGCATTCCGATGCCGACGCGAAGTTTGATCAGGTGGTGGAATTGCGCGCTGACGAAATCCAGCCACAAGTCACCTGGGGCACTTCCCCGGAAATGGTGTTGCCGATCAGCGAGCGCGTTCCTGACCCAGAAAAAGAGCGCGATCCTAATAAGCGTAGTGCGATGGAGCGCGCTTTGCAGTACATGAATTTAACGCCCAATACCTTGCTAAGCAGTATCCCCATTGATAAGGTATTTATCGGTTCGTGCACCAACAGCCGAATTGAGGATTTGCGTGCCGCCGCCAAGGTAGTTGATCGCCTGGGCAAAAAAGTCTCGCCGAATGTTAAGTTGGCTATGGTGGTGCCAGGATCTGGATTAGTAAAAGCGCAGGCTGAACGTGAGGGCCTCGATCGGGTTTTCAAGGCCGCCGGTTTTGAATGGCGTGAACCAGGTTGCTCAATGTGCTTGGCCATGAATTCAGATCGCCTCGAACCTGGGGAGCGCTGCGCGTCAACTTCGAACCGTAATTTCGAAGGTCGTCAAGGCGCTGGTGGTAGAACCCATTTAGTGAGCCCTGCTATGGCTGCCGCTGCAGCCATAGAGGGTCATTTTGTTGATGTTCGCAAAATTGCGTAATTAGCCAAGCGAAAGGTCCATGCCATGCCAACTCCCCGTTATTCGATGATTGCCAAGCTATCTGTCGTGCTGGTGTCGGGTATTTTTATTAGCGCCTGTGCCAACACCATGGAAGGGGTTGGTAAGGATTTACAAAAAATAGGCACTTCATTGGATTCGAAATCATCGTCTTCCGCACCAAGCAATCCTCCTGCATCGCAAACCCAAGGAAAAGACGTTGTGGTGACGCCAATAAAATAAGCGGTAATAATAAAAAAGCAGAGTCAGTCGTAATGGAAAAATTTACTCAGTACCAAGGATTGGTTGCACCCCTCGACCGAGAGAACGTCGATACCGATGCCATCATTCCAAAACAATTTTTAAAGTCGATTAAAAAAACCGGCTTCGGTCAAAACCTCTTTGACGAATGGCGCTACCTGGATCATGGTGAGCCCGGACAGGATTGCGATGTGCGCCCTTTAAATCCCGACTTTATTTTGAATCAGTCCCGCTATAAAAATGCCGGCATCTTACTTGCCCGCAAGAATTTTGGTTGCGGTAGTTCGCGCGAGCATGCTCCTTGGGCTTTGGGCCAATATGGCTTTCGTGCAGTGATTGCCCCCAGCTTTGCCGATATATTCTTCAATAATTGCTACAAAAACGGGCTTTTACCGATCGTGCTCACGGAGCAGCAGGTCGACCACCTCTTTAATGAGACCTTGGCTTTTAACGGCTACCAGCTAACGATTGATCTGGAAACGCAAGAGGTGATTGCGCCAGATAATCGGCGTTATTCCTTTGAAATCGATGGATTTCGTAAATACTGCCTACTCAATGGCTTGGACGATATTGGCCTCACCCTCAAAAATGCCGATAAAATAAAGGCATACGAAGCAAAGCGCGTGTTGCGGATGCCCTGGCTTGCAACCCAGCTACCCTAAAAACAGCCTCGCACTGGCCAGTTAACCCTTTTTAAAGGCTTGTCATGAAAATTGCAGTATTGCCGGGGGATGGTATTGGCCCGGAAATTGTTGCTGAGGCCGTCAAACTCCTCAAGGCACTGGGGCCCACATTTCATTTGGAAGAAGCGCCCGTTGGTGGCGCAGCGTATGACCTTTCGGGCCATCCTTTGCCGCCTGCTACCCTTGAATTAGCTAAAAGCGCTGATGCCATTTTGTTTGGTGCTGTAGGTGACTGGAAGTACGACACCTTGGCGCGTGAATTGCGTCCTGAGCAAGCCATTCTTGGCTTACGCAAACACTTAGCTTTGTTTGCTAATTTCCGTCCTGCCATTTGTTATCCCGAGTTAACTGCCGCATCCAGTCTTAAGCCAGAAATTGTGGGCGGTTTGGACATCTTGATTGTGCGTGAGCTTAATGGCGATATTTACTTTGGCCAGCCGCGCGGTATTCGAAGCTCCGAGCATGCTCTGTTTAAAGGCGCTCGCGAAGGATTTGACACCATGCACTACAGCGAACCCGAAGTAATTCGAATCGGTAAAGTGGCATTTGAGGCAGCGCGTAAGCGCAGCAAAAAAGTATGCAGCGTGGATAAGGCTAACGTACTTGAAACATCGCAGCTTTGGCGTGATGTGATGACTGCATTAGCTGCCGACTATCCCGATGTCGAGTTATCGCATATGTATGTCGATAATGCAGCCATGCAGCTTGTGAAGGCGCCCAAGGCATTTGATGTGGTGGTGACTGGAAATCTATTTGGCGACATCCTTTCGGATGAAGCTGCGATGCTCACTGGCTCGATTGGCATGTTGCCGTCTGCGTCCTTAGATAAGAACAACAAAGGCTTGTATGAGCCGAGTCATGGCTCCGCCCCCGATATTGCTGGAAAAGGCATTGCTAATCCACTGGCAACCATTCTTTCTACAGCGATGATGTTGCGCTACTCCTTGGGTATGGTAGTAGAGGCAGATCGGATTGAAAAAGCAGTTCAGAAAGTATTGCAGCAGGGCTTACGCACCGCTGATATTTACACTGAAGGGACCCAGCGGGTATCCACGGTGCAAATGGGTGATGCGGTAGTGGCCGCATTGTCGTAATTTATTTTTTGCAATCGAAGGCGCTCGTAATTTTATGGTAACACATCAAACATCTGGCTCTGTAAATGCTCCGCTAGTCGGCTTGGTCGGCTGGCGCGGCATGGTTGGTAGCGTCCTCATGGATCGCATGTTGGCGGAGGGCGACTTTGATTTAATCGAGCCTGTATTTTTTAGCACTAGTAACGCCGGTGGCGAGGTGCCTGCAATCAATGGTCGCCACATCACCAAAAGCGAAAAGAAGCTACAGGACGCGAATGACATTAAAGCGCTTGCGCGTTGCGACATTATTTTGACTTGCCAAGGCGGCGATTACACCAAAGCAATTTTCCCCTTGTTGCGGGCGGCGGGTTGGCAGGGTCATTGGATTGATGCTGCTAGCGCGTTGCGCATGAATGATGATGCGGTTTTGGTTCTTGATCCCGTCAATCGACCCGTGATTGATCGCGCAATGGCTGCTGGTGGCAAAAATTGGATTGGCGGCAACTGCACTGTGAGCCTGATGATGATTGCCATGGGCGGATTACTTAAAGCCGATATGGTGGAATGGATCAGTGCCATGACCTATCAAGCCGCCTCTGGCGCTGGCGCACAAAACATGCGCGAGTTGCTTTTACAAATGGGCGCATTGCGCGATAGCGTGGATACCGAATTGAATGACCCGGCCTCCTGGATTTTGGATATTGATCGTAATATCTCGGCAACCATGCGCTCGGCTGAGTTTCCAACAAAGCACTTCCGAAATACGGCTTTGGCTGGCAGCTTAATTCCGTGGATTGATGTGCCGGTTGAGCACGGTCAGACGAAAGAGGAGTGGAAGGGCGGCGCTGAATGCAACAAGATACTAGGTCGTCCTCCTTTTAGAACGCCGGGAAGCATTCCGATTGATGGTATTTGTGTGCGCGTTGGCGCGATGCGCTGCCACTCGCAAGGCTTGACGATTAAATTAAAGAAAGATATTCCATTAACCGAAATTGAGGCCATGCTAGCCAACGATAATGCGTGGGTCAAAGTAGTGCCTAATGAGCGTGAGGCAACCGAGCGCGAGTTATCTCCCGCCAAAATCAGTGGCACCTTGACAGTGCCGATTGGGCGACTGCATAAGTTAGCCATGGGACCCGAATACCTCGGCGCCTTTACAGTAGGCGATCAATTGCTGTGGGGCGCTGCCGAACCCTTGCGCCGCATGCTGCGCATCGTGTTGGAGCGCTAAGGGTGCACGTGCGCGCCCCCATTCCCCTGGTACATGGCCTAGCAGCCATCATTACTAGCGTTTGCCTTGCTTGGAGTGCAGCCAGCGGTGCATTTTCATTAGGCACTCCCAGGGTACTCTCTCAGCCTGGCCAGCCCATTCGGGCTGAAATTCCATTGCGTGTGTCGGCCGCAGATCAAGAGCAGTTGAGTACCTTGCAAGTGACCAATACGAGTAAGGCTGCCTACGAGCGCCTTGGTATTTCTTCTGCAATAGTGGAGCTTGAGCCGCAGCTGCGGATCGATCGCCGGGATGGCAATCGCAGCGTAATTGTGCTCGAGACCGCAAAGCCTATACCTTCGGAGCGGTTGAATCAAGATCCATTCATTGATCTTGTGGTCACCTTGCAATGGCCTTCAGGTCAGCTCACTAAAAATTACACCTTACTGTTGGGTGATCCCAGTCAAGTCACTGTCCGCCCCGGTCAAACCTTAAGCGAGATTGCGGCGCAAATGGCGCCCCTTCTGGACGGTGCTACCTTAGATCAAACCATCATGGCATTGTATAAAGCCAATCCTGATGCCTTCGCCGGCGGCAGTATTCATCGCCTGCCTGCTGGAGTTGAATTAGTAAAGCCAAGCCAGTCCTTGATGCAATCGATTACGCCAACGCAGGCAAGCCAGTTTGTTGAAAATGCCAATCAAGTATGGGCGGAGTCGCATAGTGGCCCCAGCAAGGCGGTTGGCACTATATCAAATGAGGCAGCTAAAGCGGCAAGCGATCCTGCTGCCGCAAAAGATCGCTTAACCATTGGTCCTGGTGCGGATAGTAATTCGGATCAACGGCGCTACACCGAAGAAATCGTGGCGCAAGAAAAAATATTGGAGCAAACGCGCAGCCGCATTGTTGAGTTAGAAAAAAACATTGCTGATTTACAAAAGTTACTGGACGCGGGTAAAGCGCTCTCTAAATCTGGATCGGTTACCGAGTCTGGCCCTGCGAATACGGCCTGGGCCCCCGTCTTGGTTGTGTTTGGTGTGATTGCAGCCATAGTATTGCTATTGTGGTTTATGGCCCGCCATGCGCGGCAATCGGAACGCAGTACGTCGACTCATGCCGACGGGTTCGCCTCTGCATCGCTACGGGACGATGTAAAACCGGAATCGCCCAGCGAAGACCTGTCGGTGCGAGCAAAAAATTTGTTTGCCGGTATTGATCTCGATTTAACTCCGATCAAAAGCGATCCTGCTGTTCGGAATGATGCATTGCGAGTCAAACTCAATCTTGCAAAAGCGTATATGACGATTGAAGATTTTGCTGCTGCAACACGCAGCTTAGAGGACATCGTCCAGCTTAGCCTTGATCCTTCCAATGCAGTAGATGCATCCCTCGTTGTGGACGCTAAGGCCATGCTATCCGAAATCCAACAGCGAAGTAGCTAATTGGGATGCGAAACCGTGTTTGCCGGACTCAGTAGATGACGCGCATTGCGCTGGGCTTGCAGTATGACGGGACCCGATTTGTTGGGTGGCAGACTCAGCCTAGTCAAAATACCGTTCAAGATAAAGTAGAGCAGGCCATCAATGCGTTCATTGGCGATAACCAATCACGCGCCAATCCCATTCGGGTTACCGCTGCTGGGCGAACCGATACCGGAGTTCATGCTCTTGGGCAGGTAGTACATTTTGATTGTGGCGTTGAGCGTGAGTCGTGGTCATGGGTGCGTGGCCTCAATAGTTTTCTGCCAAGTGATGTTGTGGTGAATTGGGCTCAAGCCGTCGATGATTCTTTTGACGCGCGGTTTTCCGCATTTGAACGGAGTTATGTGTATGCCTTACATGTGGGTCCTTGCCGTGCGCCGACCGTAGCCTCACGTGCTGGCTATTTGATGCTGACTGCGGATAAGTGGCTTGATATCGCCGCCATGCAAATGGCTTCCCAATGCCTTTTGGGGGAACATGATTTTTCCTCTTTTAGGTCATCGGAGTGCCAAAGCAAGACGCCAGTTAAAACCATGTACGACATTCAAATTTTGGATCAGGAGCCCTGGGTCTACATTGTGGTTCGGGCCAATGCCTTTTTGCACCACATGGTTCGAAATCTTGTAGGCAGCCTGTTGGCCATCGGCCAAGGAAAGCAGTCGTCAGAGTGGTTAAGTGAGGTATTGGAGGCCAAAAGCCGCCAGTCTGCAGCGCCGACGTTTTCACCTGACGGTCTCTATTTGGCCCGGGTGGGTTATCCGCCGGAGCACCATATTCCAGCTCCATGGCTCGCGCATTCATGGCTTCCAGCCGAGGTTATTGCCCTACTGCAAGAGCCGATTCCTGCACAGCCGAAGCGGATTATGATTTAGCCATGGGATTACTTCATTACGCTTCAGACCATACCCGCATCAAGATTTGCGGCCTTACACGCCCGCAAGACGTTGATTTTGCAGTAAATTCGGGTGTTGATGCGCTGGGTTTTGTGTTTTATCCGCCCAGCCCAAGGGCGGTTAGCCCACAGCATGCCGCCGCGCTCATCTCTCGATTGCCTGCCGGGGTAGATGCCGTTGGCCTGGTTGTAAATGCCTCCGATGCAGAATTTGCGGCGATTCGGGCCTATGCATCGATCACATTATGGCAATTTCATGGGGATGAGAGCCCAGAAGAATGCCAGCGCTTAGCCTCTGGTGATCGCTGGATCAAAGCGGGCCGAGTGGGCGAGGGCTTCGCATTTGCTGATTTTTCCCTACAATATAGGCAAGCAGCCGGTTTCTTGCTTGATGCCTTGGTTGAGGGCTACGGTGGGGGCGGCATTCCTTTTGATTGGCAATGGATTCCAAAAGCATGGGCAAGCGCAAACGCGCCTCGGGTCGTTTTGAGTGGTGGGTTGAACGCACACAACGTGGGCGAAGCGATTGCGCGCCTACAACCCTGCGCCGTTGATATTTCGAGCGGCGTTGAAAGCGCTAAAGGCATTAAAGATGCCGTTTTAATGGGCCAGTTTATTGAGGCAGTTCGACTGGCGGATTCCAAGAAACCAATGCGGTAACCCAATCAAAAGAGGTAACTATGTACGATAAGCCGGATTCACGCGGGCACTTTGGCCCATACGGCGGTGTTTTCGTTTCGGAAACACTGATGTTTGCCCTGGAAGAACTGAAAGAAGCCTATGCACGCTATCAGCATGATCCAGAGTTCATCGAAGAGTTTCATTACGAGCTTAAGCACTTTGTCGGTCGTCCTTCCCCCGTTTATCACGCCAAACGGTGGAGTGAAATGCTGGGCGGCGCACAGATTTATTTGAAGCGCGAAGACTTAAATCATACCGGTGCACACAAGATTAATAACGTCATTGGGCAAGCCATGCTTGCCAAGCGCATGGGCAAGCCGCGCATCATTGCAGAAACGGGCGCAGGACAGCATGGCGTTGCTACTGCCACCATTTGCGCACGCTTTGGTCTGGACTGCACGGTCTATCAAGGCTCCGTGGATGTAGCCCGTCAGGCGCAAAACGTATTTCGGATGAAGCTCTTGGGTGCCAAGGTAGTACGAGTAGAGTCGGGTACTAAAACCTTAAAAGATGCGTTAAATGAAGCGATGCGTGACTGGGTTACGAATGTGGAAGATACCTTTTACATCATTGGCACGGTCGCTGGTCCACACCCATACCCGATGATGGTTCGCGACTTTCAGAGCGTCATTGGAGAAGAGTGCAAAGTCCAAATGCCGGAGATGATTGGTCGTCAACCCGACTATGTCATGGCATGCGTTGGCGGTGGCTCAAATGCTATGGGTATTTTTTATCCCTACATTGATTACCCAGAAGTGAAGCTGGTTGGCGTTGAAGCCGCTGGTCATGGTCTGAATACGGCTGCGCACTCGGCTGCATTGTGCGTTGGCAAACCCGGCGTATTACACGGCAATCGTACCTATTTATTGCAAGATGAAAATGGTCAAATTGCAGAGACGCATTCGGTATCTGCTGGCATGGACTATCCAGGGGTTGGCCCTGAGCATGCCTGGCTGAAAGATTCTGGCCGTGCAGAGTATGTCGCAATCACCGATCAAGAAGCGCTGAAAGCGTTTCATGATTGCTGCCAAATTGAGGGCATTATTCCAGCCTTGGAGTCTGCGCATGCAATCGCATACGCATGCAAGCTCGCTGCTACCTTGCCAAAAGATAAAACGATTTTGGTCAACTTGTCTGGTCGCGGTGATAAAGACATGCATACCGTTGCGCAAGCAACCGGCTCTGAAGGTTAAGGTTTAGAACATATTTATGTCCAAGATTTCAACTGTATTTAATGATCTAAAGCAGGCCGGTAAAAAAGGCTTGGTTCCTTTTATTACTGCCGGCGATCCTGAGCCGGGTTTAACGGTTGCACTAATGCATGCACTGGTCCGTGGCGGTGCTAATGTGATTGAACTTGGTGTTCCTTTTTCTGATCCCATGGCCGATGGTCCAGTGATCCAGCGTTCCTCCGAGCGAGCGCTAAGTCAAGGCGTTACCTTGCGCCATTGCCTTGGGATGGTGAAAGCATTTCGAGAAACGGATATCAATACACCGGTGGTGCTTATGGGCTACGCTAATCCAGTCGAGCAAATGGGCGCTGCGCGTTTTGCGACTGAGGCCAAGTCAGCCGGCGTTGATGGGGTATTGATTGTGGATTACCCTCCGGAGGAGTGTGTTGATTTTGCGCAGCAGATGCGTTCTGCTGGAGTGGATCCGATTTTCCTATTAGCACCCACCTCATCGCCAGCGCGGATTAAAGAGGCTGCGAAAATAGCGTCTGGCTACATCTATTACGTCTCATTGCGGGGCGTGACGGGCGCCAATAACCTGAATACGCAAGATGTCGCGAGCATCATCCCGCAGATTCGAGCGGCCACTCCCATACCCATTGCGGTCGGCTTTGGTATTCATGATGCTGCCAGCGCTAAGGCTGTTTCCAATACGGCGGATGCCGTTGTGATTGGGAGCCGCATCATTCGCTTGCTTGAAGAGGCTCCTCCAGGCGAGGCAGTACAATCGCTCGAACACTTCATACGCGAGATTCGCACTGCATTGGATAGCTAAAGTACATGAGCTGGATTGATAAACTTCTTCCGCCGCAAATTCAGCACACTGACCCTGCTAATCGAAAGTCAGTGCCTGAAGGATTGTGGGTAAAGTGCCCTGGATGTGAAGCTGTTTTATACAGCACGGATATTGAAGCCAATCTATCGGTATGTCCTAAGTGCAGTCATCACATGCGCATTGGCGCACGCCAACGCTTGGATGGCTTGCTCGACCCAAAGGGCCGATATGAAATTGGCGCCAATGTTTTTCCAGTTGATCCATTGAAATTTAAGGATTCCAAAAAATACCCCGATCGCATCAAAGAGGCTATCGATGTCTCAGGTGAGACCGATGCCTTAGTGGTTCTCGGAGGAAAAATTGAGGCCATTCCGGTGGTCACTGCCTGTTTTGAGTTTCAGTTCATGGGCGGCTCAATGGGATCGGTGGTTGGTGAGCGTTTTGTACGAGGCGCCCAAGAAGCGATCGATAAAAAATGCGCATTTATTTGCATTACTGCAACTGGCGGCGCGCGCATGCAAGAGAGTCTGTTGTCTCTATTGCAAATGGCTAAAACGAATTCGATGTTAACCAAGCTTTCAAAAGCAGGGCTGCCTTACATTAGCGTACTGACTGACCCTACCATGGGCGGCATTTCGGCTAGCTTTGCCTTCATGGGTGATGTGGTGATGGCTGAGCCCAAAGCATTGATTGGTTTTGCTGGACCACGGGTGATTGAGCAAACCGTTCGCGAAAAACTCCCAGAGGGATTTCAGCGTTCCGAGTTTTTAATGCAGAAGGGTGGTGTTGACATGATTGTGGATCGCCGGAATATGCGTGCAGAGATTGCCCGTATATTGGCGCTCTTACAAAAACTGCCAGAGCCATCCATTACCGCTCCTGTTGTTAGTCCATCCTCTTAGTCCTAGTTAAAGCGTTGAGCGCATCAAGCCCGGATCCAATTTCATTTTCTAGCCTCGAGGCTTGGCTTAATCACCTCGAAACAGCCCATCCGGTTGGGATCGATATGGGCCTTGAGCGCATTAGTCGGGTTCAAGCAGCCCTCGACCTTCACTTTGATTGCCCCATCATTACGGTTGCTGGGACAAACGGCAAGGGCTCTACCTGCGCTTTTCTAGAGAGCATTTTGCTGGCTGCCGGTTATCGGATTGGTTGCCATACATCGCCTCATTTGCTGCAATTTAATGAACGGGCACGCGTCAACGGTGTTAATGCAACCGACGCCCAACTACTAGTTCATTTTGCTGAAGTGGAAGCCGCAAGAGTCAGTCTGCCAGATGCCCCCACACTCACCTATTTTGAATTTACTGCTTTGGCCATCATGCGATTCTTTGCGGATGCCAAGTTGGATGCCGTTATTCTCGAAGTAGGCATGGGTGGTCGTCTGGATGCAATTAATATTTTGGATGCCGATTGCGCCATAGTGACTAGCATTGATATTGATCACGCTGCTTTTTTGGGTGACACCCGAGAAAAAATTGCACAGGAAAAAGCTGGCGTGTTTCGTGCCAATGCGATTGCAGTGTGTGGTGACCCAATGCCGCCTGCTAGCTTGGTTGACTATGCGGAGTCACTGGGCTGTGATCTTTGGCTGATGGGCCGGGATTACAACTTTCAAGGGGACAAACAACAATGGGCTTGGTCTGGACGAGGCAAGCGCTTTAGTGGTTTAGGTTATCCCGCGCTGCGGGGTGCCAATCAATTACTCAATGCCTCTGCTGTGATTGCAGCCCTAAGTGCTTTGCGTGACCGTATACCCGTAAGTGCACAAGACATTCGCAACGGCTTTGCCATGGTTGAGTTGCCAGGCCGTTTTCAGGTTCTACCTGGACAGCCTACGATTGTGCTCGATGTGGCACACAATCCTCATGCGGCTGCAACCCTGGGGCAGAGCCTCGATAAGATGGGTTATCACCCCTATACCTATGCCATTTTTGGCGCGATGGCCGATAAAGACATTGAGGGCGTCATACGTCCGATGGTGGGCCTTGTGGATTACTGGTTCTGTACCGATTTGCCAACCAACAGGGCCGCAAGCGCGGCTGAACTTGCTGGATTTTTAGAGGCGAGTGGGGCGAAGCGCGATCAAGGTCAAGATGGCGGTATTCAGACCTTTGCAAGCCCAGGAGACGCTTTCCAAAAGGCGCTTTTGTCTGCGGGGGAGGGTGATAGAATAGTGGTATTCGGCTCTTTCTATACTGTCGCAGGCGTAATGGCTTATCGAAACAACCAGGCGCACTAATCCATGATTCGTCTATCCCAGCTTTTTAAGCGCGATTCCCAGCCCGATGGCGGGTTGCGTGCTTCGTCGACGCGATCACGCTCGGGTAACAAATTTAGCAGTCGCGCTTCACGTGTGAGCGCTGATGATTCTGTTTTAACCGAAGATCCTGAACACCAGCGTGCCCGTCATCGCCTCATAGGTGCTGCGGTATTAGTATTGCTTGCAATTATTGTTTTGCCCCGCGTGCTTGATAGTAAGCCAAAGACCATTAGTAATGACATCGCCGTAACCATTGTGAGTAGCTTGCCAGCAGTGGCGCCGCCGCAGCCAGCTTCACCGCCATCTGCCGAGCCAAAATCCGAGGAAGCCAAAACCGTAACAAAACCACTTGGGCCAACTGTAGTTGCGCCAGCTCCAACAACTTCAGCTCCTGCAAAACCGCTTGCGTCAAGTTCAGCAGATAAAACAATGGGCCTCGCTGCTGGTGAAGAAATTGTAGTTGCGGCCAAGTCAAATGCGAATGGGCCTGCTACCGCAAACGCCAATTCAAGTGCTGCTGGGAAGTTTGTGATTCAAATCGGCGCCTTTGCATCTGAAGAACGTGCGAATGGTTGGATTGCAAAACTGAAAGAGCAAAAAATTCCGAATTATGTTTTAAATCGCACGGGTACAGATGGCTCAAAACTGTATGCGCTGCGCGCCGGCCCCTTTCCGGATAAAGAAACGGCAGAAGCAGCTGAAAAGAAAATTAAGGCAATTGGCCTGACTCCACGGATTGTGGAAGTGGGGAAGCAGTGATCCTTCGCCCATTCACTGGATAGAGTATGGAAATTCTTGCCACTTTAAAACTGACCTCGGTTGATTATTTTGTCTTCGCCATATTGCTGGTTTCGGCTTTTGTCGGAATCTACCGTGGCTTTTTTAAAGAGGTGATCGCCTTAGTCTCTTGGTTTGTGGCTGCATGGGTTGCCTATCATTACAGTAACTATTTAGCGGTGGAGTGGCTTTCCACTTTTCAGCTCGATGAGATGTTGCGACTTGGTCTCAGCTTTCTCATTTTATTCATTCTGGTTTTAATTGCGGGCAACTTTATTGGGTCGATGATTCAAAAGGCGATCATTTCAGCAGGTCTAAGTTCTACCGATCGTTTTTTAGGTCTGGTCTTTGGTCTGGTACGCGGCGCGTTTGTTGTGGTTGTTCTATCGACCTTGGCGGTATTAACGCCGGTCCCGCAAACAAATGCATGGAAAGCGGCGATTACCCGTCCTGCGATTGATGTCGCCATGGTAGTGATCCAAGTATGGTTACCGTCCGATTGGGCGGCGAAGTTGCGTGCGCCAACCAGCGTTATTTCTGCACCACCACCCTCAGGGAGTTAAGTCATATGTGCGGCGTAGTCGGAAGTGTCTCGCGTTACCCGGTAAATCAGTTGCTCTATGACGCATTGCTGCTACTCCAGCATCGCGGTCAGGATGCGGCTGGTATTGCGACGATGAATGGCAATTCATTCACTATGCACAAGGCAAATGGCTTGGTGCGCGATGTGTTCCGTACCCGCAACATGCGCAGTTTAGTTGGCAATGTTGGAATTGGTCAAGTGCGTTATCCCACTGCCGGTTCTGCTAGCAGCGAGGAGGAAGCTCAACCTTTTTATGTCGGCGCACCCTACGGAATCATTTTGGCGCACAACGGTAATTTAACCAATGCGCCTGCTCTGCGAACCGAGATGGCCTATCGCGATCGCCGCCACATTAATACGAGCTCTGATACTGAGGTACTGCTTAACGTACTGGCGGATGAACTGCAAAAAGAAACCAATAGCGCCGCATTGGATGAGCAATCGATGTTTAAGGCGGTAACAGGACTGACGCGTAGAGTGAAGGGTTCCTATGCCGTGGTGTCATTGATAGCAGGCTATGGCCTGCTGGCATTTCGAGACCCGTTTGGTATACGTCCTTTATGCATCGGCCGCATTGATGGTCCTGAGGGCCCCGAGTGGATGATTGCTTCTGAGTCCGTAGCGCTCGAAGGTTTGGGCTTTACCTTTGTTCGGGATGTGGCGCCGGGGGAGGCTATCTACATCGACCTCGATGGTAATTTTGTTGCCCATCAGTGCGTACCCAATGCAGTCCTTAATCCCTGTATTTTTGAATACGTTTATATGGCTAGACCAGACTCCACCATTGATGGCGTAACGGTTTATAACGTGCGCATGCGCATGGGTGATTATTTAGCCGAGAAAATTCGTGCAGAAACGGATGTCAGTGAAATTGATGTGGTAATGCCGATTCCGGACTCGAGCCGGCCAGCAGCCATGCAGGTGGCAAAGCGTTTAGGCATTAGTTATCGCGAAGGTTTCTTTAAGAACCGCTACATTGGCCGCACCTTCATCATGCCTGGACAGGCCGTACGCCGTAAATCCGTGCGCCAAAAACTCAATGCGATGCGGATTGAGTTTAAAGACAAGACTGTGTTAATTGTGGATGACTCGATTGTGCGCGGCACAACGTCCTATGAGATTGTGCAAATGGCGCGTGAGTCAGGCGCAAAGAAAGTGATCTTTGCATCAGCAGCGCCCCCAGTGCGTTTTCCGAATGTATACGGTATCGATATGCCAACCCGCAGCGAATTAGTGGCCTACGGTCGTACGGATTCGGAGATTAATAAGATGATTGGTGCCGATCAGCTGATTTATCAAAGTGTTGAGGACATGAAGCAGGCGGTGCGCGACATCAATCCGGAGATTCTGAATTTTGAGGCATCGTGCTTTGATGGCCACTACATTACAGGCGACATTAACGACTCCTACCTAGACGCCTTAGAGGCTGCACGCACCACCGAAACGGCGCAAGCAGACCGCCAAAAGGATCCGGGCGACTTTGCGCGTTCCCAGCTTCACTTGCACTTGGCTACCGAAGATTAAGTACACTAGTAGCATGGCTAGCAAAATTACTTCGAAGCGTCGCCCCCTCGACCTGTCCAAACTTGCCCTGGAATCCGTGGCGGTTCGTGCTGGAACGCGTCGCTCCCAAGAGTATCAAGAGCATTCAGAAGCGCTATATCTGACCTCAAGCTTTTGCTTTAACAGTGCAGAAGAGGCAGAGCAGGGTTTTGCCAATGCTGAAACCGGTTTTATTTATTCGCGCTTTACCAATCCCACCGTCAGCATGTTTCAGGATCGCTTGGCCGCACTCGAGGGTGGCGAGGCCTGTATTGCTACTGCCTCGGGTATGGCTGCCATCATGACAACGGCAATGTCTCATTTGAAGGCGGGCGACCATGTGATCTGTTCTCGCTCGGTATTTGGAGCCACCATTCAGTTGTTTGGCAGTATTCTTGGTCGCTTTGGTATCACCACAAGCTACGTTGATTTATCCGATAACAAAGCCTGGCAAGCCGCTGTACAACCCAATACCCGGATGTTTTACCTTGAGACGCCATCCAATCCGATGACTGAGATCGCGGATATTCGTGCCATTGCGAAGATTGCAAATAAAGCGAATGCCTTGTTTGTAGTGGATAACTGTTTTTGTACGCCAGCATTACAACGGCCGCTGGATTTAGGCGCTGATGTCATTATTCATTCGGCCACGAAATATTTAGATGGACAGGGTAGAGTGCTTGGTGGCGCCATCGTTGGCAAGAAATTCTTCATCATGGATAAGGTATTTCCATACGTACGTACAGCCGGACCAACGCTGTCCGCTTTTAATGCGTGGGTATTTTTGAAGGGTCTGGAGACTCTTGATCTGCGCATGAAGCAGCAGAGTGCCAATGCATTGGCATTAGCTCAGTGGCTCGAAAAGCAAGCTGGGGTCGAGGCTGTTTATTATCCCGGGCTAAAGTCCCATCGGCAATTTGCCCTAGCGAAGAAGCAGCAAAAGGCAGGCGGAGCGATTTTGTCGTTTGTCCTCAAAGGCGGCAAAAAGGCAGCCTTCAAATTGATTGATCAAACTGCGCTGTGCTCGATCACAGCCAATTTAGGCGATACCCGCACCACGATTACGCATCCTGCAACGACCACCCATTGCCGAGTATCGCCCGAGGCACGTAAAGCCGCAGGCATTTCCGACGGCCTAGTTCGGATTGCTGTTGGCCTTGAAAATCCCGATGACCTGATCCGTGATTTGCAGGGCGGCCTTAAAAAGTAAATTAGTGGCAAGGCGCATTACGTATGGAGTGTGAAGGTTGCCTAGGCAGCCTTTTTTGTTTCAATCGATATAGAACATACAACCATGACAACTGCATTCTCAGATGGCGCTGATTTTTGGAATAAGCGATTTAATACTCCCGATTATATTTTCGGCAAAGCCCCTAATGAGTATCTACAGGAGCAGGCAATGCTTCATTTAAAGAAGGGCGATTCCGTCTTATGCGTCGCCGATGGCGAAGGTCGAAATTCCGTTTGGCTTGCAAAGCAGGGCATGCAGGTCGACGCATTTGATGTATCGGAAGTAGCCCTGAGCAAAGCAGTTGCACTTGCAAAGGAAGAGGCAGTGCAGGTTCAGTTTAGTTTGGCATCAATCGACTCATGGGATTGGCAGCCAAATCAATACGATTCGGTAGCCGGCATTTTTATTCAGTTTGCTGACCCAGTGATGCGTATCCGTCTATTTGCACAAATGGCATCGATCCTGAAGCCTGGAGGAGTCCTGATTATTCAGGGGTACACGCCCAAGCAATTGGAATTTAAAACGGGCGGTCCTTCGATACTGGAACACCTGTATACCGAGGACATGATCCGTACCCTGATTGGTGATCTAGACCCGGTTGATCTGTGTTTGTATGAAAAAGAATTGTCCGAAGGACCAAAGCATACGGGGATGTCGGCCTTACTGGGTCTGGTTGCTCGTAAGCTGCTTTAACAATCTAAGCACTCCATTTGCGCAGAATGGTGTTGACGTACTGCTCGAGTTCTGGTGGTCTGAGGGCGCCCGATAATCGGTCCAGCTCCTCTCCTGCTTTAAATACTGCTGAGGTTGGAATCGAGCGAATCTGAAACTGCGATCCCAGTTGCTGCTCTGCTTCAGTATTGACTTTGGCAAATACCAGTTGGTTTGCATAGCGCCGGGCTGCTGCTGCAAAGGTCGGCGCAAACTGAGTGCACGGACCGCACCAGGGCGCCCAAAAATCAAGCAAGACGGGTAGATGGCTTTGCCCCGTTACTTCGGCAAAATTACCTTGATTTAATTCAATTGGCAAAGAGAGAAGGCTTTTTTTGCAGACGCCGCAGATCGGATCCTGTGCAATGCGATCGACTGGAAAGCGATTGGGTTTATGGCAATGGGGGCAGCTAATTTGCATTGATTGCTCCTGTACTAAATGGCTTTATACAACAAACTGAGGGATATTAAAAAAGTAAAAACGGCAAATACTTGCTGAATGCGTGGACCACTAATGTGCTTTGCAATGACGCTGCCCACTAGCATCCCAGCAACGGCTCCAGCTGCAAATGGAATGCCGATTGACCAGTTGAGATGACCTGCAACTGCAGCGCTCGTGACGCCCGCAATCGAAATCAAAGCCAATACGCCAAGCGATGTGGCAACAATCGATTGCATGGGTAGATCGGTTACCTTTTTGAGTGCCGGAATAATAATGAAGCCGCCGCCAACGCCGAGCAGTCCCGATAAGAATCCCGCTACTGCGCCGGAGCCCATGAGAGAACGCGCACACGGTACAGACCATATTAGGCGGCCTATCGATTGATCGAGCTTGCAGGGCGGGGCAGGCCGATCTTTTGGAACAGTGCCGGTGATTTCTTGCTGCGCCTGAATGAACATTCGAATGGACGCTACGATCAGTATGCTGGCAAATGCGAGCAACAAAGGCGTATTGGGGATCCGCTGAGCCATGTATATGCCGATTGGTGCCAGTACGATGCCAAGCACTGCCATCACAAGGACAGCACGATAGCGCAATAGTTTTGTGCGCAAACCATGGATTGCGCCAAGAGAGCCCGCCACGGCAATCGCTAACAAACCAATGGGGCCGGCGCTGGCAATGCTGAGATTTAGTCCAAATACCAAGAGTGGAACCGACAAAATGCCTCCGCCAGCTCCAGTTAAGGCCATCATCGTGCCGACGAAGACTCCAAGCCCTACGCTAATTGCGCTCATGCTATCCATATCGCCGAGTATCCACCTTTACGTAATCAATTTATATCGACACTTATATTATATATTTAAATATAATGTTATACTCAAACCATGTACACATCTACACAAGCTAACGTTAAAGCCTTCTTTGACCCACAAACGTGGACCTACACCTATGTGGTGTACGAATCTGAAGGATCAGCCTGCATTGTGATTGACTCGGTACTCAATTACGATCCCAGGTCGGGCCGAACTAAGATCAAGTCGGCTGATAAAGTGATTGCTTTTATCAAAGAGCACCGCCTGCAGCTCGAATGGATTTTAGAAACCCATGCACACGCCGACCATTTGACTGCAGCGCCCTACATTCAGGAAAAGCTGGGTGGAAAGATTGCGATTGGCGATCACATCACCACCGTGCAGGGTGTGTTTAAGGGTGTTTTTAATTTAGATGACTTGGCGGTGGATGGATCGCAATTTGATGCACTCATAAAAGAGGGTGAATCGATTGCGTTTGGCAATCTATCGTTCAAGGCCTTGTATGTTCCTGGCCATACGCCGGCATGCATGGCCTACGAGATCGGCGATAGTATCTTTGTTGGCGATACCTTATTCATGCCGGATGTCGGGACGGCGCGCTGTGATTTTCCTGGTGGCAGTGCCAGTCATTTATATCGATCCATCCAATCGATCTTGAAGTACCCACCCAAGACGAAGCTGTATATGTGCCATGACTACCCGCCCAACGGCAGGGCCCCGGAATACCAGTCCACCGTAGCCGATCAAAAAGAGGCCAATATTCATGTGTATGACGGCATTACGGAAGAGCAGTTTGTTGCAATGCGAACCAAACGCGATGCTGGACTTGAAATGCCCGCTCTAATTTTGCCGTCGATTCAGGTCAACATTCGTGCAGGCCATATGCCCAAAGCAGAGGGTAATGGCACGGCCTATTTAAAGATTCCATTAAACGCCCTATAAGCTAATTAGGTCGAGAAAGACAGTTCATGCCAGCAACCATTGACTTAGAACGTATGCGCACTTCGGCTGACGAGGCCTGCCGTCTGATGAAGGTATTGTCAAACCCAGATCGCATGCTATTGCTCTGTGAAATTAGTCAGGGTGAAAAATGCGTTGGGGAGCTTGAAGATATTTTGGATATTCATCAGCCGACGCTTTCGCAGCAATTGACGGTATTGCGCAACGAAGAGTTGGTTGAAACACGCCGTGATGGCAAATTAATTTATTACTCCTTATCCAGCGCCATTGCGGTGGATGTGATGACATTGCTTTACAAGCACTATTGCCGTAAATAAATCCGATTCATTACAAAAAGGAGTTCATCATGAAATGCAACGTAGGCACTATGGATCGCGCTTTCCGAATCATCGCAGGCTTGGTTTTAATTGGACTGGCCGCAACTGGCACGATTGGCATGTGGGGCTGGATTGGTATTGTCCCTGTATTAACAGGCGTATTTCGTTTCTGTCCCGCCTATCCGCTCTTGGGTATCAACACCAATAGCAAATCATAAAATGGGGCACGCCCAAGTAAGGTGTTTTTACAGGCGCTTTAGTTGGGTGCAATCGTTGTAAAACGTCGCGGATCATTGATCGGTCGCAGCGGCATGATGTGGATTTGCTTGCCATCGAGCTCCAGCTCAACCTGGATGCCAATCTCTAGCTCAAGTCGCCGAACTTCCGCTGCAGAAGCTTCCCAAATGACGGTTTGATCGCTTGCTGGAATGGCAAATTGAATTACTGCAATTTGCCCAATGGCGCTGATTTCAGTGACAAGGGCAGGCTTACTAAGTGCAGTTTTTGTTCTGCTGACACTAACGCCGCTTTGCGGAATAACCCAGGCAACCACGCTATCCGCCGGAATTTTATTTTTATCGACGACATCGAGTGCAATATCCGTGCCCTGCCAATGCAGCTTGCCTTGATTGAATCGCCCTTGGAATAGATTGCTGATCCCGACCAGTTCCGCCACTCTGGAATTACGCGGTTTTTGGAATAAGTTTTGCGGACTTGCTGTTTGTAGCCCAATGCCGCGATCAATCACCGTAATGCGATCAGCCAATAAACCCGCTTCACGTAGATCGTGCGTGACCAGAATAATTGGAATATCTAAATCGCGGCGCAATTCCGCTAGGGTTTTATAAAGGCCTTGCCTGGTTGGTGTATCAATTGCAGAAAAGGGTTCATCCAAAAGCAAGACCTTAGGTTGGCGTGCTAGTGCTCTTGCCAGTGCGACACGTTGCTGCTGCCCGCCGGAGAGTTGATTAGGCATGCGCAGCGCGAGTTCACCAATACCCATTCGCCGCAGCCAATCTTGCGCAATGGCCTTTTTTTCTGCTGCCGTATGCCGTGTATTTTGCAACGGAATTTTCACATTATCGATGGCGGACAAATGGGGAAAGAGGGCGTATTGCTGAAACAAGAGTCCGCAGGAACGCTGCGCTGGGGATAAGGCGAGGGGTTTTAGCCCAGCACCTTCATCGGCGTTAAACCAAATTTCACCATTGCATTCGATCTGACCATGGGCTGGATTGCGTAAACCAGCGATGGTGCGCAGCGCCGATGTTTTGCCACTACCCGATGGGCCTACCAGTGCATGCAGTTCACCATTGGTGCATTCAATATCCAGCTGCAAAGGCATTGGTATTGTTTGGTATATGCGCAACTTCAACATGATTTGCGTTTTCCTAATACGCCGTACGACAGGGCAATGGCAATCAGGGAGGTTCCTAATAGCAAGAGGGAAAGCAATCCTGCCCCGGCAATATCAAAGCCCTGAACCTTGTCATAAATCGCAATAGAGACGGTTTTGGTTTCACCGGGAATAGCCCCGCCGACCATCAAGATGACGCCGAATTCGCCCAAGGTATGGGCAAAGGTCATGACAGCAGCGCTAGTCACACCACGCCAGGCCAAAGGCAGTTCGATCAGGCGAAAAATCTGCCATTTCGACAGTCCGCTGACCTGGGCCGCCTCCCGAATTTCGGGGTTGATCGACTCCAAGGCGCGCTGAATCGGCTGCACCGCAAATGGCAAATTAACGATCAGGGATGCCAGAAGAATTCCCTCGAATGAGAAGACCAGGGGGTAACCAAACAGGCTGACATCCCCAAAACCGACGAGAAGGTAATAACCGAGGACGGTGGGCGGCAAGACCAGCGGCAAAGCGAGAATGGCTTCAAGCCAGGGCTTTGCGGATCCCATCCGTACCAGCCGATGGGCCAGCCAAATACCCAAGGGCAACATGATTGCCAATGTATATAGGGCCAACTTAAACGAGAGAAATATAGCTTCGGTATCCAGCACGCCCCAATTTTAGGGCCTAAGTGCAGTATTCCTGGCTGAGTGACCTAGGGTAACTCACTATAGTCACTGACCTTCCTAAGGCGTCAAATATGCATTAATGCGTTAAGATGCATATTTACACCCGTTTTGTAACAAGTAATTGACAAATGAGCCCACTCATTCCGCCGGAGACGAAAGACCTAACGCCTGCCCAAATGGAACAGGTCTTTACGCAGGTGTCTCAATTTTTTAGCATGCTTGCAGAGCCATTGCGCTTGAAAATTTTATTCATTCTTTGTTCCGGCGAAAAGTCTGTGAACGCGGTAATGGAGCAGGTCGGCTCAAGCCAAGCGAATGTATCAAGGCATCTAACTGCCCTGTGTCGCGCTGGCATCTTAGCGCGCCGCAAAGAGGGCGTTACGGTCTATTACTCCATTGGCGATGAAGCAACCTTGGGTATTTGCCAAGGCGTATGTGCACGTGTTGTAGAAGAAATGAAGACGTAGTTTTTAATCAATCATTTAGTGAGTCTTTAAAACAATGAATAAAAATCAACTGGAACTGAATTCAGAAGATATTCAATACGTTGAAAAGCCGAAAGGGCAATCGCGGCTTCGCAAGGCCCCGGAGCATTTCATTTCGCAAGACTTGATTGCGGACGTCAATAAAAATGGCCTCGATGAAAACCGCCGCGGTTTTTTACGTAAAGGCTTTTTATCTGCGATTGGCGGCGCTGCTGGCCTCGCTGCAGCACCTGCTGCATTAGCCTCGGCTGCAGGTGATCCAGCCATTTTAGAAAAGCAAGAGTGGCAAACTACCTTGGGTAAAAACGTAGCGACCATGCCCTATGGATTGCCTTCGGTCTATGAATCGAATTTAATCCGCCGTGAGTCACCCGGTTTAACGCGCGTTTCAGCCGCATCGGTTGCATTTACACCGTTGCAGGGCCTCTTTGGCATCATCACCCCGAATGGCCTGCATTTTGAGCGCCACCATCAAGGTTGGTATAACTTAGATCCAAATAAACACCGTCTCATGGTCAATGGCCTCGTTAAAAGCGAACGCGTTTTTACGATGAGCGATTTAATGCGTATGCCATCGGTATCACGCATTCACTTTATTGAGTGTGGCGCCAATACGGGCCTCGAGTGGGGCAATGTGGCGGTACCCACTGTGCAATACACCCATGGCATGTTGTCCTGCTGTGAATTTACTGGTGTGCCGCTGTCTGTGTTGCTCGATGAATGCGGCGCCGATCTCAAAAAAGGCAAATTCTTATTGGCCGAAGGTGGTGACGGTTCTGGCATGACGCGCACCATTAATTTGGACAGCGCTCTCAAGGATTCGATTGTGGCCTGGGGTATGAACGGCGAGATGCTACGCCCGGAGAATGGCTTCCCACTGCGTTTGGTTGTGCCTGGTGTTCAGGGCGTTAGTTGGGTGAAGTGGCTACGCCGCCTAGAAGTAGGCGATATGCCCTATGGGGCTAAAGATGAGGCAATTCATTACATTGACTTGATGCCCAATGGCTTGCATCGCCAATATACGTCGATACAGGAATGCAAATCCGTTATTACAACGCCGTCGGGCGGTCAGCAGTTACTCGATAAAGGTTTTTATAACGTGACCGGTATGGCTTGGTCAGGCCGCGGAAAAATTAATCGCGTTGATGTCTCGTTTGACGGCGGTAACAACTGGAGAACGGCTCGTTTAGAAACGCCGGTACTGACGAAAGCAGTCACGCGCTTCAATATCGATTGGGTTTGGGATGGTTCACCCACGATCATGCAGTCACGCGCGATGGATGACACGGGTTACGTCCAGCCGACGATCAAGGCTTTGCGTGACGTGCGTGGCACGCGATCGATCTATCACAACAATGCAATTCAATCGTGGAAATTGGATTCCAATGGCGAGGTGAGCAATGTACAAGTTGGGTAAATTAGGCTCTAGTTTGAGTCTCACGGTCACACTTATGATGGCCGCAGGTATCTCTTATGCGCAAGGCGCTGCAACAGGTCCAGGAAAGTTTCCTGGTATTGGCAGGGCAGCAACGCCGGCCGAAGTAGCTGCCTGGGATATCGATGTTCGTCCGGATTTTAAGGGTCTACCCAATGGCTCAGGCTCGGTCAAAAAGGGTGAGACAGTATGGGAAGCGCAGTGTGCTAGTTGCCACGGTACCTTTGGTGAGTCAAACGAAGTCTTTACGCCGATTGCTGGCGGCACGACGAAAGACGATATCAAGACAGGGCGAGTAGCTGCGCTAAACGATAACAAACAGCCGCAGCGCACTACGCTCATGAAGGTAGCAACGATCTCGACGCTGTGGGATTACATCTATCGTGCCATGCCCTGGAATGCGCCGCGTTCGCTGAGTTACGACGACACTTATGCTTTAGTCGCCTACATCCTTTATTTGGGTGAGATCGTCCCGGATACCTTTGTTCTGAGTAATGCCAATATTAAGCAAGCACAAGCGATG